>JAWCEH010000097.1:0-9584 GCA_038859955.1 Bathyarchaeia archaeon | reverse complement strand
CTGGCGTTGACGCTCTGGCTTTTAACAAGTGTGTCCTCACCTACTAAAGCATCTTTGACGCTTCTTACGGTTAGTGTCGCACTCATGCCAGTTTTAGTTATGGTCTCCACGAGACATCCTTTTCCTTTAGGGGATGATGCTAGATTTCCAGGATTTGCGGTTGCGATAGATAATGATGGACGATGGATTTCCTACAAATATGCTGAAAACCCATATTATCAGTTTTTCCACCTAATTCCCGCTTTGGAATACATTTTGGCTTCGGTCACGGGAGTCGGAGTTCTAAATGTTATGAGCTACTATTTAACATTGAAGATCACATTATATTTGACTTATTTTCTATTCATTTTTCTGGTTGTGGAAAAGATTACCGGAGACCGCGATGCTTCATTTATCGCTCTGCTTCTACTGTCGATAACTCCTCCCCTAGCGCTAACGCAGGTTGTTCATCAATGCTATGCAATAGTACTTTTTTTGGCATCAGCCTCTATTGTTATGAATCTGTATAAAAGGCAGGGATCACCGTCTAGGGCGAACATGCTGGCTAGCTATCCTCTATGGCTGGCTGGAATTGTCGCACATGCAACATTTGCAATTATGTTTTTAGCCTTTATCCTTCCAATAGCCTTCGCCGATACCTTTAGAGAAGTGAGAAGGAAAGCGCTGAGAGACGCCAGTTTCATCCTCATCATATCCCTAACCTACTGGATACACATCTACGTTCTAGATGTGATTGTGAGGCCCACGGTTAACGCTTTTAATAGATTGATAGAACTGTTTGCTGGAGAGGCAACTCCGTGGTATGGGGCGGCTCAGCCATGGTACACTTCAGAATCATCAATATTCTTCATTGCATGGGCGTTAGTTCCTTCGATAGCTGCCTCACATATTCTCTTCTCCGCTCCACGATTACTATTCAAAAGTCACAAACATCATTTCGATACTATATTTGTTCTCGGCTTTATAGGACTGGCAAGTACAGCTGTAAACTACGCCTTACGCAGCCTGCCAACCTTCGGCGGACGATACTTTTACTGGCTATATTTGCTTATGCTTCCTCTCTCGGCATTAGTTACTAGAGATGTAACTAAAAGGTTTGCCAGCTCAATTCTAGCTATAATATTGATCTCACTAGTATCATTCTATGGAATTCAAGATCCAACATTGGTTGCGAACACCTATGCTGAGAACATAGGTTGGGCTGATAGGGTAAGCTGGCATATAAGCTTAAGCCTACTTCAATACCTCGATAGCTCAGAAACATTGATTTGGATGGATCCAAGGCTCTCCGTACCATTAAGCTCTCTAAAACCTGAACCACTATATGGATATGCAGCTTCTAGCCGCCAAACAATAGCTATAGTGGGTACAGATAATGTTGGTTTATTGGCGACATTTAAGGACCCTCAAAATACTGCATGGTTCACTAGGAATTTCGGCATGCACCCCATTGATATTATGAACTCTTTAAATGAATACTCTGTCATATTAAGCTCTGAAAGATATGTGGGAATATGGAGAAGCACGTAAACCTCTTGAATCTATTAAATCATTATATGCAGAATGAATAAACGTGCAACTTAATATTGGGCATCGATGTTTAGACGGGTTAAAAATAGCTAAGGTGTATTTATGAATTGATAAATTTACTATATATTCCCATATCGGTGCTTATCTTGTATAATAAGTACTTAATTAATGGGCTCCATGAGTTGGGTGTTCGTGTTTATGTAGATAAGCCTAACACGCCACTAGCCCTCATGTATATTTATGAAAAAATGCAGGGCAGATTAAAGGGTAAGTTATTGCCAACGTATGCCATGCCACGCGAGTTGCGCAACAGTTATCTAAAGAAGCTTATAAAACGGGGTTCTGTCCATGTAATCCATTTAAATGATTTAAATACTCCACTAGAAGTGCTGAGGGTGGGCAAAGAAGTTGGTATACCTATCGTTTTTGTCTTACATGCAGCCCCTATACCTGAGGAGACTTATAGGCAGATTAGCGATTTTATAGACCTCTATATTGCCCCATCCCGCTTCATTCTTTAACAGTGCAATACCTAGCATTAATCTTCTCTATTATAACGGTGGTATGATGGGAATATATAATATGACAACTCAGTAAGTATAGTTGCTCTGTAAACAATTAGATTAAACTCTTACTAAATTAAAGGTTTTCTATTGATGAAAAAGACATAGCATTATATAATCTCTTATTACCTTAACTTTAACTAATTTTCCACTCACAAAGCGGTTGAAACGTATTGGATAATGGCTTCCCGTTAATAAATGTAGTTATTCTTATTACAATAGATCATCTGAGGCTCGCTTGGACATTATTTATGTCGAGCTAAAATCGTCATAACCTAGGAACCATGTTTTTATAAGACCTATGAGCACTGACCGCGCGTTCATAAAAAATCCATGTAATGCTTTGCTTACCTCATTAGTCAAATATTGGCAGATTATGGAAATTTATGGATTTAATTGTCGATTCAAACAAGGTCCATTAGCATTGATCAGCTTTGATGTAGAAAGCCCTATAGATTCCTATAGTAATGATTTTGCCAAGGCGAAGGTTGCTGGTATAAAGAACAGGATTGGACTTGAAAAATTAATCGATATATCCGAAAAATATGAAATCCCGCTCACCATCTTTTGTACTGGTCATGCTTTGTTGAAGGAATGTAAGGGACATTTCTTAGAGATCAATATACATAAACAAAATAAAAAATACGGCTTTTCTATAGGCAAGTATAATTGGCATAAATTATGCCCAAAATCTAATTGGATTGAATATCCGGAGTTTTACTATGGTGATCTCATAGGAAAAATAGTGAAATCTAAATTGGGTCATGAAATTGCATTACATAGTTTTTCGCATATACCCTATGCGTTAACTGATGATAATACAGTCATTAAAGATCTTTGCAGATCATTTGAAGCATTTAAAACCATCTCATTTGAACAACCATTTTCTTTTTCATTTCCTTTTAACCTTGCTGGTAAATATCACCTCCTATCAAAATTTGGTATAAAAATATGTAGAGTTGGGCATCAAATAACTGGTCCTCTAACCTTAAGAGATAGAATATTGACTGTAAGAACTCATATTACAGATTTCGCATTCGACTCATTACATGCATGGACTACGATAATAAGCCACATTACGAAAAGAAAGTATCTATTTAATTGGTATTTACATCCGATAAGTTTGTCTGATGAACAAAGATTTAATATGTTTAGGCAGATTATAAGTTATCTGAAAAGACAAGAAGTAAAGATGTTGACGTTCAGAGAATTCTATAATATTTTGGAGCAAGAATTATGAGAATACTTTTCCAAAACATAGGGGTTTTAGTTCAATACAATTGGGCATTGCCATATTACATATCAAGAAGTGGAGTTAAACTAGTTAATTTAGCTAATGTCATGTCGTATTTGATGGGAGGGTATTACTATCACCTAAAGGCTCCTAAGAGTTTAATTCCCTTATTCATAGATACTGGGATAGCTCACTTCTCCTTCAAATATGTGGGAAATATTTTTCCCATCGAACGTTTTGCAACAAATTTTGACGTAATACACCTCAATAGTCCAAATGACTCAGTTACATGGAAGTTGCTAAAAGTTGATGTGCCTAAACTGTTTATGCTTCACGGCTCTTTAGATGTTATTGATGAAAGGGAGAGCAAAACCGTTTGTAAAAGGTTGAAGGAAATAAATTCTAGGGTTGATGCTTTCGTGTGTGCAAGCTATCACGCTGCGAGTACTGTTGAAAAGCTTTGCGAGTTTAAACCTACAGTGATACATCACGGTGTCGATATTAATGTATTTAATCCCTTTAATGTCTCCAGTGAAAAAGCTAGGGAGAAGCTGTCAATACCGAAAGATAAAAAGGTCATACTTTGGGTTGGTAGAATCGACCCTATTAAAAACCTTTCTATGATGATAAACGCCCTACCATATGTTGTTAGGGAGGAGAAAGACGTTTTGCTTTTGGTGAAAGGAAGAGCTATAGAAAGAACTTATTTCCAGAAAATACTCACCTCTATTAGAGAACTCGGTCTGACTAAATATGTAAACCTGAATATTAAATGGTCTACAAACATGAGCATTTATTACTATTACCGCAGCGCTGATGTCTACGTACATACCTCCCTTTCTGAGGCCTTCGGCTCATTAACGATGCTTGAAGCCATGGCCTCAGGAACACCAATAATAGCTTACAAAAAGTCAAGCATACCGGAAGCATTAGGGGACGCAGGCCTATTAGTAGAATCTGAGCAAGAGATGGCTAAAAAAATTCTAGAAGTATTGTATAACAATAAGCTTAAAGAAAAACTTTCTAGAAAAAGCTATGAAAGAGCTTTCGGAAACTTTAGATTGGAGTTAACTGCTGAAAAATATCTTCGGTTATATAGTGATATATCACATGGAATATGAGTTAAGCTGGCGTACTTTAAAATGTTTGTGGAAAGTAATCTTGACCCTTTAGTTAGTATAATAATCCTTAATTATAATGGATCTAAATATTTAAGGAAACTACTTGACTCTATACTTAGCGATACTCCCCCATTTAGGTTTGAACTTATAATAATAGATAATGGCTCTAAAGATAATAGCTTAGAAATAATTAAGGATTATTATAAAAATGTAACACAAAGTAGTATTTGCAAAGTGCTCATTAACAAAACCAATCTAGGCTTTGGAAAAGCCATGAATCAAGGTCTAAAGTTGGCACGCGGTAGGTACGTAGCTTTTCTAAATTGTGATCTATATGTTGAAAGCGGATGGTTAGAACGAGTCATCGAAGTATTTCACCAGAAGCCTAGAGTCGCCATCGTTCAGCCACTAATATGCGATTACGACAATCCATTAAGGATTCAATCTACAGGACTTTATTGCGATTGGGTTTGCAATTTTAAAGGAGCTGATCAGAAAGCTCAGGAAACTCAGGCAATCCTTGCACCTTTCGGAGCAGCCTTTATTGCGAAGCGTGATATTTTCCAGAGAATAGGAGGTTTTGATTCGGATTATTTCCTTTACGGCGAAGAGATAGATATTGGACTCAGAACTTGGATGACAGGCTTCATGGTAATGCTTACCTCAAAAGCAAAAGTTTTCCATAAAGGAGGAGGGGTAACACCGAAGCAGATTCTCAAGGGCTATACATATTGTTATAATGCTCGCAAGAATCAACTTCAAACAATAATCAAAACGTTCTCTTGGAAAATGCTTCCATACGTGTTAATAAGTTTGACCGTAATTAACCTCTTACGAATAATGAACGCTCTCCGCTTTAGAAACTACCATATAATCTTTGGAATAATGAATGCCTATTTATATATATCGTCAAGAATTTAAGAAAGCTATTAAAAAAGAGATCTGTCTTTCAGAGAATAAAAAAGGTAAACGAAGCAACACTCAAAAAAGTGGGTCTTCTAAGACCTTTCTTGCAACTGTAACTATTGGTACACTCAGTGGGATTTTAAAGCTTGACATGAGTTTGTTGATTAACAATTCTCAGGGTTAGTTTTTAGTCTCAAGGCCCTGTTGGGACGTTAACATAATGAGAGTTTTAGTCGTGTCTGAGCAGTGGTGGCCTGATGGTACGGGTGGAATTTTAGCATCACATCTTATAGCTCAAGTCCTTCAAGATGCGAGGTTTAAGTTAACGGTTGTGCATGGTACTAGAGAGCCTGTAAGGCTCAACGGAGTTCGCTATGTCTATTCAAGCCTTTTAAGCGTGAGAGATAAGCATAGGCTTTGACTTAACTGTTCAATATTAGCTGGGAAACATTGGCTTCGTGAGCTTATCGGCAGTTCTGATGTCGTGTATATTCCTAGGTACTGTTATCCCCTGATACCGGCTGTGAAGGGGCTTGGCAAGAAAGTTGTTGTCCATCTCCATGACTATCAGCCAGTATCCTATAACTCCATCGTTTTCAGCGAACAGACGAGAAGTGGGGTTGATGCCGTAAGCTTCGAGATCTTAGAGCATGGAAGCGTTGCGAGAGCATTATTTGCAGGGTTTTCCTCGCCTATGAATAGGCTGTGTAGGGTCTGGCTTAGGGATGCGGATGTGATAATATGTGTCTCTAGGAGGCAAGCTGAGATAATCAGTAGGCTTGCTCCAGAGTTAACGGGAAGGTTGTTTATAATCTATTACCCGACAGCCTCCAGCTGAGAAGAAACTCAATAATCTCACATCTAAAAACTCTTAGTAAGTACCCTCTCATCCCAATATGCCATGAGTCAGGTAAAAGATATTGAACAACCATCTCCTTCTCCGTTAGTAAGCATAGTTGTTCTCAATTATAATGGACTTAAGCATCTTAAAACATGCCTAGACAGCGTATTGAGTACCGATTATCCCAATTTCGAGGTTATAGTTGTAGATAATGGATCTACGGACGACAGTGTAGAGTTTATTAGGAGTACCTATCCATCGCTTAAGCTTTTGAGACTAAGCAAAAATATCTATGCTGCTGGAGGATACATGGTCGGAGTGCTTGCTGCTAGAGGTAAGTATGTTGCTATATTAAACAACGATGTTGAAGTTGATAGGAATTGGCTTAAACCTCTTGTTGAAGCATTAGAGGGGATGTCATGGGTGGCAGCTGCTGATGTTAAATATAGAAACTTTTTTGATCGTCGTCGATTTGACGATTCAGCTGCAGCTGGTAGGTGGATAGATTATTTTGGCAACAATTATACTCGAGGTGTTAATGAGTTGGATCTGGGGCAATATGATAAACCTGCATACATATTTGGCGTACTAACGATATTTAAGCGTAATATTCTTATAAAGGTAGGCGGCTTCGATACCTCATATCTATTTGGATATGAGGACATAGATTTAGGTTGGAGGCTTAACCTAGCGGGTTATAAAGTGCTGTATGTGCCGCAAGCTATAATCTATCATAAATCTGGAGCAACCACTAGGGATAAACATGCACAAAGACCAAAACCTGAGTTCTTTTATCTAAATAAACGTAATAGGCTGATTACATTAATGAAAAATTACTCGGCAATCAACATGATAAGCACGTTAAGCATTACTCTATTGGAATATTATCTAAGCATGTGGTACTTCTTTGCATCAAGGAAGAAAGTTTATGGACTACAACTGGCAAGAGCTATATGGTACATCTTTAGAAACCTTAGGAAGGTTATTGAGAAGCGCGTCTCAGTCCAGCAACTCAGGGTTTTATCAGATAAAGATATTAAAAAGCGTATGGTCCCCTACTCTGGTGATATCATTAAAGTTTTACATAAACTTAATTGGTATATTTAACCTCTTTAGGATTTAGGTGCTGTATATGGTTAACTGGTCTAGGGCCACAGTGCTAGTAACAGGTGGCTGTGGTCATATAGGAAGTTTTGTCGTGAGAAAACTGCTTGAGCACGATGTAGCCTCTGTAAGAGTAATTGATAGTTTATCAGCATACCCTTTTGATCAACTTAACTATTTTTGCAAAGACCTCTTGGAAGACGATAGAATTGAGTTTATCAAAGGTGACATAGCTGATAAAGAAATAGTTAAGAGAGCATTGAATAATGTTGACATCGTTTTCCACCTAGCCGCTTACGCAGATGTAGCTGCGACAATCTATAATCCAGATGAGGACTTTAGGACAAACATCGTAGGAACATATAATATTTTAAAGTCTTCTCTTGAAGCAGGTGTAAAACGCTATATCTTCGCCTCCTCTGCTTCAGTATACGGCGACCAACAACCGCAAAATCCATCCGAACCACAAAAATTCAGCGAAGATATGAAACCTAACCCTCTCTCTACATACGCTAATTCTAAACTCTGGGGTGAAAACCAGGCGAAACTCTTCCACGACCTATATGGGTTGGAAACGGTTTCACTACGATACTTCAGCATATATGGCCCACTACAGATGCCTAAGCCTAAAAGCCACAGCTGGGTTATAGCGATATTCCTGATGAGAGCCATAAATAATAAGCCGCTGAGAATCTACGGTGGAGGCCAAATAAGAGACTTTATATACGTGGAAGACGTTGCCGAAGCCACCATCAAAGCTACTGAGATGGAAAATCTGGCTGGTGAGATAATAAACATTGGCACTGGCAAACCCACTAGAATAGATGACCTAGCCAAAATGATCAAAAGCCTCGTAGAAGAGAGAATGACAATAGGAGAAATTAAAATCGAGTATGGAGCAAGACCTAAAGGAGACCCACTTGGAGGCTACGCCGACACTACAAAAATGAAGAATATATTGAAATTCCAGCCCAAAACATCGTTAAAGGAAGGCCTCCAAAAGACATTAGAATGGATTCTAAAAAACAGAGATAAAATCCCAGGATATATCTTACAGTAGAATTGGCATGGAAAATAAGTCCACCATCATTTTTGATGGTCCACCCGCGTCTGGCAAGACCACCTTGTCAAGAATCTTGGCACAAAGGTTTCATTGTCCATATATGCACTATAAAGCTCTGGGTTTTATAAACATTATATCAACTGCGATTCTTCGATTAATACGAAGATATTCAATAACTCAGGTTAAGCCTATTCGAACAAAAGAAGATCCCGTTCTTCTTCTCGAACCACGATTGTTAAAGAGAATGCGGTGGATCATCTTTCTAGTAGAATTGCCCTATAAAATGTTTCAAGTAATGATGTTAGGCATTTTGTCCATAATATGTAGCTACTTAGTTATTGATGAATTTTTTACTTTACGTGCAGCCAATTACATCAATGTTTATTTTCACGGAGGCTTAAGCAAGCGTCAGGCGGAGTTATTGATGCGGATCGACTTAGCTCTACTTAGGACCCTTGCTAAACATAGAGGTATATTGTACATCTATATTGATCGACCTGTTGAAGAGCTCAAAAATCTATGGCATAAAAGAGAACACGATAAAGAATATTCTGAAGAATATTTAGCAATCGTCAGACTTATTTGGAAGATGTATCAAGCACAGATTAGCGACTTCGCTCAAATTCAACAAATCACAAGGTAGTTTCAGAATGCCCCGTTATTGCCTAAATCTGAGGATTTTTCTTGTTGATATTTATAAGAGGTTTTACAGTATTGTTTTCCGACTGTTATTCGGTAAAGAATGGTTTATTGAGCATAAATTGTACAAAAAGTTTGACATACTTCGACATCTATTAGAGATATGGTTTTTAGGCTTTTGTATAAGACGAATTAGAAAGATTGTTGAGGTAAAGCTTCCTAGGGATTAAATGCTGTTCAGACCGGGCGATGCTGAAGAACTCATGGATAAGATGGAAATGCTCCTAAGCATGTCGAGGGAGCAACTGGTCGATATTAGTGCTGAGTTGAGAGAGAAGGCCCTTGAGAAGTTCGATAATGAACGAGTTAAGCGGCAGCTTTTGGAAGTGTTTGCCACATGAAGTTGACTTACGATAGAGACTATACTAGCACTTTTCACAGCCCAGGCATTGAGCCTTGGATAACTGGTTTCTTGAAAATTAAGGGTTCGCTTGGAATGGTTTTAGATCTAGGTTGCGGATTGGGCTTCACAGCTTTACTCCTCAAGCTATACCTTAACAACGTCGAATACCTGGTTGGCCTC
>JAWCEH010000096.1:0-9835 GCA_038859955.1 Bathyarchaeia archaeon | reverse complement strand
AGACTTTGAAATAGATGTCTATACTGGTACACAGAGACCTGTGCAGGTGCCGGGCGCATCCATAAAGACGATAGAGTTTCTCAGAGTATCCAACAAGATACATCTATACCTTAACATGCTAGGGAACAAGCGATGCATCGAAAAGGCGATTAAGAAGGCTGATATAGTTTACATTCCAAGGTTCAGCTACCCAGCCATATCCATTGCCAAAAAGCTAGGTAAAAAGGTCGTCGTCCATCTCCACGATTATCAGCCCATATCGTACACGGCTGTAATCCTTTCAACGGAAGTCCATAAGCCAATGAGCGACTTCAAGAGAACCCTCATCCTCGAGAGCAGATCTGACAATATGCCAAGAGCCCTAGCATCAACATTAGCATCACCTCTAACTAAGCTAATCCGAAGATGGGTCGGCATGGCCGACAAAATTATTTGCGTTTCAAAACGGCATGAGGAAGTAATGCTAAAGTTTGTCCCTGAATATCGCGGCAAAACTACCGTAATTTATAATCCCGCACCACCTATACCAAAGATTATTAAAAATCTAGACAATACGCCAACTTTTCTATACTTAGGAGGGGGCTCTTATATCAAAGGTTTTCACATTTTCTTAAGGGCGTCAATGGAACTATTGAAACGCGGTGTAAACGCGAAATTTATATTAACAAACGAATACGCTCCGCAACATCAAACCTTAATTAAAAGACTTAACAATACTTACGGAAACGTCTATAGATTACTTGGGCGAATAGATTATGCTGATTTATTAAAGTTACATGAGAGGTCTTGGGGTTTCATATTTCCATCAATATGGGAGGAAACCTTTGGATATGCTGTCTTAGAGTCAGCCTTAATGGGGACAATTCCTATAGCCTCAAAAGTTGGCGGGGTTCCAGAAGTCATAGACGGGAGGGTTGAACAATTTCTTATAAAACCTAATAATGCTATAGAGTTTGCTGATAAGATGGAGCTGTTGGCGCACATGGGTGTGCAGAGAGTACTTTCGCTTGGCGATGACTTAAGCAGACACGTGTCGAAGAAATTCAGCGTTAACGTTATATCTGAACAACTTGCTGGAGTATTTACTAAATCGTAGTTCATTGCGCTTGTGCAATATGTACAGTAAGAAAATTGCTGTAGTTCACAGCAGCTTAAATCCCTGCGGAGGAGCTGAGTTTCTCGCATTGAAGCTATGCAAGGCTTTGAGGGAGGAACATTTCCATACCGGACTTGTTGTTTTAGAGAGGACGCATTGGGACAAGGTCCGTCGAATCTTTGGAGAGGATAAAGTTGTAAACGAGGAATTTATTGTTCCACCATTCCGACAATTCCCAACGATATATAGTAGCCTAATACATCATGTTCTTCGTGACATAATTTTTATGCCAAGTATAAAAAACAAATTTTTCTATGACTTGGTGATTGTGACCTATCCTCTAGCACCATTATGCTTCAGCGCGGATATTATATATATGCACTTTCCCTACTTCGCTCCAGGATTGCTTGAGAAATATCATCCAAAATATGCTAAGGGTTTGGGAGGATTATACGTAATACCCTACAAGACCCTGTATTCTGAGTTGATAAAGGCGTTTAAAAGACTTGAGAAGAAACCAATTCTGCTAACTAATTCAAACTTTTCAAAAAAGATCATTGAGAAGGTTCTATGTTTTTCACCGATGGTTGTTTATCCTCCAGTAGATATAGCGAAGTATTTACCCCTATCCCGCAATAGAAGAAGAAAGAATTACATAGTTGTTATATCCCGTATAGAGGAGGCGAAAAATCTGAATGTAATCCCTGAGATAGCTAAGAGAGTGAAAGAAGGAAAATTTTTAATATTGGGCTCGCTTAATTCCAAGAGTTACATGCGCAGGCTGTATTTATCTATCAAAAGTTTTGGCGTCAATGATAGAGTTTTGCTTCTGCCAAACGCCTCAGAACAAGTGAAAATAAAATTACTTAATGAGGCGAAAGCTTACCTTCATACAATGAAGCACGAACATTTCGGCATAGCAGTGGTCGAAGCCATGTCCGCAGGTCTAGTGCCGATAGTTCACAGGAGTGGAGGGCCGTGGATTGATATCCTTGACAGAAAACAAGGAATGTATGGGTTTGCATTTAACGACAATGAGGAAGCATCAACACTATTACAAGATATGCTGTCTAATGAAGGTCTACGTAGGGAAGTATCTCTAAGAGCTATACGAAGGGCTGTGCTATTTAATTCCAGACGTTTTTGTAGTGAAATAATGGCAATAGTAAAACGTGTTTTAGAGTGAATTATGGTTGAGGGCTTCACGTCAGCAAAGTTTCTTTTATACAACTCATCTTGCCTAGTGTGGTGATGCCCAAGTATGCGAAGACGGAATAATCTATTTCTAGTGGCTTTTATTTACTTAAATGTCTTCACCCTTATGTTAGGATTGTACTTCTGGATTGCATATTCACTTTATAGAGTTCTAATACTTTATTCGATTTTCAATTTCGTATTTTTATACTTGACTAAAATAAGTAACGTTGAATCAAAAGGGAGCTGGAGGAGGTTTTCATCTCGTGTAGGGCTTTGGCGCGTCACTATTTTTATTCTTTCACTTATGTTTGCGATAATCATCGTAACTGTTTGTAGAAGCTCCTTTATGCGACCTAATGAAACGTTGCCCATAACGATACTAACCATTATTTTATTCGTCAGCATTCTGCTTTCGGGCCACGTTTTTCATGTTAAAGCTTCTAGGTTTGATCGTTTATTCTTAACATTCGCTTTGATGTTTATTGTTGTTTTTATGCGATTTTCTATTTATTTTGTTCAACCTAACATCTATAATGCTCCCCTCTATGCTACCGTAGATGCATATAGGGATTATGCGAACGCTTTCCGGATACTTACTTTTTCTCATTTTTCTAACGAAAAAATGGTTCTTGAAAAGTACTACAAAGCATTTCCAGTATTACCTCTCGAACTTGTAAGTACGCATTTAGTGTCTGGGCTTCCACTTTCATTTACCGTCATCTTCTTTGGCATAGTTTTCGAAATCGTTAATGTAATTTTGTTGATTTTGTTAACGCGACTAATAATCAGAGGTATGTCCCGCTTTGATAATGATTACTTTTTTATAGTGTTACTAGTAGTTCTGTTGCTCTCTCTATACCCTTTATTTTTGGAGCCAATGTTCATTTTGTCGCCTCTGAGGTTTAGCCTTCTATTTACGGCAATTTTGGTTTATAATTGCATTAAGCAAATATTTCGCTCTTTCTCTCTGTCGTCATCTATTTTGAGGATATTCACCATAGCTTTAATAATCCCCTTACATGCTTCGTCATCCTTCTTTGCATTAATTTTACTTTTGATACTTGCTTTATATTCAATGGATAAAAGAAATCGCGGTCCGTACAGTGTTATTGGTAACCCGTTTTTGAATCCATTAATTTTACACATTACCTGTTTTGCTTTTTACTTGGTATTTGCCACATTACCTCTCCTCTCAGTAATACAAGTAATATCCTCAGTCACAAAGGTTTTAGATGAACTTTTAAAGTTTGGAGTTCCATACACGGCGGAAATAGTTGAAAATGTTTGGCTTGTGAAATCAAACGAGTTTGACAACTTTGTTAACATGTTACCCACAGCCTTCTTACTATCTGTTATAACTGTTTTTTTGATTAAATCTGTGCTAGATGAAAAAGTTTATGACAAAAAGACTTTATTGTTTACTTATCTTAGCTTATTGCCATTATTCTTTTATATTCTTGGTCATTTTACAGCTCTATGGAGAATTGATGCACGATATTTTATCTTTCCGTTTCATATCCTGAGTGTTTTCTCTGTTACTGCAATTTTAAAATATATTTTTGTAAGAAATTTTGGCTCTTTGAGGGGTTATTTTATGGCGTTTGTGGTAATAGCGCTATATGTGTTGTCAACAATTATGTCGCCTAGCTTTCTACATGAAAGGAGCCCTGCATACGCCCGTTTAATACCTATGGATAGTGAAACTACAGCGGTCGAGTATGTATTCTCAGGATTGAGCGTGCATCCACATAATAACTTGCAAATTGTTACTGACTGGCCATTTCATGCATATGTACGTTCAATATTGTACACGAAATACATGAATCTGGAGGAGAATTTAAAAATCCCAACGCTGATGTATGAACAGGCATTGAAAATGGATAGTATTATTATATGTCGTCAATATTTTTACCAGAGTAAAACCTTACAGAAGGTAAGTCCATACGTAAGTATTTTGAATGAAGTTGAAAGTAAGACTTTGCTCGATAGAATCTTTAACTCAGGTTCAACTTTTGTAACATTTATAGAATATGATAATGAAACATAAAATTGCTGGTAAATGTGACCAATTAATTATTGCATATGGCGTGTTTTACAGGCGAACACCTCATACTTGATTATTAACGGCGATGTCTTTTTAGATTATAAAAGCAAGGATATGTTATGAAGTGTCTGAAAGTTAAAAAAGCCTCGGGCGTGGGGCGTTTCTCAAGGTCTTAGCTAAAGAGGACATTAAGTCTGAAACTCTGTGAAGGCTTGAATGTGAAATCAACCTCATCCTAATAAAGAAGAATTTACATTGTTAACGAAATAAAATTGTATCCATAGGGAGGTTACGAACATTTATGGAAGATATGTTGAGTGGTTCTATAGGACAAACAGCTTTAATACTAAACTGAGAAACCGTTGTAACGCAATCATGATCACGAAACAGCTACTTTTACTTGGTAACAGGTCTAATTTACATGTGCTTTCCTGATTTTTGATACGCTGAGGTTTTTTTCCATGAACATTTTGGCCTTTGCGCATGGTCTTAAGTTGGGTGGGGCTCAAGTATCTACACTAGAGTTCTTTGAGTTGCTGAGAAATGAGGTGAAATTAAGGGCTGTCGTCGGCGAGAACGCTGAGAAAAAGTTCCTTAGACAGCTTCAAAGGCTCAATATTGAGTATAGATTAGTTCCCTGTTCCACAACCTCAGGAATCCCAGACATGGATATTAGTTTGATTGAAGACTGGTTAAAGTGGTCTGATATTGCATGGATTACTGACGAGCTTCTCATAGCACCTAGAATTAAGAAGATTAGAAACATACAAGTTATAGCGCACCTTCATAGCTATCCCCTAATTTGCCCTTGGTGGGGCCTACTGTATGGTATGAGGGAAGTGTGCTATAGGGGATGTAGTATATTGCGAATTGTGAGATGCAAGCAATTTTTCAATAAGGAATTAGCGAGATTAGGACTTATTAAAGCCGTGAAAAGCAACTTTTACCAGATGCTAGACTTAGCTAAAGGTCCACTCGATTACTCTAAGTGGCGTAGAGTCGTCAATAAGGAAGTGATCAATTCCATAGATGGCTTTATAGCTGTCTCTAACTTCGTGAAAAGAATTCATGAAGAGCTCCTGCCGATTAAGGACAAGCCTGTTGAAGTAATATATAATCCTATTACCTTCCCCCTTAAATATGCTCAGGATTCTGAGACTTCAGAGAATCGAGAGAGTAACCTGATTATATACGCATCTGGTTCTAATCCAGTTAAAGGTCCCCACATAATTTTAAAGGCGTTAAAGTTACTATTAAATGAGAACCTTAATGTTAAGCTTATCATGTTCAACTGCAAAGATGCTTGGGTAGATAAATACGCTCAAAGACTCGGGGTAAAGAAATTCGTTATTTTCACGAAAAAAGTTCCTTTCAATGAATTATACGGGAAGATCTCTATGGCAAACGTGGTGGTAATGTCAAGTTTGGTGCCTGAATCCTTTGGAAGAGTATCTGTGGAGGCCAATAGGTTAGGTGTGGTTGCAGTTGTAACAGATAGAGGCGGGCTCCCGGAAACCATTGTTAATGGTGAAACTGGCTATGTAGCGAAGGCTCACCCCGAAGACATAGCGAAGAGCATATCAAGAGCATTAAACATGACCAATGGAAATATTATCAAAAGGAAGTCCCTGCGTCTTATTAATCCGCAAACCAGTATAAGTAAATTGCTTAATTTCTTCGATAAGTTCTGAAACTCAGGTGAATTGGGGTTCATCAAAATGGTTAAGGTCGGAGTCTTGACTTTCCACTATTCTAATAATATAGGCGCGGTTCTCCAAGCATACGCTCTATGCAGAGTCCTTGAGCATTTAGGGCATGAAGTTCATGTAATAAACTATCGTCCATATTTAGAGCTAATAGCCTCGTCCGTAATTAGACCTGATAAACTTGTTAAGAAGTATGGAGAGTTACGGTTTCCAATTCATAAGACCATCAGATCTATGGTGGGGGAGATCGTTTACTATTTACCCGATGTGCCTATCGAGATTAGAAGGGCATCGGCTTTTAATTCCTTTAGGGAAAAATACCTTAAAATCAAACCGAGAAAGGGAATTACGAACTTAGAAGGTTTAAAACATGAATGTTCTAATTATGAAGCAATTATTGTCGGTAGCGATCTAGTCTGGCACCCTGAAGCCCTTAAGTACTCTAATTATGGTTATCTATTGCCCTTCAGGCTTAGAAACGTTATAAAAATAGGTTTCTCTGCAAGTATAGGCGTGGAGGTTTCAGCATGCAAAGAGCTGTTGACGCTATATAGATGGTTTCTCAGGGTCTTCAAGTTTATCTCGGTCAGGGAACGTCGCAATGCTGAAGAGCTTTCAAGAGTCATAAAACGGGATGTTTACCACACGCTAGATCCCACACTTTTAGCATCTAGGAAGGACTTCGAAGAGATACCTTGTGATAGCCTTTCATCGCTACCCGAAAGATACGCCCTTTTATACAATCTAGATCCGAGCCTATTACCCTTAGCTGAGCTACTGGAAAAGTTGACTGAACTCCCGGTAATCGTATATAGGAAGCCTGATCTTCGTGAAAAACTACTTTATAACAAGTGGATTAAAAATAGGATGTCGTTTTACCACGTGAGTCCTCAAGATTTTATCGCGATGCTTAAGCATGCTGAACTGATGTTTACAGATAGCTACCATGGCTTAACATTATCGATACTTTTTGAAAAACCAGTATTAGTAACTGTCTCTAGAAGAGCCCTTAGAATTAGATCGCGTATTGAAGATTTAGCAGACTTACTTGGACTACAACATAGAATAGTTAAAAGAAAAGACGATATTGTAAAAGTGCTCCGCGAAGACATAGATTATGATGCTGTAAAGTCTAGGCTAAATGAGTATAAGAGGGTCTCAATAGAGTTGCTTAAGAAGGCTCTTGAAACATGACAATAAAGGTTACTCATTTTGTATGCTCTGGTTGTGGTTTATGTGTAGCTCTATGCCCGCGTAAAGCTTTAAGGCTTGGCTTTTCAGTTGAGGGGCATTTTAAACCATTTCTAAATAGAGCTCTCTGCAATAACTGCGGTCTTTGTGTAAAGATATGCCCTTTTACGAGCTCATATAACGAAAAAGAGGTAAAGCAAGTCATTTCGAACTTCACGAATCGCATGATTGGTGATTACCTAAGGGTGGGGCTTGCGTGGTCTACCGACAAAAACACCAGGTTCAGATCCGCTAGTGGTGGCGCTGTTACTTCAATCTTAAAATACCTACTGGAGAAGGGAATAGTCAATGCAGTCCTAGCCCCTAAGGTTCAAGTGAAGCAAGGTTTGGTTTTCGGCAGTTATGAGATAGTTTGTGATGGCGAAGAGATACAGAAATATGCTGGATCCATCTATGCTCCCGTGGACATAACTAAGGCATTAAGAGAAGCCTTCGCGAGAAATCTTCGCATAGCCTTAGTGGGGTTGCCATGTCAAGTCAGAGGGTTACGAAACTCTTTGAAGCAGTTACCTCTACTTAATGAAAATATCAAAGTCGTGTTTGGATTATACTGCTACAACCTACCAAGCTCCAGAGCCGTTGAATGCGCTATCAAGATGTTTCTGAGAAAGGATCCAGAAGAAATACTCCATATAGCCTTCAGAGGGGGAGGCTGGCCTGGATATACGACCATCACCACCAAAGATGGTAAAACCTTCAAGATTCCGTCCCAAGCCTTTTGGGACTCTGGTTTTGGTCAGTACTTCTACGGTAAGGCGTGTCTTTTATGCCCCGATCACACCGCTGAACTCGCTGATATCTCATTCGCTGACCCTTGGACCTATCAGAGAAATATTGGTGCAGGCAAGACACTTGTTATTATCCGCACAAAACCAGGGCTTGAGGTTCTAAATGGGGCTGTTAAATCTGGACACTTGGGGTTCGAGGAGATTCCTGCTATACACGCTGTCCAGCACGCTACGTTACTTAAGAAGACAGTTAAGGTAACAACTATAAAAACTACCAGATACTCATACGAGCTTCCTCTGAGTATCTCGAGTGTTGTTCACGAGCTCGACTACCTTGTGGGTAGCAGACTAGCGAAGTATAAGAGGTTATGGTCTCTGCTAAGGTTATATGTAAAATCAAGGCCCTATTTACTGAAACATCTCATAACCCTTGACTACCTCCTCAAAACCGAGCTCACCAGAATGTTAGATAAGATCTCGAGAACTTGGCTATAGTGATAAACACCATCATTAACTTTACAACTTTTTAAAACGGGTTGCAGTAGTTGCGAATGCAGTAACCTACGCCAGAGGAAGAGACGAAACCAAATCACTCCTCGCAGTCTCTGAAAAACAGGCTGCAAAAACCTAACCATAATAACCTGGGGACTACTGTGCAAAACCGAAATAGAAAACAAACGGCCGGCTTCATACCATTCTGGATGTGGCTACTAAAACGCCGAAGCCTGTAATAGTCCTGACCGCATCACTTGTCCTAATAAAAGGAAACCTTATGAGAAGTTTAAACCTCGTATTGTGAAAATTTTTGTAGATAACAGCTATAGTAAGTGGTTTCTAATAAAGTCACATAAATATTATGTGAGATAGATCTCGACTTCGACAATGATTACATCTATGATATCATGAAGATTAAAAGACAACAAAGATAGAAGCCCATAGGGGAGGGGTTCATCTAATGGTTGAGGTTTCAGCCAATAGATTTGTTGAAGTAAGGGTTAACTTCGTCAAGCGGGAGGTTGAATTATGCAGCCAGAGGCTTAGAATTAAAGCCTTTAAAACCTTGAAGAAATCTTCAAAACAGCCGGTAAAGTAGCGAAGGGCGAAATAAGCATCAGAGGCTAGGCGGGAAGCTGGTTAAGATAACAATGTCTGAAAGGCAGATATGGCTAAAAATAGCTGAACAAACAGCTGAAGCCATAAAAACCTAGCAGAAAACATTAACGAAAAAGAAATACAAACCAGCCTAAAAAACATCGAAACACTACTTAAAGAATTGACACAACTCACAGCTGAAGGTCAAGAAGCCCCAACCCATTAAGCCCAAACTGAAGGAGGGTCATACAAGCTTAGGTAGATACGTGCCAGCCATCCTCTAAGAGAATGATGTTGGGTGCATGAACATCAACATTACCATCCAGAAAGTCATCCCTTAGCTTTAAGGCATATTCTCCCTAGTATAACCCATTTAATGATTACGCTTGCGTCCGCAACAACCTTATAGCTCATCCCTGTCCTCCCTGACGAACTCGGCTGAAAGGTTACCCTTAACCCCCCTAATGCTGCCTCTAAGGCTATCCATCTCCAACCGGAGCCTCTCAGCCCTCTTCACCCTCACAAGCCTCTCCAGGAAAGCCTTAACCTCACTAGCATAATCTATTCCAAGCCTGTCAAGCTCCTCCTTAAGCCTCTTAGGAACCCTAAAACTCATGACTACACTCAACATAAACACCAAAAACGTTATGAACGTAGACAAAATAAGTTTACGCTTTTATGCGACAAGGTTAAGGCTTTCGAGTGGATAGGCAAAAGCATC
>JAWCEH010000095.1:0-10035 GCA_038859955.1 Bathyarchaeia archaeon | reverse complement strand
AGTTAATTTATGGGAGTAAAGGATTGAAGAAAGACTTTTAAGGGATTTATCCCCCTAGCAATTCTACCACATGTAGAGTATGTGCAATTAACCACCCTGATGCAGCCGTTGCAAGTGATATTTTACAACTATTAATGTTTAAATATATGTTTAAACGTAATGCTTAATGGTGAACTTGTTTGGTCAAGACAATAACGATTAGGGATGAGGTATATAGGAAGTTGTTGATGGTTAAGCGTGAGGGTGAGAGTTTTAGTGAGTTGTTTGAGAGGCTTATTGAGGGCGCTAGCTCACTTGAGGTTTTGAAGAAGCTTAGGGGTTGTGTGGAGTTTAGGGATAAAGAGGTTTTGCTAGAGGAGATTTATGCTGCGAGGGCTGAGCGTAGGCTATGATTGTTTTGGATACGGATGTGTTGATTGAGATTTTTGATAGGCGGTCTGCTAGGGGTGAGGAGGCTTTAAGGAATCTTGTTGATAGGGGCGAGGATGTTGCTACAACAGCGATTAATCTTCTTGAGATTCTATATGGCCTTGAAAAGTATGCAAAGCCTGTTAGGGATGTTTTGCTTCTACCAATAATCGATTATACAAGGAGGGATGCCCAGTTATCCGCCGAGTTAGAGTTAAAAGCGGAGAGATTGGGGACGCAAGTACGAAGAACAGACGCCATGATTGCCGCCATAGTATTAAACAGAGGAGCATCCCTCTACACTTTCGATTTAAGGCACTTTAACGTCTTCCAAAATTTCGGTCTTAAACTTCTGAAATTATGAGAAAATTAATTATGGCATTTTTATGGATTAGATTGGAGTGTATAATAGTTGGGGCTGTTTGATAGTTTCTTGTCAGAGGAAACTTATCCTAGTTGTATTGAGAACCATCAAAAATCTTTCCACTACTACACCTCTTCATTAGTGCCGCGATCATGAGGTCGACACACATTGACCATGGTAGGTTGAATCTTTGATGGAATCAAAGATTTAAAAACAAGTATCTCTTTCCTTGTTACCAACCTTAATTTCCATTATAAATTAAAATGTGAAAAAATGAAAAATACCTAAAAATTTTTCATATACTTTTATATATTAATGAGTAAATATAATTCTTGGTACAAAGGTAGGAGATTTCTTAAGTGGCTCAGATTTTAGAGGTTGAGGGTAAAAAGAAGCTGAGTCGAGTTAAGTTTGGAGTTGTATCGATTCCTGTAGGTATTCTTGAGGAGGTTGATCGGCTTATTGAGGAGATCGGCTACTGGCCCAGCAGATCATCTTTTGTACGTGAAGCATGCATTGAGAAGATTGAGCGGGAGCGTAAGAGACTAGAGAAACCGAAGAGATGAGGGGAAGAGAGTCTCATTTATTTATAAAAGTGTGGCAAAATTTATATATTTACTTATCCATATTTGTAATATAAGGTTGGTAACTTTTGAATAAATCTCGATTCCAGCAGAGAAGTAGAATTGACATAATTGCGTGTATATTAGAGAATTCTAATGATGGAGCGAGGAAAACAAGGCTGATATATAAGTGTAATTTGAGTTTTTCTCAGTTCAACCATTATAAGGATTGTTTGGTTGATAGTGGTTTATTAAGGGTTTCGAATAACGAGGATGGAACTGAGGTATTTGAGGTAACTGAGAGGGGTAGAGAGTTCTTAAGGGATTATAAAAAAATTAAAAGCGTCTTGGATAAGATGCGTATTTAGTTAGGGATTATTGATTTATTCATAAAGTTTGCGGAGGCTCTCAGAGGGCCTAATTTTTCCCTTACTTTCATCTACTTCAAGAAAATATTTTGTTAGAAAATTTAGAATCTTTTTTATTTCCTCATCTGTAAAACCGTGGTTTCTTAGAAGGTTTTCAATAACTTTTTTATCTGTCCACTCGTAACCTAAAGAACATATTTGTTCGAGGATTGCGTCGATCAATTTTTAAATCAACTTTTATTTGCTATTTATGCCTTAAATTTTCTCTTATTAAATATAAATGCCTTAAGAAAACTCTTTCTGGAAAATAATATTGTTTTTACTATATGGTGTTTTTAGAAATTTCTTTTAGTGAAATTAATGAAAGAATAATTTAGAAAAATTATTCTTAAGCATACATCCATATAATTTATATTTTACAAGGAACAAAGTTCTATATACTGGGGAAGAAGTGAGCGCTTTGGTATCTAAAAGCTCATTTACGAGGAGAGGTCGGCTTGATGTTTTATATGAGATACTCTTATTTTGTAGGGAACCACGGCATAAAACCCAGATCATGTTTTCTTGCAACTTAAGTTATGAACTGCTCCAGAGATATCTAGATTTCCTGGTTAGTAATAATTTATTGAGGATCTTTGAGGATGAAGATGGCAAAAGGTATTATCGTACAACTGATCATGGGGAGAGGTTTATTAGTGAATATGAAAGTATGAGGAAAGTTCTAGATATGGCTGGAAGAGGGAAAAATCGTAGTTCTAGATAGAAAACTTCCTCCTTCATTTGATAAATTTGTATGAACTTTTATTTTAATTTAGAAATTTATTGTAATGGTTTCCACTAGGGATCGCCCGGCCGCCGGATTTCGATCGGCTGCACAGCCAGGGCGATCAATATAATTAAGCGAAGCGATATTGTTTAAAGTAAGAGTTTAAGTTTTCTTTTGATTTAGTGTTTTGTGTTAGCACATTTAAATCACGAGTTTATTTCGTGGTTACAGATATCACCAGAGTTCTTGGTTTATCTGGATATCACCGATCCTATTGTCTAATTCTCTTTAATTTCCAATGCCATTGTCTCCGCTTCTCTAGTCTCCATTTCCTTCTTTGATTATGCAGCTGAATGATCTCTTTTATCTCGATGGTTATTGATGGATCTTTGAGGAACAGCGAATTATATGCTGGTTGGGTTTATTTTATTGGGTTGCTGTTTCGCTGGTCTTCTCTTCCTCTTTTAGCTCGCTTTCTATTTCTTCTATTGGTTTCGGCGGAGGTGTTGTTGCCATCGTGTATCCTATCCATGAGAGTATTGCCAGCATGGCAGCAACAGCTATAAAGCCTGTTAACTGAAGCACAACTGTCGACCACTCTGTTAGGAAGACTAGCCACCCGTAGAGGAGTATGCCGAAAACTCCTACAACTAGGAGTATTAAGCCGATTGCCTGGTCTTTACTCAATTCTTATCTTCACCTCCATTAATATTCAAATCTTTTTGGGGGTGACCGTGACTTAGACGTTTTATAATTCGCTTACTATCTGGAGAAAAATCTTAACTAAAGGGATTTTTAAGTTTAGGAATTAATAGGGCTCAAAATGGATAGAAAATTCTTATGATGACTGTGGCCATGAAGCCTAGGCCTAGAATTAAGCCTACTAATTTAAGTCTCTTCTTGTTTATTATTATGTTGCTTGGTGCTGAGAGTTCGCTTGCTATGAGCAGTATTATGGCCATGACTGCTAGCCAAAGGCTTATCTCTGAAAGAGATAGGGGGAAATTTAGGTTCAATTCCATATTTTAAGCCTCCAATATTCGATACCAGACTTTAACTGCTTGATCCTCTTGGGATACATCGATTTTTTGGATAGAGACTATTTTTCCAGTTGATTTTGCGATGGCGCATGCGATGGCGCTTGCAAGTGGGCATCCTAAGAAGCGTACACTTCTTAAGTCTTCGTATGCATAGAGGCTTCGGTATGTGGGGTTAATCATGCTTACGTGGACTTGGTTATCTTCGGTTTTTATTTCTATCCCTCTCGCGAGCTGGAGGTTCTCTGTGATTATTGGTGGGAGAGTTTCACTTAGGTCGCTGAGTTGCATGCCTGATAAGTCTTTTCCCATCTCCTTTTCAATCTGGTCTAGTATTCCTAGGCCGGGTGGGGATATGCATATACCCTTTGGGCTCTCTAGTAGGAATTTTCTTTGGGCAATCTCCTCTATTGGAGGCGTGCTCTCAGAGTCTGTTGATATGAATACTGTGGCTTCTTTGAGTCCCTTTAAGTGTTCTGGTATGTAGACGTCTTTCGGGTATGGTGGTATATAGTAGCCGTTACTTCCGATTTTCAGGTCTCTTATTATTCTGTCAGCCGTTGTGTATATTGAGAGTGCCGTTGAATCTAATAGGCTTTCGTGAACATGCCTTTCAGCCTTTATGAAGAAGAATAGTGCCCCCCAGAATGTTAGGCCTAACCCGATAAAGGCTAGGGTTGATGAGTTTTTTAGTATGGAGAAGATTAAGGCTAGTGCTCCTGGAATAATGAATGCCACGCCTATTTTGCCGGGCTGGATTGAATCTCACCTTTATGGTCTTCTTATCTTAATATTTTTAGTTTGCCAGAGATTTAAGGTTTATAGATGTCTATTAAGTTTTTCCAGACCAGAATTGGCTTATCGTTAACTACGGTTATATCTCTTTTTATGAAGCCGTATTTCTCCAGGTTGTTTAGTCTAGCCGTTAAAGCTTTAATCTTCATGAATCTTCCTGTTTTTCTTTTGAGGGCTAGATTTATGTCTCTTGCTGTTATAGCGCTTTTTTCTTTGCTGAGCTCGGCTATTGTCTGGAGTAGAAGTTTATCGTTTGGATGCGCGGATCTGTTGAAGATTTTTATGTTGTTTAATCTTTTTCGCCACTCGCTTGTATGTTCCATTATTTTTGCAGCCGCCGCTAAGGCTATGGATAGGATTAAAATTGACTGCTGGAGTGGTATTCCCAGGGAGATTAATGCTTGAGTTTTTATTGGCTCCCAATATGCGGCTATCGTTCTTCCAAAATTCAGCAGAGTATTCTCGTACTGCGAGTATTTTGTCGATCCCCTTGTAAGAATTATTAGGCTGATTCTAACGTACTTCTGCTGAACGGTGAATCCGGTTTTGAAGGAGGCTTTCTCAAACCAGTAGAGGGTTACTTGCGTGTAGTTTTCCCGATTTCTAAAAGCTAGGTAGCGGGCGACTATTGGGGTGTTTTCCAGCAGTTGCAGGTCTCTTGATTCCAGTACTGAGACAAGCGGGTATCTTCCCTGAGCCATTGGAAGCGAAATTAAGCATACTTCCCAGCTGTGGAGGTTTGATAGGCTGTTTGCTACGCCTATTAAAACGTAGACTACGGGGTTTGTGAAATTCCTCGGAAAATACGCGTATACAAGCGACGCGTCCTGTTTCGCAATCCGCTCATACTTTGAGTCCCTATACAGAAAATTCAGAGTGTAATTAGATATCTGTGGTAAGATACTCGCCGACTCTTCCCATGTTGAGGAAACTTCAATATTTCCCTTTGTGATCGCGAAAACTGGCGCGTTGACACTTATGGAGAGAGCTGCGCAAGCTAGCAGCAAAATGCATAGTTTAGCCCAGAACCTTCGGGATGGCCTTCTTAGGGGGTTAAGGAATCTTCCGCAGTATTCGCAGAAGCTTTCAGCATTATTTAAAAATGTTTTACACTTTGGGCAGGGGTGGTTTTCGTTGGTTTTAAATGAGAAATTTATCTTTAGAATCTTCTCTGAGAGGAATAGGGTTATTAGCATGCCGATGAAAGATAATATTACTCCTGCTGTTGTGTGGAAGAATAGCATTGCTACTTCTTCGCCTAGGAAGAAGGCCATAGATATTATTGTGGTTAACCGAATAATGTTAAGTAATTCGAAGATAAGGAAGCCGAGTATGAATATAAGGGCTTTTTTGATTGCTGAGGCAGGTATTATAAGTGCTAGGAACGCTGCAAATATTGTGAAAGCCATGAATGTATATATGCCTGAGCATGGTAGATCAACTGTGAAGAGCAGCTGCTCTTTTGTGTATGGCGATAGAGTTATTGTTGGCGCCCCATAATATAATGATAGCGTAACTGGAAGCCTTAAAAGTTTAAGAAAAGAATAGGAGACTTGGGAGTTGATATCCGCTAGGTTTCCGCCCAATACACTCATATATTCATTTGGAGGGGGAACAAGAAAAAGCAAGAAGAGAAAAGGTGGCAGAATATTTTTTAGGGCTTTTAAGCCAAAGAGAATTGATGTTACTCCAGATATGAATATTGGGAGGGAGAGCATGTGGTATTCTAGCGGATAAAAGGTTTTGGAGCCATACCAGTAAATTAGGAGCGCGGTTATGCATAAACTTAACCCAGTAAGCTCGTCAGTAATCTTCAACTTTGAGCGTTCTTGAAACTTTTTTAACTCAATAGAAGCCTTTAAATGGTCTCTTCTTCTGTATAAGAGGAAACCCATTAAAAAAGGAACTAGAAATATGTGTGTTAGGGCTTCAGTGTGGAGCGCTTCGTTGGCTAGGATTTCAATGTCACGCCAATAAATAAGGAGAACTAGTATTATAATTAACGAGAATGCTAGTACAGGTCTAAAGTTAAGCTGCGCCTTATTGAAGAACTCTTTGAGAAATCGTTCTAAATATCCCATAAAACTACTACCCGTTTCTACTCTGGAATTACCCCTTTTAGAAAAGTACTCTAATGTTCACAGCGACGAAACATAATCTAACTACATCTAGAATATTAACTAATTAAACTCAATACAGTGTAAAACTCTTTAAGGAATTGTTTTTGTCAACAAAGTCCTCAACGATTAAAGATTCTATTATGGAGGAGAGGTAATTGATGCTTTCTCATCATGTACAGCGCTAAGGCTGCGAAGAGAATGGCGGTTAAGAGTATTGTTCCAAAGGGCGCTTCGGGAATCACTTGCTCAGGGCAGTCAGGTCCAGTTACTGAGGCTGGTCCATACAAATCCGTTCCAGCTTTAACCCAGACGTCTATTGTTCCTGTCGGCCATATACCACTAATCGCAATCCAAACTTGTCTAGTCTCACCTTTTTCAATGCTAGGACTGAAATCAAACTTCACTACAGTTTTATTAGTATGGGGATCAATTCCCACAGTAACACTTGCATCCTGCCCACCACATGAACTCTCTATAATTGAGGCGCAGGGAGGATTACATTCTACATCAAGTTCCCCAAAGGCAACAAAGCTTATACCGTAAGGGGCGTTGCTGAGACATGTAATATTGTAGTACCAAATTTGGTAAGTACCATACGATTCAACTTTAATGAATTCAACTTTATAATAGTTGTCTAGGTATGCAGACTGGATAGATGGAAAGAAGCTGAAGGATAGAAGAGTAATAACAATTGCAATCAAGATTTTTGCTAGTTTCGCCTTCATGTCGAATCACAGATATATATTTTTCATTCTATAATATAAATGTGGATGGAAAAAAATTATGAAAAAATAGATACTATTTTCCAGAAACTTGTAATTAAAGAATCAAGGATAGATGTAATCATGATAGAAAAGTTAATTTAAACCAGGAATAAAGAAAGAATCATTTTAAACAGATTTTACATAACTTTGTACTTCAATTGAGAAAATCATTTAATGACCGTTAATTTAATGATTGTTTTAAATATTTTGATGCCGTCTGAGATTATTCTTATTCTTGATTTGCCGTTTTCTCTTCTTCTACAGTTTATTGGGACTTCTTGGTATTTAAACCCGTTTTTTAGTCCTTTAACTGTTATTTCTGTTTCGATTTCGAATCTGTCTGATTCTAGGTTGATTTTCTGCAGAACTTCTTTTTTGATTGCTCTTAGTCCTGTTTGGCTGTCTGTGATTAGTTTTCTTGTTAGAACCATTATCGTCGTGTTGATTAGTTTGTTTCCAAACAAATGTAGTTTTGGTGTGTGGTCTTTTCCGTTGCCTAGGAATCTTGAGCCTGCTACTATGTCTGCTCCATTGAGTATTGGTTTTATTAGGAGTGGTATTTCTTCTGGGTTATGGGAGCCGTCCGCATCTATTGTTATGATTATATTGCCCTGAGCATTTCTGAAGCCTTTTCTTAGGGCGTATCCTTTGCCCCTATTCACTCCGTTAGATAATACTTTAACCTTATAGTTGCCAGCGCGCTCTCTTGTTCGGTCTATTGATCCATCGTCGACTACGATTATCTCGTATGGTAATCCTAGGGAATCCATTACCTTGGTTGTTTCCTCTATAACGTAGCCTATTGTTTCCTCTTCGTTATATGCTGGGATAATTACTGAAATGCTAGGAAACTGCATTTTTCTTTTCCCTATCGCTTTATAATTTTTTAAGCTTGAAAAATTAAATTTGCATGAAATGGGATTCTGAAAATTGAAATGAAATCTTCTATTAAATCTATGTTTTTGATCTATATTATTGCTCTTCGGCGACTATTACTATGTCGAAACCGAATTCCTGCACATCATAATCCACCAGATACTTAAGGAATTGTGGGTCGGCGGATGCTTCAATCGTCAGGTTTACGTAGATCTCCTGCTTCGGATTGAGCAGCGTTCCACTGTAATTCCATGTGAGGCTTAGCGGCTTTTTTATGGGCAGTTTATCCGTGACGTTTTCTCCTTTAGAATTTAGGAATGTCAGGTTCAGTATTGATATGTTTAGGGCTATGGGAACATTACTTTGGCTTCTGATGTAGAATGAGCGGTTTACCGGCAGCCCAGGATAAACTGTTCCCCAATCAATATACTGCTTCTGGTCTTGGGTTACGTTTATGTCTCCTCCATAGGCTTCAGCGCCTATCACCCTGATAGTCCCTAGGCTTGGTAGACGTAAATTATAGAAGCGGCTCAGCCATATAGAGACAGATGCGTCGAGGAGCAGTGTTATTGCGGAAACAAATGCTATGAGTAGTATGGTTTTCTTATTTTTTCGTAGGAATCGAGTTAGAGAATCTAACATTGTGGGGATTTCCCTGTAGGATATCTGTCGTTCTCTCTATTATGTTTAGGAGGATATTTATTAGTTTCGAGAGTAAACCTAAGCCAGAGAATATCGCCCTGAGGTTTTCGATGTCTTCATGTTTTATAGCTCTTATTACGGAGGCTGTGAAAATGTATGCGGCGAGGAATACGGCTCCTCCAACAATTAACTCAATCCAGTAGGCTGATGTTATAATATTTACTGCCAGAAATGTTGTCGCTGCCGCCGCCGATGATGCGATAAGTATCTTTATGGTTTCCCTCATGTTTACTCTCGTTTTATAGTGCTTCCATATTATGTGTAGCCCCAGAAATAGGCTGGGTATTCCCGCCGTAATTTGGGTGATTATTAAGCCGATTATTCCCATCGAAGGAATTAGCATGTAGGCCATTGGCACCCCAAAGGCGAGAGTTATTAGGCTCAACTTCATCAGCGTTTTTGTTTCTCCAACGCCAGCCAGTAGGTTTCCGGCGATCAGTCCCCCAAAAATTACGAAGAGATTGTTTGTAACGTATAGTGTTAGGTAGAATGGCGCGTATGTCCATTTCTCCCCGAATAATGTGCTTATCATCTGCTTCGAGAGCGTCATTACAGCCATTGTCGCCGGAACTAGGAGCATAGCCGTGTACTTGGCCGCCGACTGGAAGACTGTTTGAAGTAGACTATTTTCGCCTTGCGGGTTAATTTTTGAGAATGCTGGGAATAATACTGTTGATATTGGTATTGTGAAGAATGAGAGTATGGTTGCGAACTGCGTTGCAACGTGGTAGTTGCCGATCATTGCGTCTGTGCAGTAGATGGCCATTAGGAAAGCGTAGAACTGCGTCAGAAATCCGCCTATTATCGATGAGATTGAGAATGGAACCCCGTAATGTAGCATATCTTTTAGTGTTTCCAGAATTCTTGTTTTTCCAGGGTTTTTGGTTTTTAGGTTTTTGGTTAGTGTTAGATATAGTAGCGCTAGGCCTACTGCGGCTGCTGCTAAAAATGATGCCGTGTAGCCTACTGTTGCTCCTAGGGAGCTTAATCCAATCCACACGAGTATTGGCGATATGACTGTTTTAGCCGTTGCCTGGCATATGCTTGTTAGGCTGTTTAGCTCCATTCTCTCGAAGCCTATAAAACTTGATTGCGAGGCTGTTAGCAGCGCTCCTGTGAATATTGTTGTGGATGCTATCGCTATTAATGTTGAGGATTCTGGTCTCTTGAATATTTCTGTTGCTATAAAGTTTGAGAGGGCTATTGCGATAAATGTAAGCGTCAATCCTGAGAACGCTTCAAAGATTAGGCCAGCCCGTATTATTTTGTATG
>JAWCEH010000094.1:0-10070 GCA_038859955.1 Bathyarchaeia archaeon | reverse complement strand
GTACCAAAAAAGACTGCCATAAAAGCATTTTCAAACTTCCTTCAATAAACATTCAATCTCTCATACTTCACTCAACGATAGCTGAGGGGCTTTTAAACTTTTCACGCTAACTTAAAATAGTTAGTACGCGTTTTAATATCTGTATGATTGAAGTGAATGAGTTAAAGGCTAAGTTTCTCAGACTTTTGAAGGAGGACGAAGAATTTAGATATGCTGTGGCAGGCTACATAGGGTTTACTGAAGTTCTCAAGAGGCTTGAAGAACACGATAGGAAGTTTAACGAAATTTTAGCCAGGCTTGACAGGCATGAAGAAATACTAGTTAGGCATAGTGAAGAAATCGCTAAGCTTAGGGAGGATATGATCGCCGGATTCAAGCGCCACGACGAGGAAATAGCCAAGCTCAGAGAGGATATGGTTGCCGGGTTTAAGCGACATGATGAAGAGTTCACTAAAGTCTGGAATGAAATTGCCAAGTTAAGGGAGGATATGATCGCTGGGTTCAAACGCCATGATGAGGAAATAGCCAAGCTTAGGGAGGATATGCTCTTAGGCTTTAAGCGCCATGATGAGATTCTGGAGAAGCACGCTCAGGAGATCGCGAGATTAAGGGAGGACTTCAATAAGGCTTTTAAGCAATTGGACAGCAGGCTCTCTAGGGTCGAACGGACATTAGAGAAGATAACTTTAGATATCGAGGATGAGGCTAGAATCATTATTGAGTATAGGCTAAGGGAGATGGGCTATGAAGTTAAGCTGGGTCGACTCTTCCTGCCCGAGGCCGAAATAAATATTTATGGCGTATCTGATAACCTATGCGTTATAGGCGAGGCCTCCGTTAGGGCCTCCTCCAACCTCATCGATGAAATATCGAGAAACATTGAGATGCTAAGGATTACTCATCCAGACAAGCTTAGGGATAGAGTTATCAAAGTCATCTACACAAGCCTAGCTATGCCAGACCTAATAGAGAAAGCGGAGAAAGAGAACATATGGGTTCTCAAAGCGACAGGGGACATTACTGAACCAAAAATTCTCAGCTACAATTAATTAAGAAATCATTGTTTAAGGTCACATCCAGGGATCAATTATTACTTTTATGGCATTTAAGGCTCTATCCTCTAGGCAATTTATCGCCTCAGCCACCCTCTCTAATGGGAATTTATGTGTTATAAACTTCTTGACATTAACCCTACCGGAAGCAATTAGATCCAAGGCCTCCAGATACTGTTTTCTATTAGAAGCATTAGCCCCGTGAACATGGAGCTCGTTATAATGAATCAGGTTTGAATCCAATAAAACGTTTGAGTCATCTTTAGGCAATCCTGCAAAAAAGCTTATGTCTGCGCCTACAGCCGCCATCTCAAGAGATTCTCTCTGAATATCTTTTGAGGAGGCCGCACATATCACAACATCTGCCCCTAAACCGTCAGTTAACTCCCTGACCCTTTTAACCGGATTACATTTACTCGCATCAATAAATTCGTCGGCGGGCAAACCGATATTCTGGGCAAGAATTAACCTTGGAGATGTACGATTAACCAGAATCACTCTTGAACCCATATGCTTAGCGTATTCAACATGGAGCATCCCAATTATCCCTGCCCCTATAACCACAGTCGTAAAACCCGGCTCCCTCTTTCTAAACGGATACCAACCGTTAATTACACATGAAAACGGCTCAACAATTGTGGCTTCCTCAAAAGATAAATGATCCGGCACCTTAATTACACATCCCTGTCTCACAGCCTCCCTCGGTATAAGAATAAACTGGGCGAAGCCACCATTATATTGGTAACCTATAGCCTTATACTTCCGTCTGCAACGGTTCTCCTCTCCTCTCTTACACGCATCACACTCCCCACATCCAACAACAGTCTCAATAGCCACTTTGTCGCCGACGGAAAGCCCATCTACCCCCTCACCCACCTCTTCAATTACTCCCGAGATTTCATGACCAGTTATAGGAACGTCAATTCTCTTCTCACCGCGAAATATCCTCAGATCCGTGCCACAGACTGCGCATGCCTTAACCCTAACTAAAACCTCCCCAGGACCGCACCTAGGCCTCTCAACCTCTCTAACCTCAAAACGTTCTTTATCTACAAGAAAGGCTGCCTTCATCTTCATAGGCGACCAAACCTCTTCTTTTTAAATCTTCCCATCGAAATAATTTCCTAGCATTAACTAAAGCGACGAAAACTTAAATATTTTTGGGGTTCCCTTAAAAATCTAGGGAACAGAGGGCATTTATCCATATGTTTGCGTTGGGAGAACCATGAAAGGCAATAGGGATAAAACTTTCCCCGAAAAAGTTCAGATGCTCATCAGTTTACTTGGAGAGCCAGAAGAGGGTGAACTAAATTATACTGGAAAGAAAAAGCCAATGTCACGCTTAGAGGCGCTTAAAGAGCTTAAACGTCTTGAAATTGAGGGAATAATTACTCCACCAAAAAAGAATGGTTGGGTAAATGTGCATATACACACAAGTGAGTCCTTCAGCATCTTTAGATCACCCGCCGAGGCTGCTTGGGAGGCTTATAGGGCTGGGCTGGAAATTTTCGGGATAAATGATCATTACACTATAGCCGGCCACAGAGAATTCGGTGAAGCATGTAAAATTCTAGGATTGAAAGCGGTCTTCAGCATTGAAGCCATAGCAATGTCTGAAGAGGCTAAAGAGAGAGGCGAGAAATATAATGACCCAAAAAATCCAGGCAGAATATACCTTTGTGGTAAAGGCGTCATACAAGACCTTAAACCAGATTCACCGGGGAACAAACTACTGAAGACAATGAGGGAAGCTCTGAGAAGAAGATACGAGAATATGACTGAAAAAGTAAACGAGATCCTTAAAGGAACAGACCCAACTCTGAATTTAACATTCGATGACGTGCTAAAATGTACACCACGCGGGAACGTAACAGAAAGACATGTAGCGCAAGCAACCGCAGAGCTCCTCAGAAATAAATTCCCAAATAACCACGACCTCAAGGAATTTTTACGGAAGCTTCTCGGCGAAATTAAAATCGATCTTTCAAGTGATGAAGGCCTTCAAGATCTAATCAGAAATGAGCTCTTGAAGGCTGGTGGACCAGCTTACGTTGAAGAACCCGCAGAGGCATTCCCAAGCCTCGAAAAACTCGCTTCCCTATTTAGGGAGTATGGTGCCATACCAACCTATCCGGTTTTAGGTAACCCAATCACCGAGAAGGAAGCGGACCTAAATTCCCTCTTTGACGAGCTTGAGAATTACGGAATCTTTGCAGTCGAAGTTATTCCAAAAAGAAACACCGAAGAACGGTTAAGAGAGATTTTAGAGGCTGCGGAGAAACGTGGTTTTCCAATCTTTAATGGAACTGAACATAACACCAAATCTCCCCAACCACTCGTAGACGACCTATCTAAGAAGGCTGATTTCCTTCCAACCTTCAAGAAGGGAGCTTATTTAATTCTCGGACATCAATTCCTGTCCAAATACGCTGGAATAGGTTATATTGATTCCTCTGGAAATCTCACTTTCGAGGATAGAACCTTCGGTATTTCCTTCTTCTCCTTTATAGGCAGAATAACATGGCCTGATGACGTTTTAGAATGGCTTATGAATATTGGAAAAGAAAACGCCCTGAAAGTCGCGCTCGGACTCTACCTAATCTTAGGTGATAAACAATGCAATTGGGTTGTTAAGCCAGGTTTCAAAGTGCCGAATAATTTATTAAACGCCATCAATCTTCTCAATAAACAAACAATCCAAATTGATTACAAAACAAGAGAGGAGCTTGAAGATATCATTAAAACCTTCTTAGTAGTAGAGGACGGATGATGCCCCATACTCAATGCAAGAAATTTAAAAAACACGCTTACCTCATTAATTGCCCACCAGTGACGGGAATAGCCTGCCCAGTTTCATACTTTTGCTCTATCAAATAATATATTGCTTGCATTATATCCTCAATGGCGCATCCTCTACCCATAGGAACCTTAGACTCATAGTATCTCCTAACGTCTTCAATAGTCTTTGCGCCTGGAACTTTACCCGCTCGTAAATACTGCACAAAAAGCCCCTCTTTTGGATCCGACCATAACGGTCCATCAAAATAATTTCCCGGGCATATCGCATTAACTTTAATTCCATCCTCCAGTAGCTCGAGCGCAAAGCTCTGCGTTAATCCAATTCCACCAAATTTACTCCCGGAGTAAGCGGCATTTTTATAGCTTCCCTGTAGACCAGATTTAGAGTTGATCTGGATTATATCCATCCATCGCGATGGATCACGCCTATGCTGTTCAGCCATAACCCGCGCCACATGCTTAACGCACAAAAAGTATCCGGTATAATTCACCCTAGTCACCAGCTCAAAGTCTTCCAGCTTCATCTCTTTAACACTTCCCGCCTTCACTATGCCGACGCTGTAAACCATTATATCTATCCAGCCGAAGGCCTCAACGGTTTTCCTAACCATAGCCTCAACCTCTTCCTCATTAGTCACGTCGGCCTTCAGCGCAATGGCCCTACCAGGTCCATACTGCTGATTTATTTCATCCGCAATCTTTTGCGCCCTCTCAAGGTTTCTGTTGGCAACAAGGGCGACGCGAGCTCCCTCCTTGGCGAAATCCCTAGCTATTCCCTCGCCAATTCCTCCAGAGGCGCCAATCACTAAGGCAACCTTCCCCTCAACTCTTCCCCTTCGGGTCACACTTTCAGACATATACCCCCTCCTCCAACAAAATTAATAAAAAACTCCTATTTAAAGAAAAACCTAATTATTCGTTCATGTTTGTTAAACATGAATTGCTCTCCCGAAAACCGCCAAAGCCGCCTCCATAATTGCCTCACTTAAAGTAGGATGAGGATGCACGGTTCTGCCCAGCTCCTCAGATGTGCATTCAAGCCTCATCGCAACCGTAGCCTCACTAATCATGTTAGATGCGTCCGGTCCAATAATGTGAACCCCCAAAATTTCATCGGTCTCTTCTCTGGCAATCAACTTTACGAATCCCTCTCTTTCTCCAAGGGCTAGTGCCTTACCATTGGCCATATAGGGAAACTTTCCAACCGATACTTTATAACCTAAATTGACGGCCTCCTCCTCCGTTAAACCTACACTTGCAATCTCAGGCGTAGTATAAACGCAAACTGGAATCGTTCTCCAATCGAATTCCGTCTCTAACCCAGCAATATTTTCGGCTGCAACCAAACCTTCAGCAAAAGCGGAATGCGCAAACATCTTTCCGCCGACGACATCGCCCACAGCATAAATATTCGGAACATTAGTTCTCATGTGACCATCAACTTCAATAAAACCATCTTTTAATCGAACACCAACATTTTCAAGACCCAAATTTTCCACATTAGGTCTCCGCCCCACAGCGACTATAACTTTGTCAGCGATAGCGTCAACCTTCCCTCCCCCTGCATGGAATGCTAAATTAACTCTACCATTCCTGACACTTGCTGACTCAGAGGAGACGCTTGTAAATACTTTAATGCCGCTTCTCTCAAAGATCCTACGGAGAGTAGCGCCGACTTCTCTATCAAAACTCGGAAGCAGGCTTTGTCTCTTTTCCAGAATTGCTACATTCGCACCTAAAGAGCGAAATATTTGGGCGAATTCGACACCCATAATCCCACCGCCAATAATAAATATGTTTTCCGGAACCTCCTCAAGGTCTAAGGCATCCTCAACAGTGATTATTCTACTTCCATCTACCGGGATGTTAGGCAGTTGTCTAGGTCTGGAACCAGATGCTACAACTATATTTTTCGCCTCAACAACCCTTTCTTCACCATCCCTCTCAACAACAACGCGATTTCGTAATTTTATTCTCCCAACCCCATCAATAAACTCAACCTTATTTTTTTCAAGCAAATATCTAACTCCTCGGCTCAAGCGGTCGACTACGGCCTCTTTTCTGGCTCTAACCTCTCTAAGATCCACCGAAAAACTCTCGATGGTGACTCCATAATCTTTAGCGCGCCTAATTTTTTCTAAAAGATTAACCGTATTAAGCAGTACCGCTGTTGGTATACATCCTTTATTTAAACATACACCGCCAACTTTCCATCTCTCAATAAGCGCAACACGCATCCCCAGCTGGGAACATCTTATAGCTGAGACATAACCACCTATTCCAGCACCTATAATCGCCACATCATAAGCATCTACTTTAGACATAAATTGCTACCTCAAGGATGCAATTATTAAATCGGTTCAATAAATGAACCGTTATAAAAATCTTTAGGATGAAAACTCCCCGGAATCAATAGTGTAAACACAACGAATTATAATTAGAAATTACTCAAGCATCCCCACATTTTAGGTACTGGCATGAAAAACTTTAAAAGACCGTTATCCGCAATTTTTTAGGATAACGTTATGGACGGCGTTCACGTTTCAAACGTTAATCTGGAGGAGAACAGATGCTTGAAAAGTATACTCCTGAAGAGCTTATTGGATATTTAAGGCAGATGATGCGCATAAGAAAGTTTGAAGAAAAGTACATGGATCTTTTGATGCGAGATATCGCTAAAGGGGCTTCCCATTTATATATTGGTCAGGAAGCCGTTGCCGTAGGGGCTATCGCAGCTATACGCAAAGACGATTATATAACAAGCACGCATCGAGGCCACGGGCATTGCATAGCAAAAGGTGCGGACATAAAACTCATGATGGCTGAACTTCTCGGCAAAGCTACTGGATATTGTAAGGGCAAAGGCGGGTCAATGCATGTTGCTGATGTCAGTTCAGGAAACCTTGGAGCAACCGGAATAGTTGGGTCAAATATTCCAGTTGCTACAGGAGCAGCTCTTTCAATTAGAATGAGAAAGACCGACCAGGTTGTTTTATGCTTCTTCGGTGATGGGGCCGCTAATACCGGAGCCTTTCATGAATCAGTCAACATGGCGGCTATATGGAAGCTCCCAGTTATCTATATATGTGAAAATAACCTTTATGGAATGTCGGTATCAGTTAAGAAGGCCTTCCCATTTGAGAATATTGCTGAGAGAGCTAAGGGATATAATATTCCAGGGGTTATCGCTGACGGCATGGATGTGCTCAACGTTAAGGAGACCGTTGAAGAGGCTGTTAAAAGAGCTAGAAGGGGAGAGGGACCAACATTTATTGAATGTAAAACTTACAGGTATTATGGCCACTCACTGAGCGATCCAAGAAGGTACCGAACAAAAGATGAAGAGGAATTCTGGAGGATGAAAGACCCTATAAAAAGCTTCTCGAGAAAACTACTTGACGCAGGAATATTAACCGAAGAAAAATTAAAGTTACTTGAGGAAGAAGTTGTGGGGGAGATAAATGAGGCGGAAAGATTTGCGTTAGACAGCCCATATCCGCCAATTGAATCCGTTTACGAGGACTTATATACCGAGGTTTACGTTGATCCAAAGACGTCTATTAAAGATTTGCCAACAGCCAAAAAGATGGGGCTAAAAATGCGTAAAATCAACTATAGACAGGCATTAAATGAAGCGTTGAGAGAGGAAATGTTGAGGGATGAAAGTGTCTTTATAATGGGGGAGGATGTAGGCGTTTACGGCGGCGCCTACGGTGTTACAAGGGGTTTATACGATGAGTTTGGTCCTGAAAGGGTGAGAGATACACCCATATCTGAGGCAGCGATTGCTGGAGCCGCTGCTGGCGCGGCAATGACTGGTATGCGCCCAGTAGCAGAAATAATGTACATAGACTTTATAACGTTGGCTATGGATCAAATAGTTAACATTGCTGCCAAAAATAGATACATGTTTGGTGGCAAATCAATAGTTCCAGTAGTTTACAGAACTCAAGGTGGAGCTGGCAGAGGTATAGCGGCCCACCATTCTGGAAGCCTAGAAGCATGGTTCGTTCATTCTCCCGGGCTTTTTGTTGTAATGCCATCAACGCCCTTTGATGCAAAAGGTTTGTTAAAGACGTGTATAAGAGATAACAACCCAATAGTGTTTATTGAGCATAAAATGCTTTACAATGTTGATGGGGAGGTTCCTGAAGCCGAATATACAGTTCCTTTAGGGGTTGCAGACATTAAGAGAACAGGCACGGATGTTACAATCATCGCTTACTCCAGAATGGTTTATACAGCTTTAGAGGCAGCTGAAGACCTATCGAGGGAGGGAATAGAAGCTGAGGTTGTTGATCCAAGAACTCTAAAACCTCTTGATTTAGAAACGATCATTAAGTCCATAAAGAAAACTCACAGAGCTGTGGTGGTTCACGAAGCATGTAAAACTTGCGGTTTCGGAGCCGAAATAACCTCTCTAATAATGGAGGAAGCATTCGACTATCTGGATGCGCCAGTCATCAGAGTGGCAGGAGCAGATGTTCCAATACCAATGAGCCCAGTGCTTGAAGCAGCAGTTGTACCAAGTAAGGAAAAGATTATAGATGCCGTGAAGAAGATAGTTTAATCATGAGGGGGAGCGTAGAAAATCATGGTTGTCGAAATCATCATGCCCAAACTTGGTCAAACAATGGAGAAAGGAAAGATACTAAGATGGCTAAAGAAAGAAGGCGAAAGAGTGGAGAGAGGAGAAACCCTTCTGGAAGTCGAAACAGATAAGGCTGTTTTGGAGGTTGAGGCAAGGGGCTCCGGCATACTAAAGAAAATACTCGCGCAGGAGGGGGAAGTCGTGCCAGTTGCAAAAATCATAGGATACATAGCTGAGGAGGGGGAGAAAATCCCGGAGGAAACCTTCAAAGAGACCGCATTAGGAGCCGAAACCCCGGCGCCTTTGCCAATAACAGAGGTACCAAGCGAGGGAAAAGTGGAAAGGGAGATTAAGGCCTCTCCGCTAGCGAAGAAAATAGCGAAGGAGAAGGGTGTCGACCTAACGCAGATAGTTGGCACAGGACCAGGAGGGAGAATAACTGAGAAGGATGTTCTAGACTATCTGGCTAAGATTGAAGCCAGTAAAACAGCCGTATTACCTTCACCCGCCCCCGTATCTCCTGAGCGAGAAGTTGTTACTGCGGTGCCGAGGATTCAGGATCTTCAGGTAATTCCAATCTCCGGTATGCGTAGCGCTATAGCCAAAAAGATGACCTATAGTAAAACGAGCATCCCACATTTCTATATTAGCGCTGAAGTCGACATGACTGAGGCTGCAAGGTTTAGGGAAGAGTTAATTCCCATAATTGAGGCTAAAACCGGCGTTCGCCTATCCTTCACACACATACTGATAAAGGCGGTGGCCATGGCTTTAAAGGAGTATCCGCAGCTAAACGCTCTATGCGACGGAGAGAACATCAGACTGTCAAAAGATGTAAACATCGGCATTGCTGTTGGATTAGAGGATGGACTTATAGTTCCAGTTTTAAAGAATGCGGGTTCAATGGATCTCATCCAAATATCATCCAGAGTGGAGAAATTGATTGCGAAGGCTAGAGAGAAAAAACTAAGTGAAGATGAGTTTACCGGTGGAACATTTACCATCTCTAATCTAGGAGTATTCGACGTAGACTCCTTTACAGCCATAATAAACCCGCCGGAAGTAGCAATACTGGCAGTTGGGAAAATAAGGGATAAACCAGCCGTGGTTAATGGGGAAATTAAGATTAGAAAGATTGTGAACGTGACGTTATCCGCGGACCACAGAGCTGTTGATGGAGTAATAGCGGCGAAATTCCTGGGAAAAGTTAAAGAACTGCTTGAGAAACCTTATAGTCTACTGCTCCCTTCATAAAAATCATAAAAATCATAAAATATCCATTTTCTTCCAGTTTTCCCCTAATCTGAGGCAGCATAGTTGGTAACATGGAGATTGCTGGACTCGGAGATAACCTATGATGCCGCGAAAAACTTAGCTATAGACGAGGCTATTCTCCAGGCTAGAATTCAAGGGATTATCCCACCAACCCTCAGGTTCTGGAGGAACAATCGCGCAGTCATAGTGGGGCATTCTCAAAAGGTTTGTGCCGAAGTTAACCTTGATGAGTGCTTTAAGGAGGGAATTCAGGTTGTCAAAAGATTTTCAGGCGGAGGAACAGTATATCACGACTTAGGTAACTTGAACTACACAATAGTTTTAGATAGTAATGACCCCCTGGTGAAAGGATT
>JAWCEH010000093.1:0-10176 GCA_038859955.1 Bathyarchaeia archaeon | reverse complement strand
AACCCAAACTCTTCTCCGAGCAACGGAAGTTAACCAAAAACCCATCACAGAGAACTTAGATGTACCCTTCTGGGAACTTTAGGGGTTTGAGGGAGAGAAGATTAATCGATGGCGATGTGAAGGCTTAATGAATATAACTGACTTCGATATTGGTTAAGAGATAAAATTATATATTTTTAACTTAGAATTCAGTTCTTTTCAATGCTAGCTCTTTACCACGGCTTTTCCCTCCCTGATCAGCCTCCGAATGGAACCGAAAGGATTAGTGGCGCTAACTACGTAATCTGGGAGTTTACGGTAGCCGATATTTATACATTCACAAGTTCCGTTAAACTGATAGTCTTCCACCAAATCGATGAAGATTTGAGAGGCGAGGTTCGGATTTATCTGAGCGATAGTGTATATCACCCATCCAGAGGCAGTGCCCCAATATGCCCCGTTCTGGTACGTCTCAGGAGGAACATAGGTCAGAAACCTCTCCCAATACTGGCCTTTCAAGAGATGTCTAACCTGTCCTCTCCATATATATCTATGAGCGTTCTTAACTAAGAAGTCAATAATTCTTCCTCGGCCTTTACAAGGGAACCCTACGAAAATGGCATACGCGTTTCCCCAAATGTCAAGTTGCCTGCAGTCAACGCTTGCTGCATAGTATAAGCCCATTTCATCGCACCAAAGTATATCTATGTTCTCTTCTATTCTCTCAGCCCTTTCTAAATACTTTGCACACTCATCCTCTCTTCCAATCTGCGTATATAACTCAGCCATCTCCCTACATGCCTCCCAATAGAGTATTGAAGAGAAGAATAGACTTCCCGTCTTAGCAATGCAATCCGTGAAACCATACGGCGAGTGAGGTTTCCTTGGGTCTATATAGACAAGCCCATTCTCATCTAACATTACAGAGTCCATTCCACGAGCAAGCTGCGACTCAAAATGCTGGAAGAACTCTACTCTACCGCCTAAATCAATATAATCTTTTATAAGTTTCACCATGAATTGGGAGTTATCGGTTGCGGGGCCGGGTGGATCGCCGAGTGGGTTCGATACGTCTCCTGGATAATATACGGGAAGACCGTCAATCTGCACTCTATCAGGCATAACCCCGTCGCCTCTCTGCCCCCTGACCAGATATCTTATACAATCTTCAATCTCGTTTAAAGGCATAATATCCCCGGCGTTTTCAACCATGTAGGAAAAATCTCTCGTCCAAAGCGCGTTATAATAACCTTTTCCATCAGGCGTATAAAGAATAGTTCCATCGAAGGCAGTCTTCCTACAGCCTTTAATCAGACGTTTAACCTCACTCTCCAGCCACGAAAAGAGATCTTTAGAAACCTCCACAACCATATGGTTCCCAGCAATATACCTCTTAAACATTAATCATGAATCCTTCGCAATATTAATAAATTCTCCAATAACTTGGAATATTGATCTCAGCAAACCTAAATGAGAACTTATTTTCCGAACAGTTCATTCCAACGGAATTTCGGTATCTAAAAATGAAGAGAGCCATTAAACGAAAAAATAAATCTAAATGTAACTCCTATTAGGAATTAAGAGAATGATTCATAAACGAACCCATAGGGTCCATTGCCACATTTTAGAGCGACATCTCGAGCATTATAGCGAGCGCAAGATATAAATTTAGGTTTATCCTAATTTAGGACGTGCCTAAATTCTGGAGGTTAAGTATACGGCCAGAAGGTTAACTGAGAGAGAAGCGGAGTATCTAAAGGTAGTCTTCAATTTGCTCTCTGAGAGAGACGCTGTTGGAAGCCTTGAAGTAGCGAATGCACTAGGAGTCTCATGCGCGACTGCAAGCGAGACCCTAAAGAAGCTCTACGAGAAAGGCATGCTTGAGAGGGAACCCTGGAGGGGGGTGAACCTTTCAGAAAGGGGTTTTAAGGAGATTAGTAGGATCATTAGAAACCACAGAGTGTTTGAGACGTATGTACATAAGTTTCTCTCAATCAACCTAGATGATGCATGCGAGTGCGCAAGTAGGGTTGAAATGCACCTCTCCGATAAAATTGTTGATTCCATGTGTAAGGTTTTAGGTCATCCTGAAAGGTGCCCCCACAACAACGATATTCCACGAGGGAACCTATGTTGTTTAAGAAAGCAATCTCAGCCATAACAGTTGTTATAGTTTTAGTGGTTTTAGCAATTTTCAGCACATCTAATACATTCGCTCGACCGGATGATAAAATTAGAGTGGTTGTTTCAATAGATATCCTAGGGGCCATAATTTCTCCGATAGTTAACGGAGTTGGAGTAGTCTACTCAATAGTTTCAGAGGGGACTGAACCCCACAGCTTCACGCTTACACCAAACACTGTCAACATGGCTCTGGACTCCGACTTAATAGTCGTAACTGGGCATATGGGATGGGAGAACGATCTGGTTAGGCGTGTTGCTGAGGAAAAGAGGGCCCACACTGATCTAATATCAATAAGCCTGCTAAGCCTAACAGGAATTAGAATACTCAGTCTTAATGGGGAGAGAAACATTCATGGCTTTTGGCTTCTACCCGATAACGCCCTCGTAATAGCTAAAGCAGTAAGAGATAAGCTCTCGGAATTAAAACCTGAATACGCTCAGAAGCTCTCAGAAAACTACGCGGCTTTTGAGAGAGACATCTATAGTCTCAAAATTTTTCTCAGTAATCTCTCAGAGAAATATAATTTATCCAGTCGAAGTGTTGCAATAGGCTTCTACGCAGAACATTATATTGCTGAGGCTTTTGGCTTAAAAGTGGATTCCATACTTATAGGTGAGGAGGAGGCTGTTCGCCCAGAATCCTTAAGGAAGATTTACGAGGGATTCAGGTCCGGTCGATATGCCTGCATAATTGTTTCTGACACAGCCTTACTAATAAAGAGCGTTAAAGATGCCCTTAGAGAGATCTCCACGGAAACTGGTTGCCCAGTGGCTTACGTTATTGCAATCTCAACCAGCGGCGTAAAAAAGTATGATGCAATCATGTACTATAATGCAGGTCAAGTTTACAGCGCCCTTCTCTCAAAGCATGAGATGGTTTCTAGCGGAGTTAACATTTACCTCCTCACTACAGTAGTCTCCCTGCTCGTAATCATTTTTGAGACAGCCTTGCTGGTTAAGGGGAGGATTAAATTATGAGCGAATACATAATATCTATTAGAGATGTTTCTGTCAGATTAAACGGCCGTACAGTGTTAGAAGATATTAGTCTCGATATTGAGAAGCCATCGCTTATAATGGTTGTTGGACCAAATGGGGCTGGAAAAACAACTCTACTAAAGACCTTGCTTGGGATAATTAAGCCATTTAAAGGGGAGGTAGAAGTTCTAGGTTTAAACCCCTTTAAGGAGAGAGCAAAAGTTAGAAGGCTTATTGGCTATGTCCCTCAAAGGGATAGGATTTCGAGCGAAACACCATTAAGAGTTGGCGAGGTTGTTTTAATGGGAGTATTACTGAGGAAGAGATTTCCGAGAGCCATCTTTAAGGAAGATATTGAATCTGCCAAGAATGCCCTAGCATGCCTAAATATGGAGGATAAGTGGAACTCTTTCTTTAGCGAACTAAGCGGAGGCCAGCAAAGAAGAGTACTAATAGCCAGGGCTTTAGCATCCAACCCACAGTTACTGCTCTTAGATGAAATCTTCGCTGGCCTGGATTTTGAAAGCCAAGAGAGAATGCTTAATGTTCTTGAAATGCTCAAGGATGGGGGAAGAACCGTGATGATCGTTGAGCATGAACTTGACCCGGTAATAGATTTAGCTGACAAAATTCTTGTTTTAAATAAGAGTATATGCGCGTATGGAGAGCCAAAAGAGGTTCTAAGCGAAGATAAATTGAAATCCATCTACCCATGCTTAAGAACCATTGAGAAAGAGGGCAGACAAATAATTATTCTAGGCGATAAACATGCTTGACCCATTCGTTTTAAGAGCGATTTTAGGCATATTATTCGCCTCGCTATCTGTACCAATCTCTGTATTAATGCTCTTGAGAGGCTCTCTTTACATAACTCCAGAGATCTCGCATGCAGCGCTAGGCGGTGCAGCACTAGGCGTCTTGCTCCAAATGTTCATTCCAATCTTGACTGATCCATTCCCCATAGTCATAGCATTCTGTGTGGCAACAGCCATATTTGTGTCCAAAGCCGGAAAGAATGGACAGCAGTCTCTGGGAATGATGCTCAGCGTCTCGCTCGCCATAAGCGTAACACTTTATGCGATCATAAGAGGCTGTTGCCTCCCGGCTGATAAAAGGGTAATTGTAGACGGATATCTAATAAGCGACCTACTGCTCCTCTCAGACATCGATGTGCTAAGCTTAGCGATCGCGTCGACAATCACGGTCGTAACCACCCTAATATTCTACAAGGAATTCATTTACATATGCTTCGATATGGAGACCGCTGAAGCGCTTGGACTAAGAGTTGGATTATACGATTCACTATTATTTTCAATCTCAGCAGTAACTGTCGCAATCATCACTAGAGCAATGGGAGTATTACTCTCGGTTACGCTTCTCATAATTCCAGCTGCCATTTCAAGGCTTATAACGCAACGCACAGAAAGGATGCTTATAGCATCCTTTACAATAGCAATTTTACTAGGACTCGCAGGAATAACCCTATCACTTCACTTTAATATTCCCACAAGCGGCGCAATAGCGCTCACATCCACAGCACTCTTCATACTAATCTATCTCATCAAACCTAAAAAAATATGATTACGGAACTTACTTAACACTCGCCAAAGAAAAATCCTTCACGTCGAAATTTAATTTCTATATAAAAATTAGATTATAGCTTTCTCAGTTTTCTTATCAAACAAATGCATCTTATCTTCATCAAATTTTATCCATACTTTATCTCCTATATTCAACTCAACCTCTTCCAGAGTTTTTATTTTAATCACGTTACCACCAACTTTTAAATCCACAATCAGCTCAGAACCAAGAGGCTCGGTTACGTAAACTTCGGCCTCGATATAATCTCTTTCAATCGGCTTTTTACTTATCGATATATCTTCCGGTCTGATGCCCAGAATAATCTCCGTGCTTGTAATTTTCTCCTTAATGATTCTACCAACAGAACTAGCAATAGGCAAAATAAACGCCCCAGCATCTAAACAGAAAGATCCATTTTCCTCCTTAAAAGTGCAGTCAATAAAGTTCATGGGCGGGCTTCCAATAAAACCTGCAACAAAAACATTTACTGGGCGATAAAATACTTCAGAGGCTGTACCAACCTGCTGCAAAACGCCTTGATTCATTATGGCAATTTTATCCGCCATCGTCATAGCCTCAACCTGGTCGTGAGTAACATATACCGTTGTAACACCTAGTTCTTTCTGAAGTCTTTTCAGCTCAGTCCTCATGTAAACTCGCAGTTTAGCATCTAAATTACTTAAGGGTTCATCCATTAAGAAAACTTCCGGATTCCTTACAATTGCTCTTCCTAAGGCTACCCGCTGCTTTTCACCGCCACTCAGCTGCCCCGGTTTTCTATCCAAGAGATGAGAGATCTTTAGAAAATCCGCTACATTCTTGACCCTTTTGTCTATTTCGTCTTTTGGAAGCTCTCTCATCCTTAATGGAAAAGCCATGTTATCGTAAACGGTCATGTGCGGATATAACGCGTAGCTTTGAAAGACCATTGCGATATTTCTTTCTTTAGGAGGAAGATCATTAACCATCTTATCTCCTATATATATTTCTCCCTCATCCGGGGTCTCTAGACCAGCGATGCATCTCAAAGTTGTAGTCTTTCCACATCCAGAGGGACCTAGAAGCACAAGAAATTCCTTGTCCTTAACATCAAGACTTACATTATTAACGGCAACAGTGCTACCAAAACGTTTAGTTATATTTTTGAGAATAACGCGCGCCATCTCTCATCTCCACACCTTTTCAAAATGGATATGAAAATAGAATCTAATAAACTTTTTAATGCATAAAATAACTTAAATATTTTAGGCAGATCTAATTAAATACTAATTGATGAAGTGCTTGTTTACAACCATAAAAAGAACTTTAAGAGGTATAAGACGGCCAATCACCATCCTAGCCTTACCAACATTAGTGCTTTTGATATTATTAGTGATTTATCCAACCATCTATCTTTGGGGCATGATTTTCTTCTCTTTTCATCCAGCTAGAGACCCTTACCCAAGGTTTGTCGGTTTGGAAAATTTCAAAACGATATTTTCTGATAGTGAGTGTTGGAATAGCCTCTTAAGAACACTACTTGTTCTATCCATATCTGTGCCAATCCAAATATTTTTGGGGGTAATTTTGGCCCTACTGTTTACATCCAATTATACTCGAGGAAGCCTCCTTCTCAGGGTGCTTATATTGATACCCATGATGATCCCGTCGGTTATAATAGGATTAAATTGGAAAACAATCCTTTATTCTCATGGTCCCTTAAACGAATTTTTAAAATCTATTGGATTTGAGCCGCAACCATGGCTCAGCGCACCCTTTGGACACCCATCTTACACGCTCATATGCTTAGCTCTATTAGATGTATGGCAGTGGACACCTTTCGTAACCCTTGCTATGGTAAGCGCCTTTGAAAGTATACCGAGAGACATATATGAAGCCGCTCATATCGATGGAGCATCAAGTTTTCGAATATTCAGGTTCATAACGCTACCAATGAGCAAAAGCTCTCTTGTCACCATACTTATGTTAAGGGTCGTTGATTCTTAAAAATATTCGATACAGTATACTCTTTAACCTACGGTGGCCCGGGAAGCAGCACAACCACCTATCCCTTCTACATCTTTAAGACCGGATTCACATTAATGAGCCTATATCCCTCATATGGCTATACAGCCCTGCTATCGCTGGTCCTTTTGGGAGTCGCAACAGCCTTGACCACGATTATAATGAGAATCTTAAAGATTGATCAGATAATATGGGGGTGAAATAACGAATAGAAGAAGCCTAACTACAGTTATGACCATTCTCTCCTTTGCCGTAGTTTCACTATACTTAAGTCCATTTATTTGGATGATTGGAGTTTCTTTCAAACCAATAGCTGAGTGGGGTGCACCATACTTCCTCCCACAGAACCCAACATTCAGAAATTACATGGAATTGAGCACTGGTGCAGTATATGGCGTTAGAGGACACTTCCCGGCGATAACGCCTTATTTAATTAATAGTCTAGTATCATCTTCAATTAACTCCGTGTTGACAACGATTCTTGGCGCCATGGCAGCTTACACGATACAAAGATATAGGTTCGGTGGCACAAGGCTTGCAACTTGGATTCTAAGCTTGAGAATGATACCAGCGGTTGCTGTAATGCTACCGTTAGTCGTAATTGTTAAGACTTTAGGAATTTATGATACAATATGGGGTCTAATACTTATTTATCCCCTAATAACTCTACCTCTCACAACATGGTTGATGATAGGGGCAATTAAAAATGTGCCTAGAGAGACTGATGAAGCGGCTCTTGTAGATGGCTGCACAGAGATAGAGGCTTTCTTCAGAATAGTTTTACCACAGACAAGCTCAGGTTTAGCTGCATCAGCAACAATTGCTTTCCTCTTTTCTTGGTCGGAATTTCTCATACCACTGCTACTAACTCAATCTGAAAAAGGAATGACACTAACAGTATTTGCAGCTTACTTTGCACAAGAATATGGTGTACTATGGGGGCCCATGTCAGCCGCAGGCGTAGTAATAGCGCTTCCAGTAATAGTCTTCGCAATAATAGTCCACAAGTATCTAGTCAAGGGACTAACATTTGGTGCTTAAAAAAGAAAAAAGAAGAGGGTGATTTTACTCTCCCAGATAAGCTCTAAGTATGTACTTCCACTCTGCAACTAAATTGTTAATAGTTGTTTCCGCATCTACTTCTCCTGCTATATAAGATGTAACCCACTTTGCTATAGAATCCTCTAGCTCAGGGTTTTCAGGCACGTACGTTCTTGTACCGGGATCCCGTAGGGCTTCCAAGAAAATCGAGAAGACTGGATATTGACTTGAAAGTTCTTGAATAACTGATTTTCTCACCGGGAATGAGGAAGCTGTCTCCCAAGCTTTAATCATCGACTCTCTTCTCATCATATACTGACAGAATAACCATGCCTCCCTTGGGTTCTTAGAATACTTAGAAACCCCAACTTGCCATGTACCATCTATTCCAACGCCAGGCGACTTAGCTACACCCACTTTACCAGCTATTTCAGGGTATTCCTCTGCCGCTTTGACTACGAAATCTATGAAGACCGAAGCCCATGAACCAGCCCACATAGCCGCTCTTCCACGGCCAAAATGCTCCATGCATTGCGACCATTCAGTCTCCATTGGAGCCGTCTGATATTCTGTTAAATACTTAAACAACTTTAAGATCCCAATCCCCATATTCGTTATTGCCGGATCAAAAGCTGGTCTACCATCTGAAGTAAAGAGATCGCCCCATGGAAGAGTTATAGGACCACATGTAGCTATTCCTTCGGGAGACCTTCGCCACTGTGCAAATAACCAGCAATATTCCCAGTGAATGGTATGTGTTCTCATAGCCATTATAGTATTTCCTATCTCCGTCGGCGAATCAGGGTTGAACTTTTTAGTAAAGAACCTTGCTACTGCCACCAGTTCCTCTAGTGTTGTAGGCACCACAAGAGTTTGCGGTATCTTCCCGGCATTAAGTCCACATTCCTCGATTATACTTTTTATCTCATTATAATGCCCGCTTATCCAACTTCGGTATTTATCTTTCATTTCTGCACTTTCAAATAAGTCCTTTCTATAGAACATGGCCATGACGTTAGTACATACAACATACCCTATGCGTTTTCCATTCCAATGCGCATACCTCTGATCCACCGACTCTATAAAATCGGCGTAATCTTTGAATATTTCAGCATCTGAATAGGCGCTCTTCAATTCATCAAGAGTATATAAGTGTGGTGCAAAGGCACCAGTATAAATGCAGTCCCACATGTAAACGTCAAACTCACCAGCCTTAACGGCCATATCATGGAGCTGCCTATCTCTACCAGTCTCCCAGTCAAAAAGCAAAACCTCAATTTTAATGTTGGGATATTCCTTCATAAAATCTTCAGCCAATGCCTGAATACCCGGAGCCGCGTGAGCTATAGCCACAACTTTAACGGATTTTGGTAGAGTACTATAATAATAATATACTGCACCAGCTATTGCCGCAACTACAACTATTACTGCGATGATAATAGCTTGAAGTTTAGTTATGGCCCTATTGTCCAAAACCTTTCCCCCCACTACAAAAAGGTTTAGATAAACTTCTATATAAAGATTAACTAAAATGTCGACTTCTATTGTTAAAATAATTAAATATAATTCTGAAAAAATAAGCAAAAAGCCAAAAAAAGATTAAACAGTCTTACTTTTACCTATATTTGCTTCTAACGATTTTTTATCCATTTATTTGATTAATTGATCCTGACAACTCTCTTTTTAGGGCGTATTAGGGCGGGTAATGAATCGTCTGCCTCTTAGACTTTATGTGTCAAGTATTTGACCTCTCCATCTGAATAAATGTGCGCAGACGCCTTTCTAGCGGCCCAGCATTGGAAGGCAACTGCCACCGGGTATGATGCCGGATGCCTGTGGGCGTGCTCTATTTTTACGGCCAGCGTTGTTATGTCTCCGCCAAGACCCATTGGTCCTATACCAATCCTATTTATGGCTTCGTATAATTCTCTCTCGAGTCCTGCGATGTTTTCGTCTGGGTTTTCCTCGCTTATTGGTTTCAGAATTGCTTTTTTAGCAAGGCTTATGGCTATGTCTGCCCCGCCGCCTAAGCCGACACCTATAATTGTTGGTGGACATGGAATTCCACCTGCTTTTATGACGCTTTCGATAACGAATCTTTTCAGTCCATTTAGGCCATCGCTTGGATTCATCATCTTTAATGCGCAGGCGTTCTCTGAGCCGCCTCCTTTAAGGAGGGCTGTGATCTCAAGATAGTCCCCATCAGTGATCTCCCAATTTATGTATGGTATGTATCTTCCAGTATTATCGCCAGAGTTTTTACCCGTAAATAAGTCTACCGAGTTTGGTCTGAGGGGTATCTCTAATGTTGCTCTCCTTGCAGCCTTATGTAATGCATCCTTAATCTCGCTTAAACCCTTGAAGTTTGAACCGATCCTTAAATAGAATGATATTACGCCTGTATCTTGG
>JAWCEH010000092.1:0-10269 GCA_038859955.1 Bathyarchaeia archaeon | reverse complement strand
TCTCCTCGGGTGCTCTGTTAGGGCATACGTCGCCTCCGTCACGACGGCGTCAACATCTCTCGGCATGTTCTTCGCGCCCGATAGCAGCCTCGTCTTCCGGGTTGAATAGTCTCCAGTGTAGAGGAGGGTTTTGTCGGCGTTCACCAAGACCTGGATGCTTCCGGGTATATGGCCGGCATCGAGGAACGTTATCTCCGCATCCTTGACTTTCACCGTGTCGCCGTAATTCACCCTTATCCCCCTTCTAAGGAGCTCCTCCACCTCCAGCACCTCGTAGGGGATGTAGTATCCGCTCAGCTTGAGGAAATCCCTGAGGAGAATATCGCTCAGCTTGAACGTCATGTCGGTCGCGTAGACCTTTACCCCGCCATTCAGCATCAATAATGGGGCGGCCCCGCTATGATCTAGGTGAGCATGAGTGATCACGACGGCGTCGAGATCCTTTGGAGAAATATGGCCCGGGAAGAGGGGCTCCGGCTCGGAGGGCTTAACACCGTAATCCAGCAGTATCCTGGCATCCCTAGTCTTAACTAGAACCGCAACTCTACCAACCTCATTAATACCACCAAGGAAACTTAATTTCATGCCGCCCTGGCGTTGTCCTCCTACGCGCTCCAGTTACTCTGGGAAAAGTGTAGTAATTACTTAGTTTTAAAGTTTATTTTAATTCTGTTCTCAAAAAGCATAAATAATGAGCTTCTTTATGTTTCGTTTGACACTTGCCCCTTAAAATCTGACACAAAACTTATATCATGGCTCAATAACAAAAAAAGAATGTGAGAAAGTATGTATGCCGAGAAAAAAATAAAATATGACTATAAAAAGAGGAGATTGCTAACGCGTAGAGATGCTCTATCAACTGCTGGAAAAGTTGCTATAGGGGTTATAGCTTCTGGAATAGTGGCCGGTATTAGCGGTTATTATGCTGGATCCTCAGCTGTGCCTGCGACAATTACTACCACAAAAACTGTAACAGAAACTAAAGTCGTGGGAGCTGGCGAAGTGGTAACAGAGACTAAAACTCAAACACTTACATCTACTGTAACCGAGACTATTACAAAGACTGTCGGTGCGACAACCGCCCCCGAAGTTAAGGAGCTATCAATAATCACGGTAGATTTTCCCGGCATACGTTGGTTAGAACAAGCTATTAAACGATACAAAGAGCTATCAGGTGTTAGTGTTGTACTTGATAAGGTGACATGGGATGCTCTTCACGAGAAAATGGTCGTTGCCCTATCCGCGCGGCAAGGTATCTATGATGCTTATGGAATACCAGTAGATTGGTTCATGGAATGGTTATCAAATGATTGGTGTATCCCGTTGAATACGTATATAGACAACGATCTTAATGCCCCGCCTCTACTCGATGTCTACGATGTTGCATTAAAATCCTTCAGTTATAATGGAAAACTGTATGGCATACCTTGGTTTATAGCAGCAATGATGGGCTATTATAGAAGAGACTTATTCGAAAAAGCTGGACTTAAGCTGCCAAAAACATTAGACGAGCTTGTTGAAGTCGCCATCAAGTTAAATAATCCACCAGAAGTTTATGGTCTAGCCCTACCCGGCAAACAAAGTGAGCATACTGTGGAAGAATGGATTCAGCTCTTATGGTCTTTCGGAGGAGAATTTGTGGAAGATGGGAAAGCAGCATTTAATGATGAAGCTGGACTGAAAGCGCTGCAATTTATGTTGGACTTAATTTACAAATATAAGGTGGTTCCACCTGGTTTCGCGCAATATTCTTATGATGAACTTGCAACACTGTTTTGCGAAGGTAAAGTTGCTATATACTTTGGATGGCCATACACCGTAGCTGTAATTTCAGATCCGACGAGATCAAAGGTTGCAGATAAATGGGGAATATTCCCAAGACCAGGTGCAGCTTGGGCTGGCGCCTGGGGCTGGCTTATACCGCCATATTCTAACAAGAAAGACGCATCTTACAATTTCATAAAATACATTTTATCAGATTGGGTGCAAAGGCTTCACGCAGAAAATGGGGAGGTCGTGGTAAGAAGATCTGTGCTTGAATTACCAGAGATACAGGAAAAACAGCCCGTAATCAAGGTTATGGCCGAGGCTTTACCAAAAGCACATTCACCTCCAAAGATAGTGAACTTTGCCGAGGTTTTCGCGATCTGTGCTGAAGAACTGTCTAAAGCACTGCTGAAACAAAAATCTCCTGAAGAAGCGTTGAGGGACATGGAGGCGAGGGTTAATGCCGTTATCAAAGTACCGTAACCCTTTCTCTTCTTTTTCTAATACTTCCACTCCTCTTAAGGGAAACAGGCGAAATAAACGCAACCCATCATATGTATATCCTTATTTATGGTGTTTACCAGCAATTATAATAGCCGTTGTCACAGTATATTATCCAATGGTATTTTCGTTTCTCTTGAGTCTAACGGATTATAGATTTGGTGCAATTGCATCAAACTTCATAGGTTTAGATAACTACGTGAAAGCAATTGTTTCAGGGGACTTTGTGAATTCTCTTAAAATAACTTTTACTTTTGTTTTCTCAGCTGTTTTAATTGAATTCCTTTTTGGGTTAGGCCTAGCTTTATTTTTAAATACTGTTACTAAGGGAGAAACAGTAATAAAAGCACTATTGACAATTCCTATCTCGATTACCCCTATAGTTGCTGGATTAATGTGGAAATGGATACTTGAACCTGAGGTGGGAATACTTAATTATTTTTTAGAGCTGCTGAATCAACAAAAACAACTGTGGTTAAGCGATCCTAATATGGCTCTATGGGTTGTGGTTTTGACGGACGTATGGAGACAGACACCTTTTGTAGTAATAGTTTTACTCGCATCACTCTCAGCAATACCACGAGATATGTATGAAGCTGCGCTCATTGATGGTGCAGGTATGTGGTCCAGATTTAGAAACATAACATTGTATTACATCAGACCTGCTATGTTTGTGGTTCTCCTAAGTTTAACCGCTACGGCATTCAAAGTTTACGATATAGTGTATATACTAACCCATGGAGGTCCTGCAGGCGCTACTAAGGTTCTTAGCTTCGAGATATATCGTATTGGATTCAAGTTTTCGAATATAGCATATGCGTCGGCAATGTCATTTTTAATGCTAGGAATTTGTATGATTATTTCATGTGTATACTTATTTGTGATTTATCCAAAGGAATATAGGTGATGCTTATGAGGAATATTTTAACAACTTTTCTTAAATATTTCTTAGTCGCTGTGATATTAATCATATTCCTTTCCCCCATAGTCTGGACATTCTTATCAGCCTTTAAGAGCAGAACTGATCTATTTGCATATCCGCCTAAATTCATTTTTAAGCCATCCTTTTCAGCTTTCGCTGAATTATTGGACCCCTCATCAGGATTTATTCAGTGTCTGACGAATACGCTTGTTATAGCTGCTTCCACAACTGTAATTGCCGTTTTCGTAGGGAGTCTTATGGCTTATTCGATAGCTCGTTTCCGCTATAGAGGGCGGAAAATAATATCCATGCAAGCTATTTTGCTAACCACCATTCCGGGAATAGTTCTTATAATACCTTTATTCTACATCGTAAATGGCTTAAGATTATTGGATACGATACCCGGTTTAATTTTGGCACAGCTTTCGTGGACATTGCCATTTGCAATTTGGGTGATGAGAGGTTTCTTCGAAGAGTTACCAAAAGAAGTAGAGGAGTCAGCTTTGATTGATGGTTGCACGCGGCTTAGAACTTTCTTGCACATTACATTACCGTTAGCTCTTCCTGGATTAATAGCTGCTGGAGTAATTATTTTCCTCGCAGTATGGAATGAGTTCATGTTTTCAAATATATTAACGCGTACAGTTGCTAAGACTTTAACGGTGTATATAGCTGGTTTTGTTACACCGGTTGACACTATATGGGAGAAGATCTTCGCGGCACAGGTTATTGCAGAATTACCGGTAATTCTCTTAACGATAGCAATATACAAATATATGGTGAGAGGATTAACATTTGGAGCTGTGAAAGGATGAAAGTGGCTGTAACGGGCGGCTCTGGCAGATTGGGATCTATAGTTGTAAAGAAGCTGCTGAATAAAGGCTATGAAGTAATTAATATTGATAAGATCCATCCAAAGCTCAGTGGCATAGAACACTTAACCGAAGGTTTCCTAAGGATTACTGCTGACATAACTGACTTAGGCTCTGTTTATGATATCTTAAAAGGTTGCGATGCAGTAATCCATTTAGCCGCAATCATTGACCCAAGATATGCTGCCCATGGCGAAGTTTTTAGGACTAATGTCATTTCAACTTTTAATGTTATACAAGCTTCTTGGCAATTGGGAATTAAAAAAGTGGTTATAGCTTCAAGTGCCACTGTTATAGGAACACAATTCGCATTTAAGGATTTCCCTCCACAGTATTTTCCAATAGATGAGGAGCACCCAGTCCTTCCTCAAGATCCATATGCGCTGTCGAAACTTATTGGAGAGGAAATTGCCAAATCGTTCGTAAGAAGAGGTGGCATAAACATAATAGCATTAAGATTCGCGTGGATTATGACGCCTGAAACTTACGAGCAGAGCTTAAGACCTATATTAAAGGACCCTGGATTAAACAAAACTAATTTCTGGACTTACGTTGATGTGAGAGATGCAGCTGATGCGTGTATACTAGCCATGGAAAGCAAGACAGATGGATTTGAAGCATTTTATGTATGCGCAAGGGATACTTTCATGAACATACCCACAATGGAGTTGTTAAGAAAATATTATCCGGAGGTTCCTGTAAAAAAAGAGTTAAAAGATTACGAGAGTCCGATTTCAATCGAAAAAGCTAGGAGGATTATAGGATATGAGCCTCAATATTCTGCGAGAAATTACTTAAAATATTAAAGGTTCAAAACGCTTTATAAAATTTATAAGATGCGAAAATAATAATCAGTATGGTGTGAATATAATATGAAAGTCTCAGAACTAAAAGATTATCTTTCAAAAGGCGTGGTCATGGTGGTTCAAATAACTCCCTTTGCAATAGATGAAAGTTTAGATCTAGCCGCCCTAAAAGATAACACAATCTTTCTTATAGAGCAAACAAAGCATGATCAGCTCGCATTAATACCATTAGGGAGTACTGGAGAATTTTATGCTGTGAATTTTGAAGAATACAAAAAGATCGTAGACACCGTAGTGGATGCTTCTAACGGTAAGGTTCCTGTTATCGTTGGGTCGGCGCAAGCAGGAACAAAACTAACGATAGAATATGCAAAATATGCGCAGGATGCTGGAGCAGATGGTGTACAAATTGTTTTACCCTATTATAGTATACCAAGTGAGGAAGGATTATTTTTACATTATAAGAAAATTTGTGAAGCAATAGATATTGGAGTAGTTATCTATAATAATCCTGATGCGTCGAAAATTTACATGAAACCGCATATACTGAGAAGACTTATTGAGGAATGTGATAACATAGTAGCCATAAAAGAAAACACACCTTTCATTCCCACGCTTTACAAACATGTAATTGTATCGGGGAATAAAGTTCCAGTTTACCAAGGACGGGGCGAATGGTGGTATGCGGCGACAGCCTTATTAGGAGTAAAAGGTTTTGTGTCAAGTTATGCTAATTTCATGCCCAAAATATGTTTAGATCTATTAGAAGCTGGGAGGCAGTGTAATATATCCAAGTTGAAAGAGTACATGGAGTTGTTAAGGCCACTTGACGAATTTATTGGATATATAGGTGAAAAATACGGCCCCTCAACTACAATCATGCCTTATCCTTATAGTCAGGACAACCTCTACATATCTGTTGTAAAGGCTTCTATGAACATACTTGGTTTAGGAGGTGGCTTTTCAAGACTTCCACTAATAAATCTTATGCAGGAAGATATTGAAAAGCTTAAGGATATACTCTTTAACAAATTGAAGTTAAAAAAATATGAATAAGCGTTATGTGAAGTATCTTTTAATATTTTTCTTTTCAAACATAAATACCACACAAGCATTCTCTTTGATATGGTTCAGCTGTGGATTGTTAGGGATCCTATAAAGTGTGTTGGATGCCGCTTATGCGAAATATCTTGCTCCTATTATCATGAAGGACGTGTATGGCCGGAGGCCTCTAGGATAAAAATATTTACACTAGGCCCTGGCGTGGAAATACCTCATTTATGCGCACAGTGTCCAGACTATCCATGCGTCGAAAAATGTCCTACAAAGGCATTATACGTAAATAGGAGAACAGGTGCCGTGATTGTGAAACAAGATAAATGTATTTCATGCGGCGCATGTATAGATGCTTGCCCTGGAAGAGTTCCATTTTTACACCCAGCTCATAAAAAAGCGACAATATGCGATTTATGCGGTGGTAATCCACAATGCGTAAAAGCATGCAATGAAGCTGGTTGGGGCGCTTTAAGATTAGTTGAGAAAGTCCAGGCTTTGTCATATAAACTATACTCTAGGAAACCTGAGGATTTAGCCAAAGACTTGGCTCAAATTTTGAACGTGAGGTGTAGTAGCAATGAGAGGATATACGGGTAAACTTCTGGAGGTCGATTTATCATCGGGAAAGATACGAGACATTACTTTGCAAGAAGAAATGTTAAGGCAATTTATTGGAGGGCGCGGTCTTGCGACAAAAATTTTATGGGACAAACTTGGTGATAGGTGGGAGGATATAGATCCTTTAGGCCCTGAAAACGTGCTCCTAATACTATCTGGTCCATTAACTGGCTATTTTCCAGGAGGTAGAATCTGCCTATCAGGCAAGTCTCCGCAAAGCTGCGGAGTAGTTGGATCAACTATAGGAGGAGAATTTGGTATTGAGCTAAAATGTTCAGGATACGATGGGATAATCATAACTGGTGTGGCGGAACGGCCAAGTTATCTATTCATCACAAATAATCATGTTGATATCAAAGATGCCTCAAATATTAGGGGAATGAACGGAAGGAAGACGTTAGAATACCTTATGAAAGTTGGCGTGGAAGAGCTTAAGAAACTTAATGCTAGATTTGGAGAAATACGGCCTCCAGCTATATTGTACATTGGTCCTGCTGGAGAGAGAAAGAGTAGGATGGCGGCGGTTATGTCAAAGTGGTCGCATGCAGCAGGCTATGGTGGATATGGTGCGGTTATGGGTTCCAAGAATCTTAAAGCGATCTTGGTTAAGGGCTTCGATCCGTTACCCGAAGTATTTGACATGAAAAGCGTAATGACTTTGAGAGAGCAAATACTGAAAATTCACTATCGTAGAGATGATTGGAGACGCTGGGGTACAGCCTATCTGCTATATGAATGTACTAAGAGATTAAGCTCGGCGCCCATAAAGAATTGGCAAGAGGAGTGGTGTGATGAAGCACGGATAGGTATAACACACTTTGAAAAGAGATGGATAAAGCGTTATTGGGCTGACTTTGGATGTCCTTTGGCATGCATGAAAGTTTCAAAAGTAGGTGATTTGGAGAAAGAGATTATCACCTCTGATGGGCCTGATTATGAACTTCAGGCTTATCTTGGAAGCAATCTTGGCGTTTTTGAAGCAGATGCGATAATTAGGCTATCATCATTGGTAGACGACCTTGGATTTTGCGGTATACAAGTCGGGAACTTACTAGGCTTTATAACGGAGTTATTTGAGCAAGGAATCATCACAAAGGAAGACTTAGGAATGGAGATCAAGTGGGGCGATGTAAAAGCGTATGAAGAATTATTGCGCAAGATAGCGCAAAGAGAGGGGATTGGTGATATATTAGCTGAAGGAACTTATAGAGCGGCAAAGAAAATAAGCAAAATAAAAGGTATGGATTTATTACAGTATGCTGTTACCGTTAAAGGCATTGCAGTGGGAGCTCATGGCATAAGAAGTGGTTTGGACTACGTATCTGAAATAGGATATGCATTATCTACTCAAGGTGGCGATCATGGCTCAACAGCAAGACTTCCACCAAGTTTAACGGAAATAGAGTTATTTAGCGATTCGGCAGTATTTTGTGTATTCCTTTCTATGGAGGTGCCTGAGAATCTTTTATGGGATTTCTTTTACGCAGTTACGGGATGGGACGTCTCTCCTGAAGAATGGAGCAACATACTAGCAAGGAGAATACTCCACATGCAAAGAGCTATGCTACTGTTAGGAGGCCCAGATGTATTCTGGGATCCCAGAATACATGATAATAACCCAAGAAAATTTTATGAGCCCTTGCCATCAGGCCCATACCAAGGTAAGAAAGTGGATGAAGGGTCTTTTAATTCAGCAAGGAAGAAGTATTATCAGGAGATAGGTTGGGATGAACTTGGTATTCCCTCTACAGACGAACTTAAAAAATTGGGACTTGAGGATGTTGATGAAAGGTTAAGAATCGTTCGAAGAAGAATAGCTGAAAGCCAGTAATTGTAATGGTATTTAAGTGAAATGTACAATGTTTTTCATGGCACAGTGATTTTCTTTATCGTTCTTTTTTCAACTTCATCCCAATCTGGATCTATGCCAAGTCCTGGCTTGCTCAAGCAATAGACATATCCATCTTTATCAAGTCTTATGGAATCCTCATTACAGTAGTCGAGGATACCTATTGGGACTGGCATTTCAAAGAATTGACAATTTCTTATAGCCAGCATTACATGTAAATGGGCTGCTTGTTGCCAAGGATGACCCCAACTATGCGGCTCGCACATTAGTCCGAATATTTCTGCCAAATGTGCCACCTTTAACATTCCTGTTATTCCTCCAACATTTACATCAATACATTTTAATCCATCAACGGCGCCTCTTTGAATTAGTTCGGCATATGTATAGAGATCATGAATCGTTTCACCCGCATATATTGGTACATCCAGCTTATGCCGAAGATAAACTAGTCCATCAATATCTGTTGTTGGTATTGGGTCCTCGTATAGGTAGAACTCTAGTTTCTCTAGAACCTTCCCAACAATTAATGCCTCGTATCGTGTGTATGCGTGATATGGATCAAGCATTAAAATTGCTTGGTCGCCAACTAAATCTTTTGCAAGTTTACAGAGTTCTATATCTTTTTTCCAATTTCGCATCGTATGCAATTTAATAGCTTTAAAGCCGTTGTCAAGACAGTATTCTATGATCTTTTCATAGTCCTTGAAATCATCATAGCTTTGCGTGCTGGCGTACGCTAGCAATTTTTCCTTGGCTGGTCCTAATAACCTATAAATTGGAACGTTAAAGTACTTGCCAGCAATATCCCATAAGCATTCATCTATCGCGCAAAGAGTATATGGTGCAGATCTCTGAAAAAAGTATTGACTCCAGAAAGAATCTTCGATCTTCTCCCTTTCTAGTGGGTCGGCTCCTATTAATGGAATAAATTCCTTAGTTGTCTTCAGCCATCCTTTCAAAGTTTTAAATTTAATGACCAGATCATCAGCATATATTGATTCTTCTAACATCGTTATTCCCTCCACTCCCTCGTCTGTTTGAAGCCTTATCAGCGCAGGAGGATAATTTATTCTGGTTGCTTCATGAGAAAATTCCTGGGGTTTTAAAATATGAATTATCAAACTTGTTATTTTCATCATACTTATAAACCTTTGTATCTCCATATAAACTTAAATCTACACTTTATTAGCGATTACTAAAGCCTAGGAGAAGTAATTAAAATTTCTTTAAACTCCATGTCACTTGGCTCAACTTGACTTAATTTTTACTTGGGAACTTGAAAGAGAAAAATTATGTTTTTCTCGTCAAAGATTTTATCCATTTATCAGCTGTTTAAGATCTTTTATCTCTTCAACCTCGATACCTAAGTCTTTTATCATCTTTAGAAGCTTTTTTTCAAGTTTCTTCATAGCCTCAAATTTTGATTCTAGAATGTAAGCTTTTCTATAGCTTGCTGCTTTGAATTGTTTAACTGCTTCTAAGAGCAGGTCATATAAATGGTCCTCAATCAATGCCCTGGGGTAATTCGTCTGAGAGAAAGGGTAAGTGTATCTGAGGCCGAGGGGTATCAAGCCGTATGGGCTTCCATAGAAGAGTATGTCGAGGTTTTTGGGGAGCTTTGATGCTTTCTCGAGGGAGAGCTTGAAGGTCTCGGGTAAGAGCAGCGCCTCTCCGCCGGATCCTCTTCCCGCGAGGCAGTTCTCGAGAAGCCTCCTCCTAGCAACTCTCACGAGCGGCCTTTCCAAGCTCATCTCGTCATAGAGGTTTATCCCCCTTCTCCCGGAGATGGGGGCATTCTCCTCCATCAGCTTCACGAGGTCCTCGTCTCGCATGATCTCGATGAAGCCCTGGTAGAGGCTTGGATGGCTTCTCGCCCTC
>JAWCEH010000091.1:0-10388 GCA_038859955.1 Bathyarchaeia archaeon | reverse complement strand
CCCCTTCATTACCATTGATTTGCCAAGCCACGTCCACTTTTCCTCAAAAAGTAAATTAAACACTATACAAGTGATGGTCTAATGAAGACGTAAAGAAAATAACTATCTTTTTCAAAAATAATCTATTGAAGACGCGGGGATAGCCAAGCCAGGTCAAAGGCGCAGGCTTCAGGAGCCTGTCCCGTAGGGGTTCGCGGGTTCAAATCCCGCTCCCCGCACCAATACCCCTAGTTCTGGTGCGGTTCACATAAGTCCGCCTTTTAAATCTTCGGGTACAGAGTTTAGTGTGAATGCGGATATTCATGATTATGCTGGTAGGCTTCGTAGGGCTAGGGAGAGGCTGAGTAGGCTGGAGAACAGCAGCCTACTACTATCATTCATAGATCATTTGAGCGCGCTTGGATTATCGGCTGGCAGGGTTGCCAAGTAAGCTAGCCTCCCATGCACCCAGCGATGGGTCTCGCGTGGCATCTTATCTAAGAGTTAGTACGAGCAAACAAGTTTGCTCGTACTAAGCCCCTAAAGTAGGGATATGGTTGAGCGCGTGCTTCGTGATCTAGTATGCGTTGACCCCCTCATTTGTGGGTGAAATCTATGAAGCGGAGGAGCCGGTCTAGGCTATTTTGTTGCACTAAAAAATGTGAAAATAAGTGAGAGCGCATCTATCGCGCCAGAGCATGATGACGCAATGGATGTGAGCGTGACGGATATAAATGGTAGTCCTCTAGATGGACCTCATAGCCTATGACCATTCGTCTCTATTGTTTTCTTATAGAAGGTGAAAAAGTTATTGGTGATCGGGTCTTTTTAATGCTGAAGAAGTGTTAATTAGCTTACAAATTTCTTGAATTTCGCAATATTTTACCGCCTGAGCCTCGGGTTGAAGATCTCGTCTAAGGAGTGCCCTATTAGTACGAATGATAGAGAGAGCAGCGCTATGCATAGTCCGGGTGGTATAATCCACCACCATGCGCCGTATTGGAAGGCTCCTCCTTTCTGAGCATACTGCAGCATTCTGCCCCAAGATATCATGTAGGGGTCGCCGCCTACGCCGAGGTAAGCCAGCTCAGCCTCGGTAACTATAGCTATGGGCGCTGAGAGAGCAACAGCGGCATAAGCTATTGGCAAAACTGATGGCATAATGTGCTTGAAGATTATCCGCCATGTTCCAGCCCCCCTAACTTTACAAGCCTCGATATATGGTTTATTTTTTATGGAGAGCACGAAGGCACGTATATTTCTGGCGCCGGGAGCCCATCCAAGTAGAGATAAAAGTATGACTATTTGTAGTAGTCCTCCTCCAATCATTGCCGCAATAACTATCATAAGCGGTAGAGCTGGCAACACCATTATTAAGTCTGAGATTCTAGTGAGCAGCTCGTCCGTCTTTCCACCCACGTATCCAGCTATAATGCCGATTAAAACGCTGAGGGATACGGAGATTACGGATGCTGATATACCTATGAGTAATGAAACACGCGATCCATAAACAATTTGGGTGAATATGTCTCTCCCCATGTCGTCTGTGCCCAGCAGACCGAAGCGCAACCCAAATACAATAAACTGGATTTCATAAATCGCAAGGGTAAAGTTTACGTTTTTCCCCGGCTCAAGATTAATGAATTCGTAAATTGCTCTTAACTGATACTGCCCTCTACTTACGAAAACTTTTTTGGCGAGAGTATCCCTATAGATTGGTAAACCGAGATATACGAGTAGATCCGGCTGAGATGATTTTACGTAGATTCTTTCGCCTACCATAAGCCTTCTCGTGAAGCCCAGCGTGAAGTCGCTATCCCAAACCCGAACAATTTCACCGTCAGGCCTGACTACCTCGAAAGACGCTTTAATGGCAAAATTATCCGAGCTATCCACCAGTTTTCCGAGCAGAATTATGCCAAATGATTTAGGTGGATTAAAAGCGTACTCAAACATAGTAGCTAATTCCAGTTCCAGCTTCTCAGCGTTAAAGGCGGAGCCAACTGATTTAACGATAAGGAAATTGTTCTCAACTTTTGCGAGAATAGCTGAACTGTTCGATAATGTTATCTTACCTTCGCCTTTAAGAGACCTCTCTAAAATCGATATCTTTATGTTACTTGGCAGATCAGCCATCTCACGATTAATCAACCCAACCCATTCTGGATAAGCCAACCACTCAGCGAGCTCTCTATCGCGGATAGGGTCATATGGAGTTAAAAGTGGCGCGAATATCGCCATTAAAATGAAGGTTAACAATATAATTAAGCCGATGATACCCTTTTTACTCCGCTTATACTGTTTCCAGAAGCGGGCTATTCTCTCCCTTCGATACTTATCGATGATCATCCTGCACTCTCACCATATTTCACTCTAGGATCAAGAATCCCGTAAATTACATCAACTATGAAGTTAGCAACTATCACGAGGACGCAGATTACGAAGAATATTCCCTGTAAGGATGGATAATCTAGGTTTGAGATAGATTCAAAGGTGTATCTTCCCATTCCATACCATGTGAAAACGGTTTCAGTTGTCATTGCACCGCCCACCGAGCGCGCTATGCTTATCGCAGCGCTAGTGACTATGGGAAGCTGAACATTTTTGAACACATGCCTGTAGAGAACATCTCTCTCTTTAAGCCCTTTAGCCCTCGCAACAACAACGAAATCTTGCGATAAAGCATCTAAAACCAAATTTCTCACAGAAATTATTCCTCCACCCAGAATTATCGCTGTTAAAGCCGTGAAAGGCAAGGCCATATGCCATAAGTAATCAATTATGAATGATATTGGATCCTTTGGATTGTTAGGTGGAGGGGTGGTTGTACCTGCAGCTGGAAAAATATGGTAATGGAAGGAGAAAAAATAGAGGAGCGTCATCCCTAGCCAGAAGACTGGTGTGCTGTTAAGAACTATGCCAGTTGAAAGTATTATGGAGTCTGAAAGTTTGCCGCGTCTTGAGGCAATATAAAACCCTATCAGAACTTGGAGTATCGTTGAAGCTATGACCGAGCAGCTCACTAGGGCGATGGTGTTGGGCAAGCGCTCCATAATCTCAACTTGAACAGGTCTGAACGTGCGGAAAGATATGCCAAAATTGCCCTGAAACAAATTCACTATATATAGGAGGTATTGCTCCCATAAAGGTTTCTTGAGCCCCCATCTATTTAAAACCTCATCGATCATCTCAGGGGTCATTATATACTCTCTAATCATAACAGCGTAGGGGTCGCCGGGCATAAGCCTAAAAATTATGAAATTTAACGTAGAAACCAGAAAAATAAGTAATATACTGTAGAAAGCTTTTTTTAAGATGTATGCTTTAAACCCCATTTAACTTTCTTCCTCTACCCAAGCAGTAAGCTCAAATCAAATTTATAGAGAGCAAAAATGCTAATAAAAATTTTTACGTTTTAAGCTCTTAGACTCACTTGCATCATGGACAAATCTGAATTAAGGGAAGAGGGAAAGTGAAAGAAAGCGTTAAATTGTTAATGGTTACCACGGACAAATGAAAAATCTTATAAATTAACATGGCAATAAATCAAGTTTAGGTGATTTATATGGGAAAGAGCGCCGCCTTAATTTTATTAATGGTTCTCGGAGCCACGCTATACATAGCTTCGCCTATAAGCATCGCTTCAGCCCAGCAACAAGAAATAATATATCCGAAGCCTACATATGCACCCTACATTTATGGCCCCTATATTGACAGAATAGTGTTTAGGTTTATTACAGAAACAATAACAGTTTGGGAGCTATTTAAGAGAGGAGAACTTTCATGCGCTGGACAATATACGGGTACGATCCCTGAAGAAGATTGGCTTGCCGCAGGAGAAAATCCAAACATTCAACTAGTGTTATACAGAAAACCAACATATAATGGTTATTTAGGCTTCAATATTAAGAGGTGGCCGACCAGCGAATTAGAAGTTAGAAAGGCTATTGCCCATTTAATCGACTACGATTATGCTGTGTCAGTAATATGGAAGCCAGGCGCTGTTGGACCAACATGGGGATTTATTCCGCCACTTTTTCAAGAGTGGATTAACCCTCGCGTGGATGTACGTGTAAAGTATCCCTATAGTCTTGAATTAGCAAAGAAAGAGCTTGAAGACGCTGGATGGGTTTTCAGGGACGGTAAATGGTATAGTCCTAATGGAAACGAGATGGGTGTAATAAAGTACGTATGTCCAGGCTATAGCCCAGAGAGAATAGAACTGGGTTTAAAGCTTAAGGAGGATGCCGCTAAGATCGGCATAGAGGTAGAAGTTGTACATCCACCTGATTGGCCCAGCACTGAGCGTATGACGTATATTGAAAGAGACTTCAATATATTTGCTAACTATGCGACTGCCGATGTTATGAACCCTGCAAGATGGTATTTCTGGGCTTTTCATAGCTCAAGCTATCAGCCTCCCGGCATCTCTTCGATAAACCATTTTGGTATTCAGGATCCGGAGCTAGATAAAGTTCTTGAGAACCTTCAGACGACAATGAATGTAGAAGAAGCAAAAAGACTTGTATGGAAAGTTCAAGAGATTATAGAGGATAAATGTTATGTTTTACCTTTGCCTGAGGCTTACGCCTATAGGACTGGTCTGAGAAAGGATCAGTTCCGAAACTTCTATGGAATAAAATCTGCGCCAGAAATCTCTGTTTCTCAGCCGGAGTTTGTAGAAGAGGCGACTGGCTACATATTTATGATGAATGTAAAACCTGTTAATAGGGAGTTTGGCGGAACTTATATAGTAAACAGGGCTTATTGGCCAAGCTCTTATAATCCGCTCAATTGGATGGAAGCTCCAGAACAACAGATCTATAGGTTTATTTACTCCTCTCTTGCGCGTCGTTGCATTGATGCGGAAGGCAAAGATGTAGTTATACCGCTGTTAGCTTATGACTGGAAAGTAGAGACATGGGAAGTGGCGCCAGGCAAGGTTGGACTGAAATATACCTTCTATCTTTATAATAATGTTACTTGGCACGATGGAACACCATTCACGTCAGAAGACGTAAAGTTTACATTTGACCTTATTGCTAAAACTAAAACTCCTTGTGCTCTCTATGCGCCCCTTGTACCCATTTATGTAAAGGCTGAAACGCCAGACAAATATACAGTCATTATTTACACAAGCCAAACTGGCATATTCCAATTTTACGATATAATTTCGGCATACATTTTACCCAAACATATTTGGGAGGGACTGCCGGATCCGTTCGCCTTCGAGAATATTCCTCCTATAGGTACAGGCCCATTTATGTGGGAAGACTATAAACCAAGAGAGTATATTTCGCTTAGGGCTAATCCACGTTATCATCTGGCTGCTAGGACTCTATCGGTGTTAACCGTATATAAGGATACCGTGAAGATCGCTGGTGAGAGAGCGAGATTCCAGTTTAAGCTTACTGGTCCTGAGGGCGAAGCCGTAACTAATGGAACTGTTAAGTTGACGTTAATGAAGGCTGGTGAGGAGGTCTTTGAGGTAAGCGCAGGACATATAGGTGGAGGCGTCTACGAGGCGAACATAGATACGGGCGTTGTAGGCGTCGGAGATTACGTTGTTAGCGTCACAGCGGAGTACGTAACGCCTCTATTCACTTATCAGCGGCCGTTAACTTTAACCTTAACCGTTCTGCCGGAAATCTACAGGGATCTAATAAACGCGGTTAATGAGGCGAGAAGCGAAATATCTTCAGCGGGCAATAGGATCTCAGCATTAGAGAACACGGTATCATCTTTGCAGGAGAGAATATCTAGTCTCGAGGGAACAATTTCAGGTTTAGCCGCCGCATCTATGCTTATAACAGCCAGCATCGGAGTAAGCGTTGTAGCGATAATATTGGCTCTAGTCGCCATAATACTGTCGCTCAAAAAGAGATAAAATGAAATATTATTAATCCAAAACCCATTCATTTTTTCTTACTTCCCAAACATTGGTTGTGGAAAAATGGAGGAAAAAATCCAGTTAAAGTCGATATTTCTCGCCTTCTTTGCGGTTATATTTATTTTGTCAGCTGGATTAGCACTGTATTTTCTCTTCAAGGACAGCGTATTGGAAATAGCCATGGTGGGTCTTATACTAATATTTGCGAGCATAATGTCTCTACTATTGTTCCCACCCTTCATATTGAGGATATTGCTTAAAAGGAGAGAAAACTTGAAGGGAAATAAACGCCAAGTTTCGTCCTTAGATGGAGAGATCCATTTTAATTGTTAGCTTGAGCCTTATGGCATGCAACATAGTGACCATTAGATAACTCTATTAATTCCGGTTCTTTTCTCCTACATTCATCGTCAGCGAGCATGCATCTTGGGGCAAACTTGCATCCCTTAATCACTTCAAGCGACATGGTTATATCGCCTCTGATCCGCACCTCTCCAATTTTCTTTTTGGGGTCGGGTGACGGTACGGCTGAGATCAATGCTTGGGAGTAGGGATGGTATGGCGCGTCTATAAGGTCTTCCGCGGCGCCTTTCTCAACTATTTTGCCTAGATACATGACTGCAACTCTGTCACCAATGTATTTCACTAAACCTAAGTCGTGAGTTATCAAGAGAAAAGTCATGTTCATATTCCTCCTTAAATCTAGCATGGTTTTTATCACTGAGCCGCGGGTCGACATATCTAGCATTGAGACCGGTTCATCTGCAACGATAAATTTTGGTCCTAGAACAAGCGCTGAAACAATAGCTATTCTCTGGAGCTGACCCCCGCTAAGCTCATGTGGATACTTAAAGAGAAAGTTTTCAGGCGGATAGAGAGCTACGCTCTCTAAAGCCTTAGACACAATATTGATTCGCTCCTCCCTACTGCTGCCGATCTTATGTATAATAAGCCCCTCACATATGTTATCGAAAACGCTCATTCTAGGATCGAGTGAGCTAAACGGGTCTTGGAAAATCATTTGGGCTTTTCTTCTAAACTCCTTCAGCTCTTTTTTGTCCAATGAATATATGTTCTTTCCCTCAAAGAGGATTTCTCCCGAAGTAGGCTTCTCTAAACGAAGCAGCAGTCTACCAGTAGTTGTTTTCCCGCTGCCCGATTCACCTACAAGGCAAAAAATCTCGCCTTCACGAATATAAAAGCTTACCCCGTCAACCGCATAAATATATCTCCTCTTCGACCTCGAGAAAAGGCCGGTTCTTACCGGAAACCATTTTCTTAGATCGTTCACCTTCACCAGCTCGCTCATTTAAACGCCCTCTTCACCGTAATTTCCTCTACCCTATGGCATGCGACATGATGGGAGGGGGAGATAGCGCTCATCTCCGGCTCCTCCTTCCTACATATGTCGACTGCGAAGGGGCAGCGTGGGTGAAAGCGGCATCCTGTGGGCGGGTCCAATAGATTTGGTGGGGCTCCTTCTATGAAGCCTAAAGTGCGCCGCTTACCCCTAATGTCCGGCACGCTGTCCAAGAGGAGAAAAGTATACGGGTGCATGGGACTATAATATATTTCCTCTGTAGATCCGTATTCAACTATTTTTCCAGCATACATCACAAAAATCCTATCACTGCTGCTGAAAACCAGCGGGATATCATGCGATATTATTATAGATGAAAGGTTCAGTCTTCTCCTAAGGTCGGCTACCAGATTAACGATCTGGGCTTGAATTATCACGTCTAGAGCCGTCGTCATCTCGTCAGCAATTAGGAGACTGGGGTTAAGGGCTAAAGCCATCGCTATCATAGCTCTCTGCTTCATCCCACCGCTAAACTCGAAAGGATAACTCTTCGCCCTCTTCGGATCTATGCCTACTAACTTGAGTAGGTTTTCAGCCCTCTCCCACGCCTCCTTCTTCGACACATCTTCATGAGCTAGTATTGTCTCAACTATCTGGTCACCTATAGTTATTACCGGGTTCAAAGAGTTCATCGCGCCCTGAAACACGATTGAAATCTTCTTCCACCTTATCCGCTTCCTAAAGTCTTCCTCAGATAGCTTAAGTATATTTTCGCCTTCAAAGAGAATCTCTCCAGAAAAAATTCTTGAATTAGAGGGTAAAACCCTGATAATGGTTAATGCGAGGCTTGATTTACCGCACCCAGACTCACCAACAACTCCAACACACTCGTTTCTACAAACGTCCAAGAGTAGTCCATCAACAGCTTTAACCCATCCCCCCTCAATACTATAATACATTCTTAAATCATTAACCTTTAAGAGGGGGGCAGCGGACATTCTTCTTCCACCTAAAGGATCTAAAAAGTACTTTTAAGCAGACCTTGTTAATTAATTTTTTTTAGTTTATGGAGATGTGAGCGGAAAACATGAAAATTTTACTGTATCTTAAAGGCAAGACTGCGCCTTCGAAAAAGGCTTAATCACCAAGGCTTTAGAGCCAAAGAGTGATCACCCTCAATATTGATTGGACAACGAATCTTTCAAAGATTTCAGCACTTTATCAAAAAGACTGATCTCATATTTAAGAAAAAAGGAGATGTGGATGCATGGAAGAAGAGCGGTTTTAGGCAGTTTGATTATCTGAGCTCCCGCCTGACTTTCTCCAGCTCTTTATCCACGTCATCTAGTCCTAAACGCTTAAGTTCATCTGATCTTGGTATACCCCTCTCATCCCATCCAACAGCACCATAGTATTCCTTCACGTTGTCCAGCATCTTCGCCTTATCCACGGATTTCCCGCTGTAAGGCCCCTTAGTCAGCGGCTCATACCACCTTCGCGGTACATCGTCATGAATTCTCGGATCCCATTTCAAGTCTGGTCCTCCAAGGAGAAGTGCAGCCCTTTGGATGTTTAGTATCCTGCGGGATAATACGTTAAACCATTCATCCGGCGTGATCTTCCAGCCTGTAACAGCTTCTATCAGCCCCCATAATGCCTCTTGCGCCTCCTGACTGAAGAAGTTAAACCAGCATACGACGCCCGAATCATATAGGATTGCTGTAAGCTCGCTGTTTCCATGATTTAGTGGTATGTAGGCGACTGAAGTGTGGTCTCCACCCTGAACCGAGCACGGATACGAAACATAATGTGGATAGTCTCTTCCGCTCCTTATGCCGTGCGCGCCTATAGCTATGCCTTTACAGGTCACAGCGTATTTCGTAGCATCCACTCCCTTCATTTCACTAATCTTCAATGCAGCCCTATATGTTCCCTCAGCGAGAATATCTCCTATCCCCCTCCGCTCAACTATCATTTTCAGCAGATCCGAGAACGCTTTTGCGTCACCCCACTTAAGCTCTATGCCCCCTAAATCATCTCTAGTTAATATGCCCCTTTGATATAGCTCCGCGGTGAAGGATAGTAGGTTGCCGGTCTGGATCCCGCAGAAGCCCAGCTCATCTATGAGCGCTGTTAAATAAATGTTTCCTTCAGGCTTAAATACCCCGAGGTTTGGGCCAAGATAAGCTTGATTCTCATAGTCTGGGTTGTCTGTTATAGAGCCCTTAAACGGTCCAAAATTAATTACGGCGAGCTTTAGACACGTGGTAGCGCAGCCGAAGTCTCCCCAGAACTTTTTAACCCAGAACGGCTCAAACTTATCGACGCCGAAGCTCTTCTCATCATGCCACTCCTCCTGCCAATTCATAACTGGCTCAGAGCTAAGCTCCGCGCCCACAGAGTAGCCGGCTGAGCCGGTACCCCAACGCCTGAAGAACTCTGCGTTAAGAGAAGCCTTAATAATCTTATTAATGTGCTCCAGGGTTCTCTCCATATCATGTACTTCTGGAAGGGGCCCCGTCCCTTTGGCTAAAATTGCCTTCAACTTCTTTGACCCCATAACAGCCCCATAACCGCCATACCCGGCTGCATGTGACCACTTAGCTAGAACAGCCGCTGTTCTACATAGCCTTTCACCAGCGGGGCCAATATATAGCATTGATGGCTCTTTTAAGAGCCCGCGGCCGCGATACCTATCCTCAAACTCCTTTCTAGCCTCTCTAACCAAGGTTAACACTGTTTCCTTCGCGCCTTTACCCCAAACATGGCTTGCATCCTTTAGTTCGATGTCCGAGTCCTTGATCAGTAGATATACTGGCTTCTCAGATACTCCAGTAAATATTATTCCATCGTAGCCGGCGCATTTAAGGTCTATTGGAAACTCGCCCCCAACGGTTGAGCCAACTATGCCGTTACTTTGCGGCGATTTGCCCGAAACACATATTCTACCCCCAGGGGCGAAACCAGTGAGCGGCCCAGTAAGCATTAAAAGAATATTTTCTGAACTTAACGGGTCCACTTCGCTCCATCTGTTTCCAAGACGATCCCAAAGTATTTTAGATGCTAATCCCCTTCCGCCAATATATTGCCTGAGAATATCTTCGCCAATCTTAGTCTCCCTTATGTTTCCCGAGGATAGGTCGACTTCAAGAAGCTTGCCAGCATAACCCCTCATCTTAAATCCCCTCCGCTATCTCTTCGCCATAGATCACTCTAGCT
>JAWCEH010000090.1:0-10407 GCA_038859955.1 Bathyarchaeia archaeon | reverse complement strand
AGCGAACATAATAATATTAAAGTATTTACAAACCAAATGAGAGAACTTAGGAGCTTTTAACCATAACTACGCATGCAAACTTCATCGGAATTACTTGCTTCTGTGATTTTACTTGGACTACTAAAACCCTATTGATCTTGTCGATTTTAAGTATCTCTATGTCAGCGCCAGGTTTAATATTAGTGTGTATCACAAGTGTCAATACCTCCGGTGCCTCAAATGCTATTCTTGAGACGATAAATTTCCCTAAGCCGGCTTCCAGAAGCGGGATGTCGTCGGGCTCTGCAATGCGTAGGTTCCTATCAGGTATAGGATTTCCATGAGGACAGAACTTAGGATAATCTAGGAATACTTCCAACCTGTTAATAGTATCCTCAGATAGTACGTGTTCCGTCCTGCAAGCTTCATTATGTGCTGCTATAAGATCATGCCCTAATTTATCGTGGAAGAAAACTTCGCACATCCGGTGGGCCCTAAGAATCCTTGCCACCCTAATAATACCTCTCTCAGTTAGCCTAACACCTTGATATCTCAAGTACTCCAAATACCCCTTCTTCGCAAGTCGCTGAAGAGTTATAGTTACAGTACTAGGGGCGTATGCCATAAACTCGGCTAAGAGCTTAGGTTTTACGTAGCCTTTCCCGCCAGGCATCAGCCGATATATAGTCTTCAGATAATTCTCAGCACTTTCTGATAGCTCATCCATAGACATATCAGGCAGACTCCCTCTCAAAGATCTTAAGTACCTAATTATGCTGCGGATCAGTAATCTAATCCTAATCTTATAATACCGCAAAGCATTTTTATAAAGTGTAAATTTACAAGATAGAATGCTGTAGACGACCGGTGTTAATGCGTGCCAGAGATACCCATTAGGCGAGTATTAATCTTTGATTATGGCGGATTGCAAGTTGTCGTTAAATTTCTCAAGGGAAATTACAAGGTTGTATTAGAGTGGTCAGAGGAACTTAGCTTGAGGGGTGCGAGCTTTGTAGCTCGTATCCTCGAAAAGAAAACCAAGAATATTGACTTTCTGGAATTACGGCCAGGTCTATCAGCATACATCGGATCTAAATACATAACTGTTATAGAGCATAAGAAACTATCTCCAACTCGCGTCAGGGAACTCGCAAGGAAAATTGATGCGTTACTATCGTCGATAAGTGCCATTACTCCAAAGGACATGGGTGAGGCAGTGGCTAGGGCAGTAAAGGTGGAGTTTGGAGTTTGAGTGAGGTATATCCGATGTCGGGTTTCTCATCACACTTCAGTAGCATCAGGCTATCGTCATTTAAAATAATTTGGACTTCTTGTAACCTTTAAGTAAGAAATTGTGTGAATAAAAGAGAGAAGAAATTTCTGAGAAAGCATAGATAGTTGAATTCGTGTGATTTTTCTATGTTCTTGAATTTTTGCATGATGGTCTTTCTTTATTCCTACGTTGGACTTTATTATTAACAATTATGGACTGATAAACTTAAACAGTGTTTCAAAGTCCTCAGGTGGAATCTTTATCATCGCTCTCCTTAGTCTGACAGACCAATACCTAACCCCACTTAGGAAACTCAGCTTCTTGGCAACTTCTTCAAAGGGTAGTAATTCCTTTGGAACAACCACTGGCTCTATCTTAACACGATACGGAAAGATCTCATCCTTTTTAAGTCTGGGGCTGATAAAAATTTTTTCGCGGCTCTCAAACGGTTCGGAAATGACCTTGAAAATTCCACCAACTTTTTTAGGAGCAACGTAAAATATAAGAAAGTCACCGGGCTTGATGTCGCTAATAAAACGCTTGCCACTCTTCTCGGGAAGCCCCCAGATGTGCTTCTCCTTGATAATATTCCAGTTTTCCTCATTAGTAACACAGAGCCAGTAATTAGTCAATATTGACCCCCAAACATAAAGTGATTTCAACCTACGTAAAGCGTTCAAATTTCATTTAAAAAACATAGGTACTGCTATAGCAGATATAGCCTTCATTCTTACTATGAAAGACAAGTTTTCGGTTTTTTTAATGAATATAAAGTTAAGTCTCAATTATCACAAATTCTATGCTTTAACCACAGCGCTTGGCAACCTTAGGATCCTAACAGATGTTTCGCCTGCGGCGAAAATCTTATCTAAGGTACTATCTCAAAGTCATATCGCCATTTTTCAAGAGCAAAGTAATTGTGAGATAATTCTAAGTTTTTTATTTAACCCACTAATTCCACTTTTTCAACTTTCTTTAAAAAATTGAAAAATTAGTTGAAATTATATAAGCCATTATGTATTTATTTCAATTATTTGAGGGACGATATATGAAGAAGTTAGACGAACTAGATTTTAAGATACTTAGTATCCTTCAGAAAGATTGTAGAGCCAACTTTGTCACAATTTCTAAAGAGTTGGGAAAGTCCGTCACAACGGTAGCTTACAGACTTAATAGATTATTCAAAATGGGGATAATAAAAAAGTGTACTGCAATTGCTGATGCAAAAAAGCTTAATCTTAATTATAGTGCCATCATAATGGGGCGAATTAAACCCGGAAAGTTTGCGGAGTTATCTAAATTCTTTGAAGATCATGAGGAAGTTCAGCTCGCTTTTGCCATTACTGGTCAGTATGATTTCTGTCTTTATGCAGCATTTAAGGACGAAAGTGCATACTTCAAATTCATTGAGGATCTCCATAAAACTGAATGCGTTACGGAAACGACGACGTTCTATATTGTCAAGAAGATGAAGGAAGACATCAGAGTTTTGTAGTGAAGTATTAAAAAATTATGTAAAATGCTTCTACTTCCAGAGAGCATCTGCCACTTCTGGAAGACCTAGTTTCTCGAGGGTTTCTTTGGTAGGGATGCCGTTTTCGTTCCAACCGCGTAGTTCATAGTACCAGCTCAGCATTTTGTTGTAGTTGTCGTAGTCAAGTTTTGCACCTTTTTCAGGGCCCTTTGTAAGTGGTTCTTTAAACCATCTCGCCGGTGGGATGTCGTAGCCTCTTAGCCACTTTTTGCCCTCAGCTTTGTATTCTCTTACCCAGAAGGCTCTAATCAGTGAATATATTCTGTTTGTTAGTTCCTGGATAAATTCATAGCTTATTTTCATGCCAGTTGCAAAGTAGAATAGATCATAGTACTCCTCATATGGATAGCCAACCTCGATCCATGGTAGTCTGCATGTTGTTAAGGTTTCGAAGAGTCCTCCCCTTAGGTTTTGTAGCCAAACTAATGTCTCAACTTTTTCCTTGTTGTATGCATGGCGCTCGTATTGTTTAATTTCGCGCATTATTATCCATGCATCCTTGTGATGAGCACCTATAGGCGAAGTTCCATACGCTAGTGCCATTCCGGGGGCTGCATGACAATCATATGCACTTATTGGCAAGCCTTTTACGTGCATTGCAAAGCTTTCTGACCCCTTGCCTAATTTCTTTGCCGTGAATTCTATTCCTTCGGCTAACATTTTGCCCAGCTTTGTCTTCTTGTAAGTTATGTCTTTAATAAGTTCAGCTGCTTTCTTATAGTCCCCCCACTCGATCTTATCTTTGATTATTCCTCTCTCAGACAACTCCATGGCAAAACCTATAGCACTGCCAACACTTATCGTATCAACACCAAACTTATCAGCTAAGAGATTTAAGTAAGATACTTTGTTAAGGTCGCCAATTCCTATGTTTGAGCCTAGCATTGCAACATTTTCATAGTCTAGTTCTGTTATGAATTCGCCCTCGTCAACCTTAAATCTCACGTTATGACCACAAATCATATTGCAATTTGGACAACCCTTGGTAAATTGCTTGAGTTTCTCTAGAACCTCTCCAGTAATTCCCTCGTATTCATCGAAAACGCCCTCCCTGAAGTTGTATGTCGGAAGAACACTTGCTTCCTGGCACCACCGAAGTACACCAGTTGTTCCTTGTCTCATCCAGAAATCATACGCATCGCTTTGCTTAATTTTTGAATAGCCCTCAGCTCCCTTCTTTACAAGCGATTCCTTATCAAACAAGGGGATTTCCCTATCTCCATGAGCGACGATTGCCTTAAGGTTCTTGGATCCCATAACGGCGCCCATTCCGGGTCTTCCGCCGGCTCTGCCCTTCTCGGACATAACAACGGCATACTTGACTAGATTCTCCCCGGCTGGACCTATTTCAACAATGCCAAAACCTTTGCCTGTCTCACTCTCTAATTTATCCTCGGTTTCGAAAGTATCAAGACCCCACAGGTGCTCGGCACTTTTTATCTCGACTTTTTCATTTTCTATGAATATATACACAGGCTTCTTTGCTTTTCCCTCGATCACTATTCCATCATAACCTGCTTTGCGAAGGCTCACTGAGAATTTAGTTCCAACATTTCCGTCGCCATATCCATGGGTTAGGGGAGATTTTGATGCAACAACGATCTTGCCGGAGCTCGGTAATGGAAGTCCAGTCAAGGGCCCTGCCATGAATACGAGCTTATTATCTGGTGATAAAGGGTCCGTACCGGGCTTTATCTCGTTCCATAGAATCCAAGCAGCAAGTCCTCTGCCACCCACAAATTTTGCTAATACGTCTCTATCTACTTCTTGGATTTTAACACTTTTTTTCGTGAGGTTTATTCTGAGAATTTTTCCATTCCAGCCATAGAGTGGCATAAGCAACCCCTAAGGCTTTTCAAAGATAGCTAATGAAAATAGCTTATATTACTTGGTATATGTGTTTGGCATAGAATCGTCAGCTTATCTTTAAATAGAGTTTCGTGATTTAGAAGTTGCGTAGATTAGTTCTACTTAGATTTATGATCCAGCAACCCCTGCAAATAACCCTAAAAATGCAAAATGAGTTTTAGTAGGTCTCATATTAGAGAACTTTTTCTGTCTCTGTCTTGCGAGCATGTTGGTACTCTAGGCTGTATTTTTCCAGCTCCTTAAGGATTTCAGGATTCTTACTTATCAGTTTATCGACAAGACTTAGATATCTCGAAATGCGTACCGCATCTGGAGAGATTTTAACCAGGTTTTCTCCATTAACCAAGACGTAGTGCTCCTTCTCTACTTTTTCTCCAACGATGTAAATAGCTTCATTAACAGCGGCCTGAAGTGTCAAACAGTGGGGTGAGCCCTCAATTGTCACAACGGTAATTTTATTCGGTTTATTTGACCTTATCATTGATGCTATCTTGCCATAAACTAGCTGGCCATTTTCTTCTGGGCAAAATTCTAGTACTACTTTTCCTTCAGCTAGTTTGGAGTATAAGTTCGGGTTCACATGTTTGAGACACTTACTGCATATGAGCCAATGTGATCCACGCAGGATCTTTGCTTTCACCCAAAGGCTCAGGATCTCTGGCATCTCACTCACTTCCCTTTGATTCTTTCAGTAGTTCTTCTAGGAGTATGTAGACGCATAGGGGTCCACACATTGTGCAACCCTTATCAGGTTGTGGGCCAAATTGTTCATGTATTGCTTTGGCAAGTTTGGGTTCTATAGCTAATTCTATAATTTTATTCCAATCTTGGCGTGCTCTAGCGATAGCTACTTCAAGATCATTTTTCTTTGCTTTCCAACCGTATTTGACAATGTCCCCTGCATGAGCTGCAATTCTAGTTGCAATAACGCCAAGTTTTACCTGTTCTTCATTTGGTAAGCTCAAATGTTCGCTTGGAGTGAGATAGCATAGGAAATCTGCACCAGCAGCTGCTGCTAATGCTGCGCCTATAGCAGCAGAAATGTGATCATAGGGCGTTGATATGTCTGTTACTATAGGACCGAGGACGTAGTAAGGTGCACCTTTTGTAATTCGCTTTTGGAGTTTTATATCCATGATAACTTCATTCAATGGAACGTGACCTGGTCCTTCGACCATTGTTTGTACATTGGCTTTTCTGGACCTATGAACAAGCTCAGCTATTGTTACAAGCTCTGCTACCTGGAAATAGTCGTGTGCGTCAACAATAGCGCCAGGTCTTAACGCATCACCCAGACTTATGACGGCATCATACTCTTGGAACATCTCTAGGATGTAGTCGTAATTCTTGTATAGGGGATTTTCGGCTTTGTTATAATACATCCATGCAGCTAATATCGCTCCGCCTCTACTAACTATTCCGGCAATTCTTTGGATGTACTTAAGCTTCATTATATGCTCATATCTTATACCAGCATGTATTGTCATGAAGTCTACTCCATCCTTCAAATGCTTCTCAATAACGCTTAGAATATCGTCTTCAGTCATGAATATTGGAGATTTCTTCTTTTCAGCAGCCTCGATATAAGCTTGGTAGATGGGAACAGTACCAAACGGAACTGTCGAAAGGCTTATCAGCTCCCTTCTTATCGCATCAATATCCCCACCAGTACTCAGATCCATAACAGTATCAGTCTCATTTTGAATAGCTACCTCTAACTTCCTCTTCTCCATATCGAGGTCATTGACAAACATTGAGGTACCTATATTTGCATTAACTTTAGTTCTTAAACCATAACCTATCCCCACAAGCTTTATTTTGGACAGGTCCTTTCTGGCTACGTTTCTAGCGACAACTATACGGCCGTCAGCAATCCTCCTTAGAATCTTTTTGTATGAAGTTTCCTCAATCTTTGCGAGTTCTTTTACTTCATCTACAACTAGTCCATCCTTGGCATATTTCATAATCATCTAGTATCCCCAAAAGTAACTTTCCAACCTGTTGTGGATTATTAATTTAAAGTTATTTACATTAGTTACTAGGCACTTTTGGATATAGAACAGAATCTTCTTGATCGCAATTACGGTGTCACATATGGCTGAAATTTGTTATAAATATGCCAAGCTTCCTGAAGATATCCTGAGACTTGAAGCCATGGGGAACTTCTCCGCTGCTGAGGAACGGATTCGCTGGCTACTAGCAAAAAATATCGATCAAGACCTAAGAGCGCGATTAGAATATGAGTTAGAAAGGATTAGAAGAATACCAAAAGATTTTGATGTGCCCGAAGAGGAGGCTATAAAAAAGCTTCGAGAGGAATTTGGAAATTATGCGATAACGAAGTTTGAGGAATGGATCTCTAGGGGCTATGTGGATTATATATTGATTAATGGAAAGAGGTATTTCTTCCGAGCTTTCATCGACAACTTACTGTTTCTTTGTGATGAAGAGATCTGCAAAGAGCTCAAACGGCTCAGAGAGAAAAGAGCCAGAAGCGCACGGGAGACCTTGATCAAGCATGTAGAGGAAATTGTTCAAGGCAATGAAGAAGGCTTTATAAAGCCAAGGAAAGTTGGGGTTCGAATGACTCTCCGAGTGCTTCCTAACACATTAGAACCCGGTGAAATTGTTCGCTGTTGGCTTCCATATCCGGTAGAAAATGAGCAACAAGGAGACGTCAAACTACTTGGAACCTCCCACAGCCAGTATCAGATAGCGCCATCTCAATATTATCAGCGAACCATATATTTCGAGGATAAGGCTAAAGAAGATGGATCAGCCGAGTTTTGGGTTGAGTATGAATACACAATAAAAGCCTTCTACAGGAGAATAAACCCAAATGATGTTAAGCCATTCGATGAAGAAAGTGAACTTTATCAAAGGTACACCTCAGAGCAACCCCCTCATGTCATTTTCACTAGGCGATATAAGCAACTGGCCTCTGAGATCGTTGGCGATACTGAAAATCCCTACTTAAAGGCAGAGAAAATATATCGATGGGTTGCTGAGAATATGACATACACCTATGTGGCTGAATACTCAACATACGAGAATATAGGAGAATACGTCGCAGAGAACCTCAGAGGCGACTGCGGGTTCCATGCAATATTGTTTATTACACTAATGAGAATCTCAGGAATTCCAGCAAGGTGGCAAAGCGGTTGGTATGCAAACCCTGCTTTAGAAGGACCATCACCACACGACTGGGCACAGTTCTACATTGAACCATACGGCTGGTTGTTTGCTGATCTATCGTTCGGTAGGTATTGGAGAACACGCAATAAGATACTATATGAATTTTATTTTGGAAATATTGACAGCTTTAGAACAGTGTTCAATCTTGATATGATGGGAAATTTCTACCCGCCTAAGAAGTACCTAAGGTCAGATCCTGTTGACAATCAGAGGGGAGAGATAGAAACAGAGCATAGGAATATATACTATGACAGGATCACATACGAGCTAAAATATAAGCAAGCATGAAATCTGGGTCTTAAATTAGATTTGTTTTTTCACATATTCTCCAAATCTTGCTAGGAGCGGTTAAACCTTTGCTTATTACTCATGTCTTAATGCTACTACAGGATCTAGTTTAGATGCCCTCCACGCTGGATATAGACCAGCTGCTATGCTTAGCCCTATTGCCATTGCTATAGATTTTAAAAAGGCTTCGATTGTGAAAAATGGTTTTACTGGAAAACCTATTCTAGAGAAGAAAACGTCGATTATAGCATAAGATAGACCTATTCCACCGAAAACACCAAAGATGCTCCCAAATACGCCTATAAGTATGGCTTCGTATAGGAATAGCATTAGCACATGTCTATCCTTGAAGCCTATAGCTTTCAGGACGCCTATTTCACGTATTCTTTCTAGCATTGATGTATACAAAGTCGTTATTATGCCTATACCAGCCACTAATAAAGCTACAACAGATATCGCTCCTATGTACATGTCAATTGCTTTTAATACATTATCTATGGTATTCTTTATTTCCTCTGCTGTCGTAGCGCGTATGTTATATTTGCTTTGTATATATTTAACGGTTTCATTCAAGTATGTTTCGCTAGTTACTAAAACATAAACAGTGTCATATCCTCGTGAATTAAAGATACGCATAGCATTTTCAAGTGGAATCCATGCGCATATATCTATAGGTATGGCAAAACTTCCAAAATAATCAAAGATGCCTCTGACAATAAAGCTTTTACGGATAGTATCTATGCGTGATCCCGCATACATAACAACTTGTACTTGAACTGGGCTGTTCACTTCGGCAAATGCTGATCCATCTGGTTCAAAGGCTACCTGATAGCCGAGGGCTATTCCCATAGTGTCATATTCTGATGGGTAATCTCCACTTAAAAGCTTCAGCTTCGGAACAAGCATAGGTAAATAGTTAAAGTCAATGCCAATGATCATACAATCCTTTGTAATGCCTCTAGCCGTTATTGTCGCTGGCCGACTCACTACCGGAATCACTGCCTTGACTTGGGGCAGTAATTTCATATCATCCATGAATGCTTGAGGAATGGGTTCGCCTCCAGAGGCTGTAACAATTATTATATTGGTTCCAAATTTTTCAAATTCACCAGCTATGAATCTTCTAGCCCCTAAACTCACACTTTCAACGCCCACAATGAGAGTAACTCCTATAATAACCATGAATATAGTAAATATTGACCTGACCTTGCGCTCTTTTAGAGCTTCAAATGCTAATATTACGAATTCCATAGAGGTCCCAACCAAGAAAAAATGAAAGATAAAACTACCCTCCTCCTGTGATGGTCTGAAGTTTTCTCCTTCTTAAAATTAAGAATAAAGCTATGAAAGCGGCAATAATAGCTCCGATGTATATCACTGTTAGATATTCCTCTATAGTAGGCCCTGACGGTCCCGGACTTGGAGTCTCTTTAGGAGTTACTTGAATTGTGAAGTTTACTAGCAGGTAATTTTCATTATAAATATCATCAAAGTAGCAGATCTTCGCGACGATATCATATGTTCCGGGTGGGACATCATCCTTTATCCTAAACTTCAGCAATACTGGAATTGGTGAGCCAGGCTCGATGGCACCAATATAAACAAAACTCTCTGCAAGAAGTTCTATAAAATCTGCTGGGAGAATAGAGGCATTTGCGTATTGGGCTGATGAAACACCTACATTAAGCACTGTTACTGATGTTGTGACTGTATCCCCTGGCGTGATTTTTTCGGGCTTAACATACTTGCTAAATAACCTAAGATTTATTTCTCCTCTAATTATGAACTCAGCCGTATGGGACTCCCGGTAAGAGCGCCCATACTTATCAACGAAGCTAACTTCAACAGTTAAAGTTAAGGTTTGTCCAATGAGTGAAACCTCTCCGAATGATGTTAACACCTTGGCTGGAGCATATAACCACAGCTCTATTGTGATTGTATCATTGGGTTTGACGTTGCGAAATGTCCAATGAGTATTGCTGAACATAGCTATATACTCAGGGTAGCTGATGTCTACCTCAACAGTTCCCTGCCAAACATTATTCCAGATTAGTATTGTCACGTTGTACTTCCTACCAGAATATACATACTCAGGAATCGACTTAACCTCGGTAATACTTGTTACATCAACATTTATTGTCCAGTACGTGTTTGATGAATCACCGTAAGTATCCATAACTGTTACTGATAATGTATGTGAACCGACATCGTCTTCAGTGGCAGAGTAGTTATAGCTTGTTGCATTAGAACCGGAGAGTATCTTTCTACC
>JAWCEH010000089.1:0-10619 GCA_038859955.1 Bathyarchaeia archaeon | reverse complement strand
TCCTCAGGAGCAATTATAACCGTTCCATTCTTCCTTACCCTTTCAATCTTAGATATATCGCAATGATCGTAGTGGGAGTGGGTTACGAGAATAATATCCGCCTTATCAACATACTCTCCCTCATAGGGATCAATATAAATGTTCTTCCCATCCACAGTTATCTGGAAGCTAGCATGCCCAAGCCACTTAACGCTCACGCCAACCATATCCACATGCCCCCAAAAATTAAAAGCAACCTCTAAATATATAAAAATGTCATCTCACAGACGTAACGTTTATTAGGGTACTCAGATAATCAGAAATATTTGGTTATAAGCCCTGGTAGTATAGCCCGGTCTAGTATAGGCGGCTGTCGCCCGCCCGACCCGGGTTCAAATCCCGGCCAGGGCGCCAACCTCTAGGGTCCAAATCCCTACACCTCCTTTTAAATTTGGAAATAATGAGTTTAGCGTGAAGAGCGAGATCTATGACTTTGATGAGAGGCTTGAGCGCTACAGGCGGATTATCGCTGGATTCGGGCGTAACGGCGAGGTGGCGCTCCGCTTCCTGGATCACCTGGCCAGTTTAGGGCTTTCGACGGCTAGGCTGAGCAAGGTTGCAAGCCATATCCCGGCGCTCCTGCGCGCCATAGACTTCAACCTGGAGGATGCGACCAGGCGTGACGTTGAGCGCGTTGTAGCCTGGATTAACAGGCAGCCTTATAGGGAGTGGACTAAGCGTGACAAGAAGCTAGTTCTGCGTAAGCTGATCCAGTATGCTAAGGTTGGCAGATGCGACAGGGATGCCCCAATGCCTCCCGAGGTCGGCTGAATTAGGCTGAACGTTAAAGAGAGAAGTACGGGTCCTGACAACATCAACGTGAAAATAAAAATGTCTCTAGAGGTTCTCTTGAAACGTTAAAGATAATGGATGCGATGAAATAATGAATCTATGCTCTTATTAATTTTTAAAGGCGGCTATTTAAATAAAATAAGAATTGGTGATTTGATTGAAGATAAAAATTCGTCCCTATAAATATGGAGAGGAAATGAAGGTAGTTTCTTTGTGGAATAGGTGCTTAATTAAAGATTTGATAAATATAGCAGTCTTCGAGAGGAAAGTCTTGCTAGATGTAAATTTTGAACCTGAAGGTTTACTACTCGCTGAGGATGGAGAAAGATTGCTTGGCTTTTCTTATAATGTTGTTAGAGAGTATCCCTTGCTAAAGGGAGAAGTTGAGCAAGATAAAGACGTGGGATGGATTGTTGCTTTAGGTATAGCTCCTGAAGCATATCAAAGTGAGGTTGGGAATTATCTTATTAGAGAATCGCTTAACTATCATAGGAGCAAAGGTAAGAAAGTAGTTCTTTACTCACCATATATACCCAATTACTTTTTCCCCGGAATAGATGCAGATTCGTATCCTCACGAATACGATATCATAATTAGAAACGGATTTACGGAGGTATCAAAAGCCTTAGCTATGGATGCAAGTTTATGGCCAAATTTTCAATATCCACAGAATATTCTAGAGGTTGAGGAGAAACTTGAACGCGAGAATATAAAAGTTATGACTCTAACAACAGAGTATCTATATCCATTAATGAAGTTCCTTAAAAATTACTTTGGAGGCGATTGGTATACACGTGCCTACGGGCTTATTTTACATAACCGTAAGGACCAAGTTTTCATAGCGGTTAAAGAAAGCGAAGTTATAGGATATTGCCAATTTTGGAATGGAGAAGGGTACGAATGGTATATGCCGGGCCCTCATTTCGGACCCATTGGGGTAAGAGAAGATATGCGTGGAAAAGGAGTAGGAACACTGTTGTTGTATAAGTGCCTTAAGGCTATGAAAGAAAGGGGAATACATAACGCTTTTCTTCTCTGGGCGAGGGAAGAGGTTAGAAAATTTTACGAAAGATTCGGCTTTAAAGTGACCAGAGTATTCAGAATCATGAAAAGGGAGTTATAAATCATTTATAACTTTCTCCGAGGCGTTAGATTATAATATTCAACCTTTTCACAATAACAATCGATAAAACTTAAATTTAACTAGGTTAAATTTAAACTTTAGGTTGGCGCTATTAAACTAGCTGGAGTGGAGGGTAGTTATGGAGAGAAAAAGTCTATTGCTAGTTTTAGTACTAGTAGTAATAATTTCAGCTGCAACTTATCAACTAATCAATATAATTTTAATTCCAAAACCTGAAAAACCTGCGACGCTTCGCGTTGGAATCGTGGCTCCGGGTCCTTTAATGTTTATTGAGGGACGGCTGGATAAAGGTGCGGGCCCAGCTAGGGTGATGGCATTTATTACTCCGCTTGCGCATCAAAGGTGGGCAACAGTAGATCCAAAAGGCAACTGGGTGCCTCTCTTAGCTGAATCTTGGTCAATTTCCCCCGATGGCAAAGTAATAACGATTAATATACGTAGAGATGCAAAATGGTCTGATGGCGAACCGATCAAAGCGGAAGATGCTCTCTTAACATATGAAGTCTTAAAAAAGGAGCCTATACTTGATGATTGGGGAATCCTTCAATATATTGAGCGCTTTGAGGTAGTCAGCTCGAAGTCTTATAGGATTTATCTCAACAAAACTTTCTACCCATTCCTTGAATATTGGTTTGAGTATATTCCTATTCCAAGTCATATCTACAAGACAGCTGAGGACTATCTTAATCCAAAAACTTTAGATGCGACAGAAACGATAAGTTCAGGCCCATATAAGATCGTTGGATTTACTAAGGGGGCAACAACAATTAGAATGGTGAGAAACGAACAATATTGGGGTAAAAAACCAGCTTTTTCTGAAATAATTGTCACGTTGCTCTCGCCTGGTGCAGCAATTCCGGCTTTAATGGCTACTGGCGAGTATGATATAATCGAAGTTGAAAAACCAGCTCAGGTAGCTGATTTACTTAGATTGCCGAATGTTCTCGTAAAATCGTTCCCTGATGCGAACTTCTGGTCATGGAATATGATGTTTTGGGTAGGGCTCCTAATAAATACTGCAAAATACCCGTTGAGTGAAGTAGCTTTCAGGAAAGCAATAGCATATGCCTTAGACAGAAAAATGATTCTGGAGATTGCAACCATGGGATATGGAGAACTCTCAAGTATGGGTTTCCATCCGCCAAACTCGCCACATCTTGCTCCAAACCTCCCTGAATATACTTATAACAAAACGAAGGCAGTTGAACTTATTGAAAAACTAGGTTTCATTAAAGGTCCAGATGGATTCTGGCAATACCCAAATGGTACAAGATTAACTCTGAAAGTACAGGCTAGATCTGGCGAAGAAACGCTAGTAGGATCACTCATAGTGACGATGCTAAGGGAGATAGGAATTGATGCCTCCCTAGAGACATTAGCTGCAGCTCTCTATGTATCAAACTATAATATGGGCTACTTTGATATGGGGGTAATAAAGACGAGTCATCCTGATCTAGTTGACTTTCTCATGATGAAATTCTATTGGAGACCTAAAGTTCCTATAGGGACATCAATACACTATAGAGGATGGACAAGGTGGGATAATTCAACCTTCGGCGATCTGTTAGAGGAATACCGAGCAACTACAGATCCAATGAAAGCAAAGGAACTTTCGCATAAAATGCAGAGAATCATAGCGGAGGAGCTTCCCTTTATAGGTCTATATTATACTAGATACATTTGGGCATATAGGACGGATACCCTTCGTGGACTGGAAATAACCGATTTGGGATACAATTGGCCAAGAATAGAATTTTTGACCTCAATCTTGCCAGTATTACCAGAGGTTGCTGAGCCTATCCCAATGGTTCCAACACTAATAGCGGTAATAGTTGCCGCCTCCGCCGCGCTTGTATACATTAGTCTTAAGTCTCTGAGGGCGAAAACTCAGTAAACCTCCATTTTTAACTTTATTTTATCTGCGGTCATATAAGAAACATGCAACATAGTGGCCGGGGTTTACTTCCTTCAACGATGGAACTTCCTTTTTACATTTTTCTGTAGCGATGATGCATCGAGGATGAAATCGACAGCCGCTGGGAGGATTAATAGCGCTTGGCACATCGCCTTTTAATGGGAGTTTTTCATCCTCAATAGAGAAGTCGGAGGCATATGCTAACAGCTGGCTGTAAGGATGCAAGAATTCTGTATACTTCTTTGATGATAGAATTTCTACCACTTTGCCAAGGTACATTGTCACAATAACATCACTCAGGCCCCGAATAATGCTTAAATCATGTGATATAAGGAGTAATGTTAAGTTGTATTTATTCTTCAGTTCTATCAAAAGTTTGCAAATCTCGCCCTTTATACTTGCATCAATCATCGAAGTAGGTTCATCAGCTATGATAAAGCGTGGTTTAAGGATCATAGCTCTTGCTATACAAACTCTCTGCCGCTCTCCACCACTTAACTGATGAGGATATTTGTCCAAATATTCAGGTGATAGTTTAACCTCCTCTAGTGTGCGGGCACAGAGTTCTCGCATCTCGCTTTTTTTACTTAAACCGTGAACAGATAGCGGAAGCGATAAGTTACCAAACACTGTTTGTAGAGGATTCAGAGATGCAAAAGGATCCTGAAAAATCATTTGGACAGAGCGTCTAAAGTTTTTTAACTCTGTTTTGTTAAGTTTCCATATATCTTTTCCTTCAAAAATAATTTTTCCCTCTGTTGGGCGTTCTAACATCACTATTGCTCTGCCAATTGTTGTTTTTCCGCATCCACTTTCACCCATCAAACCAGTTATCTTATTTTTTTCTATAGAAAAAGTGACATCATCGACTGCACGTACATACCTTTTACTAAAGAAAACGCTGCCTTTAATTGGAAAATATATCTTAAGGTGAATAATATGGACTAAATGATCTTGCCTGAATGCATCTATCTCGCTCTCCATTGTTTATCCCACCATATGACAACTTACAAAGTGATTATGTTCAACTTCCTTCAGTGTTGGAGATTCCCTCCTACATTTCTCGGCGATCATTTGACATCTAGGATGGAACGCGCAGCCGCTGGGCAAATTTATTAAATCAGGTGGCGAGCCACTAATAAACCAAAATTCTCCACGAGATAGAGCATCACGTGATCTTAGAAGCCCCCTTAAATAAGGGTGAAGTGGATGAGATATTATACATTTGGTGGGAGCAACCTCAACTATCTTACCAGCATACATAACGGCGATCCTATCACAGAAATTTACTAACATATCTATGTTATGAGAGATCATAAAAATTGAAAATTTAAACTTTTTTTGCAAATCTTTAAGTAATGCTAGTATTTTTCGCTCAGTAACAACGTCTAAAGCTGTTGTCGGCTCATCAGCAATTATAAGTGATGGGTTTAAAGCAATAGCCATAGCGATTACAACCCTTTGTTTCATACCGCCACTTAGCTGGAATGGATAGGAGTTTATTCTAAGTGGGTCAATACCGCATAACTTAAGAAGGTCCACGGCTTTGTTAAGTGCCTCTTCCTTTCTCATTCTCTCGTGTGCAAGAATCGCTTCAACTAATTGAGATCCAATACGGTGAGTTGGATTTAGCGAATTCATCGCTCCTTGGAAAATTATAGATACCTTCTTCCAACGGAAGGATCTAAGATCCTCTTTGCTAAGCCTTAATATGTCGACACCATCAACGCATATAGATCCTTTAATTATTTTTCCAGGGGGTTTGATGAGACGTAAAATGGAATGTGCTAATGTGCTTTTTCCGCAGCCAGATTCGCCCACTAAACCAAATCTCTCCATTTTCCCAACATTAAGAGAAACACCATTCACAGCTTTAACTTCGCCACGTTGAGTAAAATAACTAACATGGAGATCATTAATTTCTAGAACGGTTTCCATCTTCTCACCTCTTTAATCTTAGGATTAACAACCTCTTCTAAGACCGAAATTAAACTATTCATACCTACACCTATCAGCGTTATGCAGAGCCCGGGAGCTATAATCGGAGCGTAGTTTCTCAAATAGATGGCACCAGATAAGAACGCGTAATGGAACATTGTCCCCCAGCTCATTACAGAGGGATCTCCAAGACCTAGGAAGCCCAAAGAAGCCTCGTAAATAAGCGACCACGTTATTAGAGTTAGAATAGACGCTAATATTAGTGGAAAAATATGTGGCAAGATTATGGCGAGAATCTTAAGTGTTCCCGCACCAGCTATCTTAGCGGCATCTATGAAAGGACGCTGTTTTATAGATAAGACCTCTGACCTTATTACACGGGCTGTTTGAGGCCACATTGTAAGCGATAGTACTAACACAACGTTTAGAAAACCGCGTCCAAGTATTAGTGCAAAGAAAATTAAGAGTGGAAGCTTAGGAATATATAGTATAACATCGGTAAATCGCATAAGAACCTCATCAACAAGAGGTCTAGAAAGCGCTGATATTAAGCCGATAGTTAAGCCTATTCCCATAATCCCCAAAGCCGCCGTGAAAGATACTATAAGAGAAGTTCTGCTTCCCCAGATAAGTTGGCTCAATACGTCTCTTCCAAGCGGGTCTGTGCCAAGAGGATGGCGCAAGCTGATTGGCAAATTGGGGGTCCAAATAGCGAAAGGATCATATGGAGAAATATAAGGAGCAAATATTCCAATTAATGAAAAGAAGAGAAGTGTAGAAATGCCGAAAATTCCTCTTTTATCATGTAATATTAGACTTAGTATCTTGAGCAAAATCAAATCCTCCTATTCAAATCGTACTCTTGGATCTATAAATGGGTAGATAAGATCCGCCACTAAATTCATAGTTATCCCCATTGAAATTATAAGATAGAAGAAACCTATAATAACAGGATAATCTAAGCCAAGTATTGCATCAACAATTAATCTACCCACTCCTGGATAAGAAAAGATTATCTCTACCATTATCTGTCCCCCTAATATCAAACCGGCTTGCATCATGAAAAGTGTAATTACTGGTAGAATTGCATTCCGGGCTACGTGTTTTAAGACTATATCTTTTTCTTTAACTCCCTTTGCTTCAGCCATTAGCACATAGTCTTCCCAGAAAATATATAGCATATTATCTCTCAGTAAAACCGCGTATGAAGGAGACTGCGTTATCACGAGCGTTAGCATAGGAAGGGCCGCGTATCTAAATGCATTAATAATAAACTCAAAACTAAAAGATGGAGCTAATGTAGGGGAGTGAGCCCCGCCTGCGGGAAATATTTGAAGAGTCATCGAAAATACAATTATTAACAGATAACCCAGCCAAAAAACTGGAGATGACATCGCGAACACTGTAAAACAAGAAAGAATTTTCTCGATCTTTGAACCACGCCTCCAAGCCATGAGAATTCCAAGAAAAGTGCCTATCACCACGGTCATTATCAAAGAGAGAAGTAAAAGAAAAATGGTCCATCCAAGATACATTGTCATGATGTCCCAGACGCGAGATGGATAATAAGTGTATGAGAATCCAAAATCGGGTGGAAAGTTAAAAACTACATTTTTAAGAAACAATACAAATTGTGATGTAAGTGGTAACTCGAGACCAAACTTTTCACGCATGATTCTAGTAGCTTCTTCTGGGAGTCTGTAAGATGAAGCTAATAACTCTTCTGGACTTACTGGTAATAATCGAGGTAAGACAAAGAGTATGCTTAGAGCAATGATCCATGTAAAAAAAGCGGAAATAATGCGACGAACAATATATTTGATAATTGCCATAATTTGTTCTTCACCACCTTTTGCTCTAACTTTATCCAACTAAAGTTGGATAAATATAAATTTTATGGGATGCAGCCCCAATAAACTTTTAGCTTTGGTAAAGTTTATGCTATATCTATTCTTCTGAATACTGATAATCGGTCTCAAAATTCTCTTTTAGTAAAGTTTTTAATAACCTTTAGTAAAGTTTGACTATGATTTGGTGGGTTGAGATTGGAGAGTAAAAGTAATCCGATGGATAAGTTAATGGCTCTCAAGAATAAACGCGTTAGAAGAATAGTGGGACTTATGTCAGGCACATCTGCTGACGGAGTTTCCTCCGTTCTAGCGGAAATAGAGGGATCATGGGTAGATATAAGATTTAGGATATTAGCTCATGAGAATTACCCCTATTCTAAGGAAGTTAGGGAGATTATATTCCAAGCATTTGAATCTTCCCAAAGTACGGTTGATAAAATTTGTTACCTCAATTTTCTATTAGGTGAAATATTTGCAGAAGCCGCCCTTAAGGTGATAGAAAAAGCTCGCTTAAAAGTCGATGAAGTGGATTTAATAGCATCTCACGGGCAAACTGTATATCATATGCCAAACCCTCTATCAATAGCTGGTTATAGTCTTAGATCTACACTCCAAATAGGAGAGCCATCTGTTATAGCTGAGAGAACCGGCCTACCAGTAATAGCAGATTTCAGAACAAGAGATGTAGCTGCGGGAGGTCAGGGGGCTCCCATTAGCGCCTATGTGGACTACATATTATTCAGAAGCAAAGAAAAAAATATAGCTGTCCAGAATATAGGAGGTATTGCTAACGTAACTTTTATACCAAAGGGAGGAAGCCTTGATGAAGTAATAGCTTTTGATACCGGCCCGGGAAATATGATGATTGATGCTGCCGTAAAGTACTTCACGAGAGGTCTATTGAGCTATGATGTAGATGGAAAACTATCTATGAAAGGCAAAGTAAATAATGAGCTCTTAAGTGAACTTATGAAACATCCATTCTTAAAGAAAAAACCTCCAAAAACTACGGGTAGAGAAGAGTTTGGAGAGCATTACACTTTAAGTCTCATAAACAAGTTTGAATGGATAAGGCCTGAGGATTTTCTGGCAACGGTAACTTACTTTACCGTTAAATGCATAACGTTGAGCTATGAAGAATTTCTTCCATCGATGCCTGATGTAGTTATTTTAGGGGGAGGAGGCGTTTTTAATAAATCTATCATAAAAATGCTTAGCGAAGAGCTTCCTGAAGTTGACATTAAATTCCATGAGGAGTATGGAATTCCCTCCACGGCTAAAGAAGCCCTCACTATGGCCATTCTAGCCAACGAGGTGATTAATGGGGTTTGTAACAATGTACCTTCCGCCACGGGGGCTCGTAAAAGAGTAATTATGGGTAAAATTGTGCTTGGTAATACTAATTTTTGAAGCAGCCTTTTTCATGCCCTTAGTGGCTGAGGCTGTGAAAAATGAGATAGAATGGCAAAAAGAAAGCCAAGTGAATTAAAGAAGATCTAGCCTAAGCCGCTATAAGTGGAATTTGAGGCAGATTTAATTGATCTTAAACAATTTAGAAATATTGTTTAAAAGCTGTGCCCAAATGCGAGAATATTTTACCCTAATTTTTGGGCAGTTTCAGGAGATATTTTCTCAGCCCTTAAAGAGATTAGATTGATTACAACGCTTGGAAAACATAAAAGTTATGTCTTTTAACTTACATATTTAAGGAGTAAGGAATATGGAAAACTTAGTTACGGAGCAAAGAAACCCAGCATCCATTGATATTGATAAAAGATCTATAGAGGAAGTCCTTAGAATAATAAACGCGGAAGATAAGAAAGTAGCGTATGCCGTAGAGGAAGAGATACCGAAAATATCTAAAGCCGTGGATTTAATAGTTGATTCCATTAAAAAAGGGGGAAAGTTATTTTTCATAGGAGCTGGTACGGGTGGTCGGCTTGGCGTCATGGAGGCTGCGGAAATGGCGACTACATTTGGTGTTAGTCTCGACCTTGTTCAGGGAATTATAGCTGGTGGAATCGAAGCCCTCTATGGACCTGTAGAGGGGGCCGAAGACAATAGAGCCGCTGGGATTATAGATCTTTTAAACCGGGGTTTTACTTCAAAGGATGTGCTTGTAGGGATTAGTGCGTCAGGAAGAACACCCTATACCGTCGCAGCTCTCGAATTTGCCAAGAAAATGGGAGCGAAAACGATAGCCATAACATGCAATCCGAATTCTGAAATAGCGAAAATAGCTGACATTACCATAGAAGTTATAGTTGGTCCAGAGGTAATTACTGGCTCCACTAGAATGAAGGCTGGTACGGCCCAAAAAATGGTTTTGAATATGTTGACAACAGCCACGATGATTAAGCTGGGTAAGGTTTACGAAAACTTTATGGTTGACTTAAAAGTCGTCAATGAGAAATTGAAAGAGAGGGCAAAAAGAATAATTATGGCAGTTACTGGCGTAAGCCATGATGAAGCCGACAAAGCGATTAACGCAGCTCAAGGTAACGTTAAAGCAGCCATAATAATGATTAAATCTAAAGTGTCTTATAAAGAAGCACTTAGTTTGTTGGAAAGATCTGGAGGTGCCCTTCGAAAAGCTCTTGAAGGAATAAGCTAAACTTTCAGCCCATTCCTTCATTAAAATGAAAATCACAGCATTAGTTATAGATATAGAGAAGATAAAATTGTCTGAAAACTAAAAACTATTAAGAAGCTACTGAAAACGAGCATTTTAATACACGTTAAGCATCCCTATATTTATCTTTAAAAACGATAAATAAATGTGTTTGCAATATAATTGCAAACAGTTCTCTTAAGCGAACATGAGTACGTAATTTGTAATCATAAAAAGGCTAGAAAAGTAGATCCCCAAAATAAATTAAATGAGCTTACTGGTTCCGAATGGTTTTTCTTCACGAAATCAGTAATAATGACAAGCTATCCT
>JAWCEH010000088.1:0-10700 GCA_038859955.1 Bathyarchaeia archaeon | reverse complement strand
CGTGTTGACGAGAAAATGCTTGAGTGGGCTGAGGAAGGCAACGTTGTCTTGGATAGCTGGACAATGCCTTGGCTTCTCAGGGAGGGCTTTAAGATTTGGCTTGACGCCTCTGAGGAGGTTAGAGCCCAGCGGATAGCCAAGAGAGATGGGATAAGTGTTGAAGAAGCCATTAAGCGCATGAGGGAGCGAGAAAGCAGAACGAGGGAGATTTACCGTAGGCTCTATGGCTTCAGATTAGGCGAAGACCTCGAACCCTTCCACGCAATAATTGACGTAAATAACCTTAATCAAGACGAGGTCTTTAAGGCACTTTGTTTAATAATCGATAACCTATACTTAAGTAAGATGTCGAAGTAAACTAGCAGCCTTTTTTACCATTTGGCTTAGGATTTTGAGAGATTAGTTTTTGAAGTAACTAAAATTCTCTCTGAACCACAATTTTCGTGAATATACTAGAAAAATATATATTTCTAAACTATATTTCTAAAAAATATTATGAAGTCACTATCCATTTTAATGCCATTTCTCATCGCCTTGAGTGGAATAATGCTAGACTACTGGACGACTACTATTGGATTGAGCATGGGTTTCGCCGAGATAAACCCAGAGTATCATCCGCTAAAAGCCCTAGCGATATTCTGGGGTTCAATCACAATTCTAACCTTTACACTACCAAAAACAAGAAAATGGATGATAAGCATAAACGCCCTAGCATCACTACCCTACATTGGCGTAGTGAACAACATACTCGTAATACTAGGTATTTTTAAGGGCTTAGCTATTTAACTTCTTTTTCAGATTGGTAATTAATAATGGAATCTTTTAGCCACTAGCTAATGATCTCCAATCGAGCAACCTAGCACGCGAGCATCGAAAAGTTATTAATTTAGTCCTCTTTAATTTACTAGAATACCCTTCAGATGAAAAAGTTCTGTTCTAAAATATAAAAAATTAATATCTATTTGAAGCCTGATATCATGTTTCCACATGACTTATAACTAATCTCTAATCTAATTTACCTTAGGTAGCATTTATGTCTAAAAGTGTACCCAATGATATCATTAAGATAATCTCCTCATTAGCTAGCGAAGACTCCATAAAAATACTATTAGCATGTGAGAAAGGGATTGAAAAGTCAACCGAAATAATTAAAAAAATAGGGCTTACCCCGAAAAGATATTATATGTGGCTTGGCAGATTGATTGAAGCCGGTCTGGTGGAAAAAAGTCAAGGTTCTTATAGAATTACTTTATTGGGAAAATACTGCATTAAATTGGGAGAAGTATTAGCGAATATCGCTAGTCAAAGAAATAATTTGGAACTGCTAGATAAAATGATGAGGTCCGACAACTTGTTAGAATCTGAAAAGAAAGACATTCTGAGGGTTCTCTCTAAAAGTAAATTATTCACTGTAAACATAAGCATGGATGAATTATTAGGTGAGATCAAAATTATCACAGATTACGACTCCCTTATAGAGGAAGTTATAGATTTATTAGACTCCGCCAAAGAAAGAGCTTACCTCGTTACGACTAAAAGAGATTTAAGAGTTATAGATAGTGTGCTAAGAGTTATTGTAAGGAAGGTGGATTTTTACTTATTGTCGGGAACCAACTTGTTAAATGTAGACACGCAGTTATTAAGGGTTCTTTTAAGCCCGGAATTAAGGAATTTGCTTCGTGATCTTATGAGCTTGAAAAATCTAAATATCAGGGTATCTGAAAATGTTCCCTATAGCTTTGTTATAGTTGATGGAGAATATGGTATAGTGGAGTTACCATTTCCGGAGAAATCGAACGAATTTTTCGTGGCTTTTAAATTTGAGAATGATGCTGTTTGTCAAAAGCTTATAGAAGTCTTTAATAGTCTTTATGGAAAGGCGAAGGAGGATCCCAGGATTGAAACTCTAAAGAGATATTTGGCATCTATATCATTAAGGGCTACATGATTGCACCTACTAACGTTAATATTTGGAGTAGAAGGCATACGAGAAATATTTTTCTAACAAAAATACCTATTTCTACTGAGCGTATTTGTTCGCTAGAAAGCCTAAAAAGGGGGTACACCACATAGATCCAGGCAGCAAGTGTGCAAACGCCTAAAGCTAAAAAAATTGCATTAAAGCCTATCTGGTAATATCCAACTGTAATGCCAACTCCAGCCAAAATAACTAGCATTATTGCAAATCTCACGGTGAGTGATGGGCCCCAGACAACCGGCAGAGTTTTGGCACTATATGTTTGATCCCCCTTTATATCTTCTATATCTACTAATGCCGATGTGCCCAGAGCGGATATGAAGCCTAAAGCGCCCATTAAAAGAATTGGGGCTGATATAAAATTGGATGCGGCTCCCCCCATTATATATGTGAGGAAAGAACCAGCAGCTATTGTTAAATTTTTTATTAGAAACCTATTTTTTAGGCGGATTGGAGGTAGAGAGTATAAGAACATTAAAGTTGAGAGTATTAACATGAATATGAAATATTCTAGGTTAATTAGTAGAGAGAATATGAGGCTTATGAGCCCTAAGAATGCTGCAAGAAATTTTGCTTCTTTCTCTGAGGCTTCTCCCTTAACTAAAGGTCTGTTTGGCTTATTTAATCTATCAATTTCCAGATCTGTGATATCGTTATATATATAGGCGCTGAGAGCGATTAAGAATGTTGATGAAAAAGCTAAAAACCAACTAGTTATAAAAGAAAAAGATATTAGATTTTTATTGGATAAGATCGATGAGAGAATTAATGTTAGAGTTACACTTATAGAAAAGGAGATCGGAGCCATTTTGAAAGGAGGCAATTTTGATCTAATTAATAAAAAGTAGGGTCTGAGAAATCTGTTTATATATACTTGTTTTATAGTGTTTTCCTCCATATTTTTATTATGGATTTGTTATCTATATTTAAATAATTTTCTATTATACATATTTACGTTATGACGCTAGGATTTTTCTGGTTTTTTGCATATGTTATATTAGTCTGTTTTTTGGGTATGTAGGGTTTTTATGGAGGTTTAAAGCGTATCTGTCCTTCTTAATTGATTTATCTTAAGTTTATTTTCTGTTCTACGGGTGTTAAATTGGATGCACGCGAGAAGCGTTTAAGCCCTGCTGCAACAATGGTTCTTGTAGCCTTGGCGATGACCGCCACTGTGGCTGCTTCATATTCGCTGGGTAGGGCGTTAAGGTCTTATGCGATAATTGAAAGGCTTGAGGTGATAGATGTATGCGTGGAATACGATGCCAGAGTGAATCTTGTTGGCTGGAATGTTGTGGTAACAGTAAAGAATACTGGTTTATCAGATGCGATAATTGATACTATTTTAGTTAATGGAAGGCCATTGGCAGATTACTCTGGAATCGTTTTAGCGGTTTCCATTAACTCCTTAACATCAGATGTTAATATTCCTATACCGGTTGGGGAGCAGAGAACCATAGAACTTTACATTAAGGCTGCTGAACCTTTCAAGGCGGGCTCCAATGTTGAGATTCGGCTGCATTCTAAATCCGGTCTGGAGTGTTTCTGCACCGTTAATCTTCCGCAGTATCCTGGCTTACTGAGCAATGTCGCGATGTAATGCTTATCAAGTTTTAAGCGTTAAGAGCGCTCGCTGATTTAACAATCTCTTTTTTCTACCGCTTTATTTCTTTAAAAATTTGAACCAAAATTGAAGCTTTTATGCTTTTATGAATTTATGATCTGTTTTTTAGTTATGAGACATTGATATGCATGCTTAAAGCATACCTATTTTTCTCAAGTGTTTTTCTTAATTGTCCTTCTCAAATGATTTAACTTGGCTTACACCTTTTATTTTTGTGGCGGCCGATGAGAATCAGCGGAAGATTGTGCATGGATAGGCGTGGCATAAGCCCTGTTGTCGCTATGATTGTTCTTGTAGCTGTATCTGTCGCCGCTTCAGCTGCCATATCATTCTGGCTGGGTGATATGGTGGGCACGTACACAAGGTTTGAGAAGATAGAGGTTGTGAGCGCTTATGCAATACGCGACATCGATATGGGCCACGTTGGTTGGAGCGTTAACATTATTCTGAAGAATACTGGTTCAGCGGATGCGACTATATATGATATCTTAATTAATGGGAAGCCATTAGCGGACTACTCTGGGAAAGTACTAGTGTGCTCTGGAGGCTCTACAAACACAACTGTTAATTTTTCCATAGGGGTTGGGGAGCAGGTTACCATAACACTCTATGTTATGGAGGGTGAAAACTTCACATCTGGCGCAAGCCTTGAGGTTCGATTGTATTCGGCTGACGGTCAAGAGTATCCTAGAATTATATCACTACCCTAAGTATGGTGAGCATCATGTTTTTGCTGAGGTTTTTCGCTTAGTCTCCCTGGCTTAGCACGTATTATTCCCTCTTTTCTGTTCACAGTAACCCCTTGTGAATACGGCTCAATACCTAGCAAAAACTTTTACTATGTCATCATTATTTCTAAAAGAGTAGTGATTAACAATGCTGGGGTCCTTGAAGAGGGAGTTTCTGGAGCTTCTCGATAGGGATGTTGAGTTTCGCTATTCTGTGGCCGGCTACCTTGGGCTGTCGGAGATACTTAAGAAACTTGACAGTCTAGCTGAAGAGCAGGTTAAACTTAGAGAGGAACAGACTAAGATTTGGATTGAGATCTCTAAGGTTTGGGAGGAGATTAAGGGGCTTAGGGAGGAGCAGACTAAAATCTGGAAGGAAATTGAGGCGTTGAGAGAGGGCCAAGCCAGGATTTGGGAGGAAATCGCCAGAGTTTGGAGGGAGATTAAGGATTTGAAGGAGGAGCAGGCAAGGCTTAGGGAGGATATGGCTGCTGGCTTCAGAAGGCATGACGAGGAGATCGCTAAGTTGAGGGCTGATATGGTTGAAGGCTTCAACCTGTTAAGGAGGCATATTGATGCCTTAGGTGCCAGATGGGGTTTGCTGAGCGAGCAGGCTTTCAGGGGTGGTCACAGAGGCTTGCTTGAGAGGGATCTTGGTTTAATTGTTGAGAAGTGGGTTAGGTATGATAGGGATGGTTATGTGTTTGGTTATCCGAGTGATGTTGATATTGATGTTGCGGTGCGTGATGATAAAGTAATACTTGTTGAGGTTAAATCGCACGCTGGCAGGGAAGACCTATATATCTTTAAGAGAAAATCTGAATTCTATGAGAGGGTTGAGGGTAAAAAGCCCGCGAGATTGATAATTGTGACGCCTTACGCTGATAGAGAAGCCTTGGATGCCTCGAGTATTTTCGGGATAGAAGTATATACAAACGTTTAAGTCAGCGTTTTTTGGATTGTGGCTTCTACCAGCCAGAAGATTATGTCTCCTGCGAGTACAGCCGTTGCAAAGCCAACCGTTATGAATACTAGGAATGGTAGGCCAATTGTAACCCAGATCTTCCCATTAAACTCTTCCGGTATATTACTTCCGCTCTCGCTTTCCTCTTCCATGTTTAGGCGCTGTAGCACTTTTAGGCGTCTTTTTATTGCTCCGTTCTCGCTTCTGCTGAACTCTTCTAGGAGTATGTAGTGGTGTTTCCCTGAGCGTATTTTCTCCGCGTCCACTCTGAACCCCGTTATTAACGCGAATGCTTTTGTTATAAGCCTCTCTTTCTCTAGGCCCTCAAATATTCTCCGCCCATTCGCTGCTAGGTCTATTAGGTTTCTTACCGCTATAACTACTGCCAGCAATGAAGCCATCAAAACTGCGTTGTTGAATGCTGATATTGGTGGTGGCAGCTTAAGTGCGGAATAGGCTGGTAATTCAAGCGCGGGCTTAATCTCAGCCATGCTTGGGTGGGTTGGCATTGATATCGCTAGGCATATTAGGGCTTTCGCGTCTGCGCCTCCGAATAGGCCTAGGTAGAATAGCGCTGTTGAGAGCCCTGCTGTTATGGCCGCTGTTATAAGCCATGTGAGCATGAACGTTTGGCTCCAGCCGCTTAAGGCTAGCGACGCCAGCGTTAAGGCTAAACCTACTGGCGCGAAGACAACCCAAATAAGGTTTGGAACTTCCCTCGTTTTTACATCGTGTACTGACGCTATTGAAAGAAAGGCTAGGCATACCGCAAACCTCAATGGATCAAGCCAGCCACACATGGCTATGCACCATTATCCTCAGGGTATCTTTTATTTAGTGTCTTAAATTTCATGACGTGCTCTAAGGTATTAACGCCTATATAAAACTTGGATGATGATAAAACATATTTACCTTGTGAATTTAAACTCTTTAACTTAGCTTAAACATACCATTTACTCTCTAGCGCTTAAAAACGTTACTTAAGTATCTCTTCTATCTTCTCTTTATCTTCGGTTACATGCAGTGATTCTACCCCTATCTTTCTGCCTATTTGTACAAGTTTCTTGTCGCCGCTTATGAGTATGTCGCTTTTAGTTTGGATGCAAGTTGCTATTTGAAGAGCATCCGCCTCATAGATGTGATTACTTAATATTAAAGGCCATGTTTCTGCGAGAATTGGTGTATGCACCGGAATTATTTCAAGGCTTCTTAGATGAAGGAGTTTAAGTAACTCGCTTGATAGATTTTTCATTATGATTATGAAATCTTTTTCTGTGATCCAGCCTCTTCTTAGTCTCTCATCAAGGACCCCTAATATCTCGCCAATATTCCATAGGGAAAATCTCAGAGATAGATTTCCCCTCTCAGCATTATCAAATAGCATATCTGCGATTTCCGTGCCTGGCTCTGTAACATATCGCTTTATTATCAAACTGGTGTCAAGATATATTTTCAGCAAGCCTCTTTCGCCTCATCTCGCTGACTATCTCTTCTGATGGGGGGCCTCTAAGCGTGGGTCTATTTGCTTTAATTTCTAAAGATGAGATTGATCTATCAACTTCAATGCCCATTTTTTTAAACGTTGAAGCAACAATCTCATGAACGATTAGTGATTTCAGTGTTGATTCTATTTCGCTGCTGATTTTTCTTAGGCTTCCGTACTTCTGAAATACTTCCTTTTTAAATTCATTCCATACTTCATCGTCTATGTATACGCTGATTTTCCTCAACTCTATACCTCTAAAGGGGTTTACCGGTAAAAATATTTAAGTTTTTCTTTATTGTGGACACCATTAAGATAATTTTTCTTGGCTTACTTATGCCTGTTTCTGTGTATTTGTGATCTATTTTTTGGATAAGTAGCTTGGTTATGTAAGTTTGAACCTTATCTTTGCTTCTCAAGCGATTTATCTAGGGTTCAATTCTTTATTTTTACGGTGATGGAAAGGAATATGGGTAGAAGACTACGCATGGATAAGAGGGGTATAAGCCCGGTTGTCGCAACAGTAATACTAGTGGCCGTAACAATAGTCGTCGCAGTCGCAGTAGCATACTGGATGGGAGGAATAACAGGACTATACACAAAATTCGAAAAACTAGAAATAGTAAGCATATACGCAGAAAAAGCTGATTTCACTAGCGGAAATACTACTACGCAAGGGTTCAAGATTACAGTAGTGATTAAGAATACTGGTTCGGCGGATGCGACTATAGATAATGTTCTACTTAACGGAAAACTCTTCAACCAATATACTAACCCCGTAATAACGGTTAATGGGGGTAATACTGTAAGCATACCAATTAATGTGGGAAAACAGGAGACTATTACAATAGAGGTTAGCAAAGCAACCGAACCATTTGTTTCCGGCGTTAGCATTGAGGTTCGTTTACATTCAGCTGCCGGTCAAGAGTATCCTAAGACTGTTTCTCTGCCTTAGGATGCTACTCTGGTCTGGTGAATGTGTTGGCCTTGCTCTCCGGGCTTTATTTTAACTCCCACTCTTTTCTTTTTGTTTTTGAGTTTCGTATGCGTCAAGAAATGGAGGTTTCATTGTGGTTCCGTTTAAATTGAATTTAAGGTTCCCTGAGAAAATATCTAAGTTAAGTATAATTAGAGGTAAAGGTGAAAGCTCCTCTCAACGGCAGTTTCCAGTTGTGGTTGAGGAATTTAAGCCTGAATACACGGTTATTGATGAGTATTGGGTTCAGGAGCCCTATGCGAAGGTTTATATCGTTATGGCCCCTGAGCTCGGTGTCGGCTATCACTATTTTGTTGATGAGGTTAAACTTAATGATGAGGAGAGGCTGGCTCATGAGCGGCTTGTCTCGCTTATAAGCCATGAGCTACAGGCTCCCGAAGCCATAGACGTTGACGCTGCGGAATATGTTCTCGAGGAGGCTAAGCGCTTAACGCAGAAGTATAAGCGTTCGGTGGCGAAAAACCTCAACGCCGACTCGCTGGAGAAAGTGTACTATTATGTTGTGCGCGACCTGGCTGGGTACGGTGAGCTAAACACGATACTCATGGACCCTAACATAGAGGATGTTTCATGCAACGGCTTAAATAAGCCTGTTTACGTGTGGCATAGAAAGTATGAGAGCATACCCACGAATATACGGTTTGTAGATGAATTCTACTACGACAACTTCATCCTTAAGCTCGCGCACATCTCCGGGAGGCATATCTCAAGCGCCCAGCCAATACTCGACGCCTCGCTGCCTGAAAAGCATAGGCTGGCATGCACATTCATGCACGAGGTCTCAACTCACGGAAGCACATTCTGTATAAGAAAGTTTAGGCCTGATCCATTCTCAGTAATAGACTTAATAAACATTGGGACATTAAACGCTAAGATAGCCGCTTACCTGTGGCTTATCCTAGAGAACAAGCTTAACCTTATGATTATAGGCGGAACAGGCGCCGGAAAAACAAGCACATTAAACGCGCTCACAAGCCTAATCTCCCCCAACGATAAGCTCATAACAGTTGAGGAGGTTGCGGAGCTAAACCCACCGCACGAGAACTGGGTTCAACTCGTCAGCAGAAGAGGCTTCAGGTTCGGGACTGCGGATTCAACCTCAATATCCCTATTTGACTTAGTTAGGCTGAGCCTAAGATATAGGCCGGACTATATTATTGTCGGCGAGGTTAGAGGCGAGGAGGCATACGTCCTATTCCAGGCAATAGCCACAGGCCACGGTGGAATATGCACGATGCACGCTGACAGCCTAGACCACGCTGTGAAAAGATTAACCTCGCCGCCAATGAACGTCGCCGAAGTCTACATCCCATTAATGAATGTTTGCCTATACATTGCCAGAGTGGACCTACCGAGCAAGGAGGGGCCTAGATTCGGTAGAAGAATAAGGAACCTGTGGGAGGTTGTGGACTTCGGAAAATATAATGAACTCGCAACTTGGCTGCCAACAAAAGACGAGTTCCAAATAGACCTCACAAAAAGCATTCTCTTGGATAGAATAGCCGCAATGAGAGGCGTGAAAAAGGAGGACCTGCTTAAAGAGATAGACCGAAGAGAACGGCTGCTTAAGGCTATGGCTGAAAGAAACATCAGAGACCAGAGAGAAGTCGCGCAGATAATCATGAGATACTACTACCAGTGCAGAGGTATAGGCATACCACACCTAGAAGCCATAACACTTCAGTCACCAACAACTCTTGAGGCAACATTCGCCTATCTAATGGCGTCACTAGACCTACTAAGCTACTCAAGTATTGGCAACTTAGTTGGCGGCGCAGAAGCAGGCTTAACTGCTGAAGTCAGCCAGCCTAACGAGCCTAAAGAGGTTGATAAGGCTTTAGAAGTAAGCGAGCCAAAGTCTGAGAGTGCAGTTAAATTAGCCGACTTAGCCATGGAAACTAAGAAGCCTGAAACCAAACCCGCCGAAGAACAGTGGAGCGGGCCATCAACAATTGTGGGGCCACTGATAGGAAGCTTGCTTAAGAGAACAGATAAGGAGGATGAGGAAGCATAATGGGTTTAGAGGACTTCTGCTACGCGTATTTCGGCAAGATTGGTAGGGCGCTCCACAAAATATCACCGGGGATAGGTTACGATATGGATGCCGCTTGCATGCAGACGCACCCGGAAGTATACCTGTCAATGATAGGCTTTGCAACAATAATCTCGGGTGCAGCCTCATTTACAGCTCTTCTTGTATTTTTATGGTTTATTGGTGGATTAAGCGGGCAGGTTATGGTGAACCCGATAATTTACGTTATCTTCAGCCTTCCGCCGCTGATGGTTCTGCTAATGGGCTTAGCGCTACCGAAAATATCGGTGTCAAACAGAATATCCGGGCTGAAAGTCGAGATACCCTACGCGTCAATGTACATAAGCATAATGGCTCGGGGAGGCTTATCACCCTACTCTGGACTGCTAAGGCTCAGGAGAACCGATCTACTGCCAAAGCTCAGGGACGAGATTAAGCGCATACAGCGCATAGTCCTCTCAACAGGCGTAGACCCAATATCAGCCATGGAGAAGGCCGTGAAGGTAATCAACCTAAAAGACTATAAGGATCTGCTGCTAGGCTACGCGTCAACACTTAGAACTGGTGGAGACGTAATACACTACCTATACAGCCAAACAGACATGATGTTCAGGAAGATGGCATCCCAAATAAAAGCCATGGGCGAGAACCTAGGAAGCCTCCTTGAAGCATACATAATCGTTGGAATCCTGGGCGCGTTAGGCTTATACATGATGTATATTATATCGCTCAGCCTACCCGCTGCGGCGGGCGGAGGCCTATCCCAAGAATCATTCTTCCTCTTCTCATTCATACTACTACCCGTAATATCATTCGCATTCATGTATATAGGAGACGCATTACAAATCAGCTACCCAATCTCAAACTGGAAGCCATATCTAACCCTGCTGGCTT
>JAWCEH010000087.1:0-10715 GCA_038859955.1 Bathyarchaeia archaeon | reverse complement strand
CTGGTGGTGGTGCAATATGGAGAAGGGTTTTGCTCTTTGGCATCCAAAAGAACATAAGGAGTTTTATTGGATTAAAAGGCCTAAGCATGGAAATGCGATCGGCGCCATTCAAATGGCACCGCAAGTTTGGTCCGATGGGACGATCATTAAGCCGTGCATAAGATGGGAGGACGTTGAAAATCTTCCAGAGGAAATGCAATCATTAATAATATTTGATCATGTTGTTGTAGCGGCAGCTATAAGCATTACTGGAGAGAATATTAGGGAGGATGCTCCACCCCTCGGCTATAGGGTTCACCAGTGGGAAACAACTGATTTTGGTGTAAGAGGCAGGTCTACCGCTATTCCAACGAAGGCTGAATCAAAAGAAAGATTATTGAATGTATGGGCTCCACACTGCCAGGAAGAGATTAGTAATTTTCAGGTATTCCTCCCGCATCTCTATAGGTTATGGAGTGTCGTTGAGGATCCGGAAATAAATCCATATTTCTCTTTTGAAGTGGTGAAGGAAGGGGGCAAAATAAAGTATAAATATAAGCAGAGGTGATTCGGCAGGCCTCTATTCTATCAATATTTTCACTTAATACTTTTTGCATATGAAGCGGCGTTTCTACCAGCTATACGGCCAGTGTTTAGGGCGAAGCTTAGGTTAGCACCCCATAGCATGTAGCTTAAGGAGAAATCGTAGGCAAGAACTGAAGCAGCACAATCCCCTGCGGCGTATAAACCTGGGATCACCCCGCCATTCTTACTGAGGACCTCGGCTCTCTCATTTATCTTTATCCCACCAACGGTAGTATACATATAGAGAACATATTTTGTGGCATAGTACCTTGGCTGCTTTATTGGGATAAGATACCTTGGATTTTTATTAAATAGCGCATCATAACCCTTCTCGCAATAAGAGTTATACTCGTCTATGGTCTCCTTCAATATGCTCGGTTTCACACCTATTTTATAAGCTAGTTCTTCCAGCGAGCCAGCTACAACTAAAAAGGAATGTTTGCTCTCAAGAGCTTTCTTGACGGCTTCGTCGAACTGCTCTCCATTAAGTTTGACCCTTATCGGTCTAAACAGGTAATAAATGTACTCAAACCCATACTCCTCCATATGTCTCCTAATATTCTCATCGAAGATCGCATATGCGCATTTATTCCCCTGCCTAGACATAGCGTAGGCTAAGTGAACCCAGTTTGCACCTAGTTTCTCCTCATTTACAAAGCGCTTTCCATCCTGATTAACCGCTAAGTTAAACGGTTGATTAAAAGCGCATCTGAGGTTAGGCTCATATGGCAGTAAGGGCTCTGTGAGTATTGCAGGCGCCATATAATCTTGTGCGGCTCCGAGATCCCACGCCATCTGTATACAATCCCCTGTCAATTCAACTCCATGGAGGGCAAGGATATCGGTTCCAGCCTCAAACCCAGTATACTTTTTAAACATCTCTTTGTTATGGCAAAAACCTCCAGCAGCGATGACGGCGGATTTGCAGGAAACTTGTGTTCTCTCGCCTTTAACCTCAGCGACTATGCTGGTAACACGGCCATTCTCCATAAGAATTTTCTTGACGGGTGAACTGGTGAATATTTCTACTCCCTTTTCCCTTGCTCTCTCAGCCATAATGGTGATCATGACGGCAGTTCTACCACCCTCTATCGGGGATGGTTTATCTGGTGCAATGTAGACCTCCCCAGTAACACCTGTCCATTTAGCCTCATCCGGAGGCATTATGACCTTTCTAGTCCTTTTTACAAGGTGTCCTGTTGGCACAATGAATTCCGGAGACTGATAGATGTCTAATAATTCAAACTCCACTCCAAGATTTTCCAGCCACTCAATTGTCCGTGGCATCTCATTAACCCAGGCCCTAACAAGTCGGGCATCCGCGCGCCAGTCGGTATGCTCCATTATTAATTTGAAGGCATCATCCCTCTTAAAGGGGAAGGCTCTTTCACGTTGCAATCTGCTTTCTACGGCAGCTACGCCCATTCCTAGTTTTGCAATCCCGCCTAGGTAAGGATACTTCTCAAACAATACTACTTTTACGCCTTCTTCGGCGGCGGTTATCGCTGCGGCTAACCCAGCGGCACTGCCACCTATAACCACAACGTCAGTCTTCATTTAATATCCCTCTTAGGCTTCACTATTTTACCATACTCCGCATATTTCGTGATTAGACTTTTTACTTTATCTAGGTTGTCATAGTAGTACTTGAAGTTCTTCTTAATGAATTCAAGGTGGTCGAAGACTCCCTTCTCAGAGAACCTTGGATATTTTACGCTTTCCTCATCCCACTCAATAACCATCTTCTCTTCCCTCATAACGATTTTTCCTTTTGTCCAGCATACGGGGCAATAAACTTCCGGCAAACCTTTATGAATCTTCACTATATCGCAGTGGCATACGGGACATGATTCTTCCTTTTCATCGCCAACATATTTCACTTCGCTGATCGGCATTCTCATAGCATTTATCACATTTCTCCCTAATTTTCTAGCCCTCTCAAGATACTCTGGGTATAAGAGAACTTGCCCCGGCCTTGGGCAGAAGTTAACCAGCATTTGATCAACAACTCTTCTAATTTGCTGCATGAAAATGTTCGCTAAGAGGAGCGTTAATGGAGTCCACTCGGGCTCCCCTCCCCCCACGGCAATTATTGCACCAACTCTTTCCTTCCTTAAAACGTAAGGATTGCTGAGTAACACAGGAAGCATTCTATCGCATATGACCTCAAGGTAACCATTTGGCCTAAGATGATACGTTGGAGCGCTTATTATTAGCGCAGCATCCTCCAATATAATTTTCTCTAAGAGCCATGGGGCATCATCATCGATGACGCATTTAGCCTTCTCTCCCCTTGCTATTGCCATTGTACATGATTCGCAGCCCCTGCATGGGCGCAGGTCTAACTCCATCGCCCGGATAATCTCCGTCTCCGCGCCGAGGCTCTCGCAGACCATTAATGCCTCTTTCAAGAGAATCTCACTATTGCCGCCTATTCTACCAGTTGACAAACCTATTACTTTCATAAAGACACCGATTTATTGATAAAAGGAAAACGCTAATATATCGCTTATGTTTCCAGCTCGTGGAGATTAAAAAATATGGGATAAGGGTTTAGCCTAGATTTCTAGTGGTTTTCCTTTCGTCTCGAATCCGAGCTTTTTGCCGACGACCGCAACTATTATTACAATTATTCCTCCAATTAATGGTGTTAGGGTAAGCGCCTCACCTAAACCAATTATGCCTGCTAGGATCCCAATAATTATCGTGCCGGAGAATGCTATTGCGCTTGCGAGGATCTGTGTGAAACTCTCCATGGATCCTCTTATACCGGTTGGTATGAGTTCAGCGTACCATGTGCGTGAAGTATCGCAAATGCCATTTAAACCCCAAATATATATCCAGAAGGAAATTACGAAAAATAGTATTACTGATAGTTTCTCGCCTACGCCCATTAGGAGCGGTGTTCGCCAGCTTAGCTGCGTACCTATAATGCACAGTATAGCGCAAAGGAGGAGAGTATTCAATCTGCCAATACGATCCGAGATTGCTCCCAAGACCGCACGTGCTACTGTACCATTAATTGTGCACGTGATTTCCACAAGTCCGATTAAGACTAGGCTGAAAGCCAATACCTGACTCTGGAAGGTTGCAAGGAATGGTAAAACTGTAAACAGTAAACCGAACCATCCGGCTATTGAAAGAAAGAGCGCCAAAAGGAACCTGGCGCGGTACTCTTTACTTAAGAACTTTCCAATCGGCACTCGCCTTTCTTTAACGAGCTTTCCCTCCTTTAGAAGCTTTTGACGTTCCAGCCACATTGAGGATTCCCTTAGGAGCGTAGCACCTAAAATAGCTATCACTGCATCGAATGCTGCGACATATGCGAAGAAGACATGCCACGCCCATCCATAAATGCCAGCTAACATGAGCATAATGCTAATATTTAATGTGCCAATTACCCCCATGGCGGAAGCCCTGCCTATAATGGTCTGCCTCTTTTCTGGGGGAGTTTCCTCAGGGAGCCATGTGTAGAATGCTACTGTGGATAGGCAGGCGAAGAATCCTGAAAGTACTCGGGCCGCGTACCACCATTGAATGTTTGGCGCTAAAAGATACATTATGTAGGCAAGCGCCGCAAAAATATTTCCGATCACGAAGCCCTTCTTCCTACCTACATAATCTACGAGGGGCCCTGAGACGAAGGCGGAGATGAGCATCCCCAAATAGATCCCACTTATTAGGAACGCTATTTCTGCCATAGTAAGCTTCCAGAATGCTATTAGCAGGGGCATTGTAATTGAGATAACCATTTCATCCATAGCATCAGACCAGGCGCCCAGCCCTCCGATCACAGCAACTCTCTTATAAGAAGACCTTTTTGATTCATGCTCGTTCATGCTCTCAACCATTTAAATGATTAAATATAGTTCTATTTAAAATTTAGTTAATTTTATAATGTGATTTGAGAGGAAGTTCACTTAAAACTATTTGGCAATATTAAGTCGTCGTCATTCATCAACGCTTATCATTTAGATAGTTTTTGGGCCCTAATATTGTGTTCTGAATTTATACTACGAATACCTATATTTGATGTGAAAAGATGTATCGGTCTCCTATTATTTTAAAGACCGGAATCTGTTTGGACGATAAGCTGCTAATATAAGCGGTTTACAAGATCACAGAAATATATTGGTTAATTCTTACAATGGATAAAATACTTTTATGGGGGAAAACAGGAGAAAAGATAAAAATATGATCAAAGAGTTAGAGAAGATAATGGCGCATTGTCTTGCGAGATTTACGCAAAAACCTTAAAATGGAGAAAGAAATAGCTGAAAACAGAGAATAATGTATTTAGATCTTATGAACTATCTAGAAAAAGTCATGGCGATGGTGCGATGTGGCGGCTTACTCAACCCCTCTTTCCTCGCTGCCTTCCTCTTCCCGTATAGACTTTATTGAAATTTCCTTTATCACGGCTCCCTTTCCCCGGTCATCGCTATATAATCTTCTAGATCACTAACGCTCTGAGAGCGCCTCGAGCCGAGTGGTCATCTCTTCCTCCGCTTCAAAGCGCGTGATCTCCCTCACGGTGACTACAGACTCGAGCTCTTCTTCATTGTACTGAAACCATCGTCCACGAGGAAGCGCCTCATTTCAATTTTGTGTTTAATTTGAACTGGGCTAAAATGGTTATTGTGGCTTGTATTTATATCTATGTATTGGGACGTTTTCGGCGTATAGTTTCATTTTTTCGTCTTCTTTTTTTGATTATTATCCACTTGAGCCAGTTTTTACTATCCATCTCAGAATAATCCTCCCTGATGTGAAATCCTCGAGTTTCCGCCCTCATTAATGAGACTCTGTAAAACAATTCTGCACATAAGGCCATGCTTTCGGCGTCCATACACTTAGCCAAATCGTGAAAGTCTTCAGCTTTAATTCTTTCAATTTCCTCTTTAACGCTTAAAACTTGGTTCAAGGCTTCTTCCATTCGCTCCTTGCTCTTGATAATGCTGTAATCTACGGGAACTATGGCGTCTTGAATTTTATTTATGATTTCACGGGGTGAAATACCTGTTCTTCGTTGAAAAGGAGCAAAAACTTCATCTTTAAACTCCTTAACTTGACTATAATCTATTTCAGGCTCAAAATTAATAGCCTTTAAAGCGCTGGCATAAACGGCTGCGGCGGCTCCACCGCGTAGCCCTGTGAAAAGAGCGTTTAACAGACCTGTTCCATGGATTTTGTGTGGTGGTGTGAGGGCAGCACCGCCTCTGGCGCTTCCATTTCCGCAAACATCGCCAACGGCGAAAAGCCCATGTATGGTTGTTGCCATTTAATGATTAACCCTTACGCAGGAAAGTTCTCCTATAAAATACGGAACAACTTCAGCTTTATCCTCTTTTAATGGAGGAACCCTTAGGTGTATGCGGCCAAAACGCTCCTGAACTTTTTGATGAAGCTTAAATATCAGGCGTTCTTGGAGCGCTTTAAAATCAACAAATATTGGACCATTTCCTGCTAAAGTTTCCTTATACCATGCCAGTACAGTTTCTGGGAGTCAGGCGGTTTAATCTGATATTTCCTGCTGAGGTTCTCCCCCTTTAAATTAAATAAAAAGTCATGAGCAACGTGGGCGCCACCATGCTTCCGCTGAATATCCAACCTTCTGGACTTATTCTCGCGAAATCAAACATATTTCCGAACTCAGCATTTCTCATTTCAGCCCCAGCCTTATAAGCAAACAAGATACCGTTGTCTGTTCCAAACTACATGAGAGTAACACTATAATTTTGTGAGCCGGTGGCAAGTATTACGGCCTTAGCTTTTATAATGTAATACATTCCATTTAAAAGGCTGAAACCTACTGCGCCGGAGACAATATTTTCGTTTACAAGCAGATTGGCGACACAAAGTTTGTCAACAAATTTTATGCCTAAGTTTTTTGCATTTTCAACCATAATTTTACACATGTCTGGGTCAACGGTTGTGGTTCCCCAAGGGGGAAGGGGCCCTTAGTGTATTGGATTTTGGCGAGTATCTGCTTGCGTGGCTTCTTAGGTCGAGTTTGTGTTAACCTAAGCCTAGTTAAAACTGAGGGAGTAGATCTCCTTTGCGTAGACAAGGATGGAGCGCTCTTCCCAAAGGATGAAAACATAGCGATAAGCGTTAGAACCCGTGGACGAACAAAAGAGAGGGTCTTGGATAACGTGAATGCTGACTAGAGCAAGATAGAGGGGGCTGCTGAGAGGTGGAATGCTGAACCATACTTCGCCTATGTAAGGATCACGCCCGAGAATGGGGAGATAAAAGTCTTCCTACTACCAGTAACTAAGGCAAAAACATATGGCAGAAACTTCAACGTCAAGAAAGCAGAGTCAGACCCATCAAACATACTCTTCGAAATGAAGTTTAAACCATATACTCCTAAAAACAAATCATAAAATTGCAGATTTTCCGAAAGAAGCCTCCAGGTATATCAAAACATCTTCCTACATATTTTGAAGGCTGTTAAAGTCTCCCCCATCTGTCAATTTTATAATTTATCTGCGTGCTTTAAAAGATTATTATCGTGTTTAACAATTATCTAACCTGGGTGTGATACATGGATGTTTTTGAAGCTATTCAGAGGAGACATTCAGTTAGAGCTTATGAGCCGACGCCTGTTCCTAGAGAAATTTTGGGGAAGGTTTTGGAGGCGGCTAGGCTTGCGCCTTCTGCAGGGAATATTCAGCCTTGGCACTTCATAGTCGTGACTGATGCCGAGAAGAGGGGGAAGCTTGCCAAGGCGCCCTTCGCCGGCTTTCTAAGGGAAGCTCCAGTGGTTATCGTCGGTTGCGGGAACCAGAGGGCTTCTCTAAGATGGTTTATGGTTGATGTTGCGATAGCCATGCAGAACATGGTTTTAGCCGCAACGGCTGAGGGGCTTGGGACATGCTGGGTAGGCAGCTTCAACGAGGAGGAGGTTAAAGAAATTCTTAAGATACCAGACGATTATCGTGTAGTAGCCCTACTCGCCCTAGGATACCCACGTAAGAAGACGGACATTCAGGGCAGAATACTCCACTTAATTAGAAAGCGCAAGAATCTAGAGGAGATAGTTAGCTTCGAGGAATTTGGAAAGAAAACCTAACCTTTAATGATGCATGATTGCCCTTCAAATTACAAATGGTAGAGGGTTAGGGCTCACCCTTATTCAAGCACTTATGTTTCCACCCGTCTTTGGAGAAATACTTAATTATCAGCTGCCCTTCTCTAGGTTTAATATAAATATATGAGCACTTTGGGGTGGCCTATTGAGGATCAATAAGAGTGAAGGGTTTGTCCTCATATTGGCTGCTTTTTCTTTTTGTGTTAGCGTTTGTATGTATCCATTGGTGCCCGAATGGATGGCCAGCCACTGGAACATTAAGGGTGAGGTTGACGCTTACCTCCCGAGATTCTGGGGTTTATTCCTTCTCCCCCTCATCCTTACTGGCGTTACTTTGCTTCTTATTGCGGTTCCAAGGATAGATCCCTTGAAGGAGAATATATGGCATTTAGAAGGTATTATGATGGGTTCATCATACTCTTCTCTCTGTTCCTCTTATCCGTGCACCTACAAGTGATCCTCTGGAATATTGGGGTGAATGTGGGCCCTGCTGCTACGGTTTCAGTAGGCGTTGGGCTCCTCCTCTTCTATGTTGGGATCCTATGCGAGAACTCGAGGAGGAACTGGTTTATTGGGATAAGGACCCCGTGGACATTGAGCAGCGATAGGGTTTGGGAGAAAACCCATAAGCTTGGAGGAAAACTCTTTAAGGCCGCCGGAGTAATCGCCATGCTGGGTGCATTAATCCAGGAGCACGCATTTATCCTAATCCTAGCCACAATAATATTCGCTGCAGCCTACACAATAGTCTACTCCTACATCGAGTACCAGAAGGAAGCGAGATGCGAAAAATAGCATTGCTTCCGCAACACTAGATGCTAGAAGTAAGAATCACCTCTTAGGAGGGCAAATGGGCTGCCAAGTAGTGTGGACTCGCAAGGTTTATTCTTGAATACTGCTAGTTAAATATAGCCCTCATAATTACGTCTCATTTTTATTCGAGTTATGGTTTATGGGCAAAAATTTGGCCGCATTAATATATATATCGGAAACGATATTTTAATTGAGATTTTATGTCGAAACCTGTTCATTCTATCGTCGAGGCTTTCCGTGAGGTTTGTAGGCAGATCCTTTACTCTTTACTAGGCGAGTCTGCTAGTGAGGCTGCTTTGTTTTTTCTGCGTAAGGGTTTGGGCCGCGATCCATTTGAAGTATTTTGGGAGGATCCCGGAGCCTTTTACCGCGCTCTGGAGGGGGTTTTTGGGGTTGGCGCTAAAGTTTTAATTAAACTCCTGGTGTCGATGATTAATAGCAAGTTTGGCTTAAATATGAGCCCTGAACGCTTCCTAGAGCTTATGCAGCGCGGCGACTAGAGTTCAGTTGAGGAGATACGCTCATTCCTAACGAAGATAGCTGAATCATATAAGGGTAAAGGTGGGAACATACGATGAAGGGCAATATTAATAGGGTTCCAACCGGAGTAAGTGGCTTAGATGAGCTTATCGGCGGAGGCTTCTCGAAGGGCAGCCTAATAATCCTGGCCGGAAACCCGGGAACAGGCAAGACAATATTCTCGGCAACATTCCTCTACAATGGCATAGTTAATTATGGTGAGAGGGGCGTATACGTAAGCTTCGCCGAGAACAGAGAAACATTCCTCGGCAACATGCTCAGCTTGGGCTTCAATTTTAAGGAGCTTGGGGAGAGGGACATGTCCGTTTCCTAGACATGGTAACAGCCAAGGAGGAGACCGCACACAGTAATAGAGACGATCCTCAATGAAGTGAGCCAAGTAGGGGCTAGGCGCCTAATAATAGACTCCTTTTCAGCCTTAGCGCAGGCGTTTAAGGAGACGCATGAAGCTAGAATTATACTGCACACCATACTAAGCAGGATTACCAGGCTCATGGGCTGCACAACAATCCTGATAGTGGAGAACCCGCATGGAGAGGAGAGAATTGGTTTAGGTATAGAGGAGTTTGTCGCCGACGGCATAATACTGCTCAGAAGGAGTAGGCTGGATGGAAGGCTTCTAAGAGACCTGGAAATACTTAAGATGAGGGTACGCCGACGCCTGAAACACAAGCCGTCTTTAAGCGTGAAGACGGCTTTAAGGCTTTCCCGCCATTCAAACCCAAACCGGTTGAGGAGCCGCGTAGATTCGAGTCTCAGCCAGACACAGAAGAATATTTCTCAACAGGTTCACAAAGCCTAGATGAGATGCTCGGAGGAGGCTACCCAAGAGGTTCACTAGTTCTCTTCGAGATTGATGAGTATGTCTCGACGCTGCATTACCATTTAATCGTGTTTCCAACAGTCTCAAACTTCGCCAAGCAGGGGGAGAGGTATAATAGCGATCCCCTCAGTAGGCGTCGATTCTAGCCAGATAATCAAAGGGGCTGAGGGGATGGGCGCAACCAGAGACATCATAGATAGGCTCATGAGGATATGCGTTAAAGATTATCCTGGCTTTAAGCCTGAGCCCCCTCTTGTGGCGTTTAAGGGTGAGAGCATCTCAGAGGACTATGCCAGGTACCTTGATGTTGAGCGTGAGCTAATGGAGAGGACAGGTCAGCTGGTGTTACGCATTACTGGAGCGGACATGCTAATAAACACGTATGGGGTGAAAGAGGCGCTTTCAGCAATAAGAATTAATGTTACGCGATTAAGGGAGACCGGGGGCTTGGGCATAGTGTTGCTTAAGCCAGGCTACCCAAGACTGGCTAATATCCTCTCGGCAACAGCAGACGTACACTTAAGGATTACACGGGAACATGGAGCCGTACTAGTCTACGGCGTAAAGCCGAGAACAAACCTCCATATACTAGAAATGGACACTTCAAAGGGTTATCCGATGCCGAAGATAACGCCAATAATCTGATGAAAAATTGGCTATAAGCTTAAATATAGCTCTAAGGCAACATATTTAGTGTGTTAACGTCATGTTTTTATTGTGTGGTGTAATTATTTATGAGCCGTTTATCTACTGGAAGTTTGGTGCTTGATTCTGTTCTTAATGGTGGTTTTCCAGCTGGCAGCCTAGTAGCGGTTACTGGCCCTCCGGGTTCTGGCAAGACTATTTTTGCTGCGAGCTGGATTTATAATGGTGTTGAGA
>JAWCEH010000086.1:3691-10797 GCA_038859955.1 Bathyarchaeia archaeon | reverse complement strand
TCTTCAAAGCGAATGCATATCCATCAACCCATAGTTAAAGTAAGTTTATTTTAATTTTTAGAGAAGTCCCACTAAGTCAAGTCTCTTGACTCGCTTTTCTATGACCGTTAAATCCTCGGTATAAAGATTTTTCTCTTTCATTATTTTGAAATATGGTTCACCTCGAAGAAAATAACCAAGATGCACTATCTGCGTTCAGAAGAGCTCATTCGTATAAGCAATCGAATTCCTATACATGTCTTTGTTAGCAATACTATGGGTTCATTTCAAATGCTGGCCTTTTATATCGCATCCCCCCAATACGCCTGTAACTACCACTTCACAGATACCATCGATCTCAGTTTTATCTATGGGGAAATACACCGTGCCGAGAGCTTTAGCCCGAGACCACATCGCAAAAGATTAGATTATTTGAGTAATCTTCAGTAGAATTGTATTGGTTTAAATATTCTTTCTTCTAAAATCTTTAAAGTTTTCAGGTAATGTAAGGCAGAAAATCCCTCCTCTTTAAGTTGCCGCCTAAGAACGGAAAATGGTTTCCTTATTATTAAAAATCCAGAGCTAAAACACCAAGAGTGCCGTCTTCTCGCAGCGCATAGGCTCACGTCACCAGCTTCCACCATGGCCTTCATTTCTTCAGTAATAGTGAATCTTCCGTTAGATTCATTAGGCTCCCATTTAAACCCGCTCCCCAAAAATGTATTCATTCTTTCAATAAGTGTAGCTTTTGCGCCAGACTGGCAGGTCAATGTTGCAGCACAGACGATCCTCCGCACAACGATGACGCTCATTTTTCTCACATCAGCTATAAAATTCTGTGCAGGTATAACATTCTAGTGCTGTTGTGTGGATGATGGAGCAGCGTATTCCCAGCAACCAGCTTATCATTGTTGAAGTGCTTCCTATGTACAGTTATAGTTTTCATTCGATGATTTCTTTCGCCTCCTTGTCTGTAAATTTTGCATTACAATATGGACAAATCAACTGGCGCATAGTGCCCCTGAAATCACCATGATGTGCATAGAACTTTCCTTGACAGCGAGGACAAATCACCCAAAATATTTTCGGCATAACTACTCAACCCCAAGCTTTTTAATATCTTTTTTCCGAATATACTTTTTTATGTCTATGCGCTGCATAACCTCCTGAGGAACCCTTAACTTTTCTTCAAAAGGTCTATCTAAAGGTTTGGTAGCATCAATAATTAGCTTGGAACCTTTCGTGTTGTGAATTTGTGACGGGTCAAGGGTGCCTCCCCTAGTATGGCGAATTATATCTAAAGCCTCGTCTGCTTGTACTCTTGTTGCAATGGCCCATAGAACCTCTCTCTCGTTAAAAACATCAATATCGGAATCTACAACTACCACGTGTTTCAACTCATCAAAAAGAGGAAATGCTGCAAGCGCAGCAACTCTGCCTTCACCTTCAACTTGTTTATCAATTGAAATGTAACAGTGAAATCGACAACACCCTGATATCGGGAAATGCGTAGCTTTTACGGTGGGAACCGCAGCCTTAACTTGCGAATATACGCCAGCCTCTTTTGGTATTCCTCCTAAGAGCGCCGCATCTGGGTGACCGATGAAGATGTCTAAATATATAGCATCTTTACGATGAGTTATTGCTTTAACCCTTACCACAGGCGACCATCTTTGAGGACCATAATAACCTGTGTATTCACCGAAAGGCCCTTCCGCTTCTCTTATTTTTGGCAGTATCTCACCCTCAATTATTATCTCAGCGTCTGCGGGAATCAAGAGTTTCTCACCATAAGTCTCGGATGGGACAAGCCTTAAAGGTTCACCTAAAATACCTCCGATTATTTCATATTCGCTTATGCTCATACCGCCTTCTCCGACGAGCTTCTCTGCTCCTAAGTAAAATGCTGGATGGTGACCTACAACCTGCGCTATGGGCAACGGTTTCCCCTCTTTTTCAGCCCGGACATAGTAATTCCATAAATGCCGGGGGGACATGTAAATTCCAGTGATATCCTTGCCTTTAACAAGCATGCGATGATGGGACACATTATATATATCAGGATTCTCTGGATCAGCAGCTACGACTGCAGTGGTAAAGTATGGCTGCCCGTCCATTTCATGGTGCGTCACAACTGGTAAGTCACGTATATCCAAATCTTCGCCAACTTTAATCACCTCTTTACATGGCGCCTTTTTGCGATCAATGATAATCGGTTTAATCAGTGTTTTTTGTCGCTCTGCATATCTTAGAGGGACTTCCATTCGCCACTTATCTTTGGGAAGATCTAAGGCAAGCGCACACTTTTTTCGACTTGCAAAAATATTTGTAATGAGCTTAAATTGACTGCTCTCTCCCTTTGCGTTCTTAACTCGGTTAAAAAGCACCGCTGGAAAACAGTTTTTATCCTCCAGATGCTGTAAAATTGCTGTAATCTCAAACTTCGGATCTACTTCCTTATCAACCTTTATTATTTCCTCAGGTGCTTCACTTTCAAGTTTATTAATAAAAGTTCTTAAATCCTTGACCATACTGCTCAAACTCCGATAGAGTACTTATGAAAAAGAAAATGTATTTTTAAGTGTTTCTATATTTAATGTTGATATGACTTTAGCCAAGAGGAATAAGCTTTAAATAATTAAACTAGATAATAAAAACAAAATTTTAGGTGATTTAATGGGAAACTTTTATGATGCATGGCTAAAATACTGGGATGAAGCCCTGGAAAAACGTCAAAAAGCGAGGAAAGTTATACATGAGGAAGAGTTAGAGTGGGTAAGCACACGACAGGACAAACGAGTTGCATTGCTAGCTGCACCTGAGACAGGCTTCTTTACTTGGGGAGGAGTAACTATGCTTGTTGAGATACCTGTTGGTTGGAGGACTGGTAAATGCAGCGGTGGAGAGGTAGCAATGTATATCATTGAAGGAAAAGGTTGCAGCGTTATTGATGGGTTACGCTATGACTGGGAAAAAGGAGCCGTCGTTTGGATTCCATTTGGGGCTGTTTACCAGCATTATAACCTTGGAGATAAACCTGTCCGCTTTCTAGCGGCAAACGCAATTCACCTTGAGAGATTTTTGGGCATTGCTAAACTTATTCAATATGAAGACTGTTCTGAAATACCAGAAGGTGAGCCCGCAGCACCGAAAGCGCCTTCTGATATACTTTTTGGAGTAGGACGAATCGTGCTCCATGAAAAAGACGCTCCCATGAGAATAGCCACACCCCAGGAACTCCAAGATGCAAAAGGAAAAGGACAACATTTACATTTGAAAAGAATAGAGTTGATGGGTAGTCTTGGAACAGGATTCGCTGCCAAAGAAGTTCAGATAACCACTATAATGGTCGACGAACCTGTTAAAAAAATGGGCATCTACCCTGAAAAGCACGCTCACATGGAAGCTCATGTCTACGTACTGGAAGGGGAAGGTTTTTCAATAATAGACGGCGAAAAAATACCATGGAAAAAGGGAAGTCTCTTACACATTCAAGGTCCTCAAACAATGCATGAACACCACAACACTGGCGAGACAGAATCAAAAATGTTAAGAATAGAATTTGGAATCAGACCTTTTTATGAGGCAATAGCAAAAAGAACTTTTCCATTTATAGGTACACGTGGTCACTATGACATAGCACGAGGTGCAACGAAACCATAACTAAACTTGGTGCCAAAAAATGGATGCCCCTCTCCTGGGCTCAATTCTAGCCATAATTTCCGCCTTTTCTTATGCTGTAAATAAAATATTCGTACGCCGCGGGTTTTTGGAACTAGAATTATATACAGGGGTGCTTACAACACAAATGGTAAGTTTATCCTTTTTTGGAGTTTTAATACCCGCGCTTGGACAGCATTATGCTCTTTTTTCTCTTAACATCCATACACTTCTTGTTCTGGCACTTGCTGGTATATTGGATTTTGTGATTGGGCGAAGTCTTTCATATAAAGCTTACCAGCTTCTTGGAGTAAACGTGGCTTCACCGATAACTATAATTCAAACACCCCTAACTGTAATATTAAGTATATTTTTTTTAAACGAGTCTATCACCTTAATTCAAACGCTAGGGGCCATTTTAGTGATTAGCGGAATTGTGCTAGTTCATTGCACCAAATACGAACGTCGTTCACATCACGTCTCACCTTACACAGTATATTGGAAAACAGGTGTTATAGCTGCTTTAAGTGGTGGTGTTGCACACGGTATCTCGCCCCTTTTGAAGCGAGTGGGTGCTATTAATCTCGGATCGATAGTATCTGCAGCTATTATAGGACCATTCATCTCATACTTCTTTGCAACAATGACCTGTTTATTACCGCTTTCCATTAGAAAATATAGGAGAAATCTAAAAATAGTAAACAGAAGAAATGCTTTTTATTTTGTAATCAGTGGCTTACTAACAAGTATATCTTCCTTGCTTATTTTCGTCGCCTTGATGCTGGCCCCGCTCAGTATAGTTGGCTTGTTAAAAGGACTTAGCCCAATATTTGTACCCATTTTATCTTTTTTGTTTATCAGGACTTATGAGATATTTAACTGGGAAATATTAGTTGGGACGGTCCTTGCCGTTATTGGTGTTACTCTCATATCATGGCAGTTTTAAGCTTCAAGAGTGCCCCAAATAATTTTGGATATTCACTTTATCGAGACCTTTTGGAGCAATTCTATCAAATAAAGCTCTTTGCTCAGGGCATCTTTTGGGTCCTTTTGTTGCATCGATTCCCATTTTAGAACCAAGGAATAATCCATGGTCTATTTTTTCAAGCGACACGTCCAAGGAATGCCCAAGAACATCGGGAATTATAAAAATGTCTCGTTGCGGATTCACTCTAGTGGAAATAGACCACCATAAATCCCTTGGGTCGTTGGGATCAATATCCTCGTCAACTGCTATAGCAATTTTCATATGTCTGTATGGGCTTGACAAAGCAGCCATGAGGACTGTTCTAACTTGGCCTTCAACCTCCGGAACCATTTGAATTATAACAATGTGGCTGCCGCCAGCATAAGGAGGTATCACTATGTCCCTTAAATCTACATATCCTAAGACGTCTTTTAGTCTTTCATAGAGGGTTACTTCCTGAGGTATAGCGTCCAATATTTGCGATTCAGCTATAGGTCTTCCTCCTTGAAGAGCATAGTAAATAGCATCGTGACGCATTGTTATTGCTTTAATATTGATTATGGGGTTCAGACCTTTACCTCCATGACATAAACCGTGATGTTCGCCGAAAGGGCCCTCTTCCTCTCTTATGTGTGGTGGAACCTCTCCCTCAATCACGATTTCACTGTAAGCTGGCACTTCTAAATCTATAGTTTCACATTTTACAAGCTCTGCGGGTTCGTTCATTAACGCACCAGCAATCTCAAATTCATCAACCCCAAAAGCTGTTGTCCAGCAAGCAGCTAAATAGTATGCTGGATGATGCCCAATGACTATAGCGATGGGCATAGCCTTACCCATTCGTTCGTACTTTTTATATATCATGTCCAAGTGTCTTCCGGGGTGCATCAATATACCAGTTTTGTTTCTGCCTTTAACTTGACATCTGTGAATTGAAACATTCCTAATTCCAGTTTCAGGATCCTTAGCAATACATATATGACCTAGGTACGGTGAAGGGTCACACGTTGAGTGCACATGGACAGGTATCTTTCTTAAATCGGCTTGCTCTCCAGTCCAAACGACTTCTTTGACTGGCCCGTCGCTTAGTAGCTTTGGGGTAATTTTTTTCTGAAGCCTTACTGTGAGTTCTCTAATGTAATTTTTTTCACTTATACCTAAACCCATAGCTATTCGCTTTCGACTTCCGTGAATATAGCTTACCGCTTTCCAGCCTGGATATCCTTTAAGATTGTTAAAAAGCACCGCCTTTTTAAGGTTATTTTCAGCCTGCCACGCTAATCCTGCTAACTCTGAAAGAGGATCCACTTCCTTATCTATTTCTAGGAGTTCTTCATGTTCCTTCAAAACTGCAATATAAGACCGCATATCTTTAACCATAATCTCACGAAGTTTCAAGTTAAAATTGCCGTATATTAATTTTTAGTCTAGTAAGACAAAGTTTCTATTCTAACCTTTATCATTTAAAAGTATTATTGGCAGTGTTATTATTTTCCTGCTATGAGTAACAAGTTGCTGTCTACATTGTCTGATGCTTCTGAAAATGCTTAAATTATTGAAACTCTAGAAACAATTATATGGATTCATTAGCAGAGTTAAAGGAAAAGCTTGTTAGAGCGTGCCGCATACTTTATAACGAAGGAGCTACGACCGAAGGAAAGGGACATCAAAGCTATCTACTAGAACGTGACAAAATTTTGATACCGCGCCACCTCCATTCAGATGGACTGGGATTAGGTGATGTGCAAGTTGATGATATATTAGTAATAGACTTTGATGGAAAAGTTTTAGAGGGCAAATATAAAGAACCGATGGGGGAGTTTTACATACACACTTCTATCTTTAAGGCGAGAAGCGATGTAAAAAGCATAGTGCACGTTCATCCACCATATTTAAATGCTTTAGCTTGCGCTGGTCAAAATATACTTCCGATATGCAAGGAGTCGCTGTTTTTTAGAGATGGTATAGCGTTTTATGAAAGATTTCCCCTTTACATTGGTGACAAAGAACATGGAGAAGCCGCCGCTAAAGCTCTCGGAAATAAAAAAGCCTTAATACATAGAGGCCACGGTGCCATCATTGTTGGAAGAAGTATTGAGGAGGCTCTTCTTTTATCTCTATATCTTGAGAGGGCGGCAAAGATTCAGTGGATGGCATCAGTATTTGGTCAACCAAAACCTTTGCCCCGAGAGGAAATGAAGCGATGCAAATGGTATGACGTATTAGACGATAAAGCCTTAAAAGAAGGTTTCCTGTACTACTCTAAAAAATTAGAGAAGCACGAAACTAAGGCTGGAAAATTTAACCTTTCATAGGGCTTGATATGCGGCTAATTGTGGGCTTATCAGGCGCCAGCGGCATTGCTTATGGAATTAGGCTGCTTCAAGTTTTGAGAAATAAAAACATAACAACAGACCTCATCTTAACGGAAACAGCTTCGAAGATCATCGAGTTAGAAACGCCTATGAAGGTAACTGACGTAGTGAATTTATCGACATAT
>JAWCEH010000086.1:0-3681 GCA_038859955.1 Bathyarchaeia archaeon | reverse complement strand
GAGGTTTGCGCATTAATGGGATGGTCATAATACCATGTAGTATGAAAACCCTTGCAGGAATCGCTCATGGTTATACGGATAACCTTTTGCTTAGAGCCGCTGATGTTATCTTGAAAGAAAAAAGGCCTCTGATCATAGTGCCTAGGGAAACTCCGTTAAATGTCCTTCATTTAGAGAATATGCTTAAATTAGCAAAAATAGGTGTAGTGATTTTACCTGCCATGCCCGCATTCTATCATAAGCCCAAAACGATAGGCGATTTAATAGATCATATTGTAGGTAAAGTTTTAGACGCCCTTCAAATCGAGCATGAGTTATATGAAAAGTGGAAGGGCATCTAAAGCGTTTTCAATTGGCGCTTTCAAAATCCATGATTGACTTAAGTCTTGGAAAGTTTTATAAATAAATTGCTTTTTACATTTTTGGTTGGTGGTGTGTTTGGCGACTAGTGTTGAGAAGGCTATTTTGGGTTTGATTGTGGTTTCATTGTTGGTTTCTGCTGGTAACATGGTTTTTCTTAACATGTTGATGGGTGTTCCAGCTAGGATGGAAGCTATTGAGGCTAGGCTTAGATCTATGGAGGATAAGCTTCTTGCGGGCGAGCTTTTCCCAGGAGAGACGGAGCTTTACATGAAAGCCAAAGAGGAAGGAGCCCTAATAGTATACACAGTATGGGACGTGGAAGATATTGTTAAGCTGCTGGCAGAATTCTCAAAAAGATACCCGGGTATATCAACAACATACTGGCAGGCTAAAAATCCGGATATAGTAGCGAGGGTGCTGTCGGAGTATGAAGCAGGACAAGCAAGCGTAGACGTAATAGCAAGTGATAGTGCTCCGCCGGTCTTAAAACCATATGGAGCAATAAAAAGTTATACTACTGTTCAATTGAAAGAGCTGCTGGTACAAGATCCAGATATGCCTGTGGTTAATCTTCAAGTTCAAGTTCTTGCCTACAATTCTCAAGTTTTGAAATCGCTCGGCATTCCACCACCATCGACTTGGGAGGATGTAATCAATCCTATCTACAAAGGATTAGTTGCTCTCGATGACCCCCTCCGAGCTGGACCAGGCAGCCACGTCCTAGTTATGTTGCGCGAGTACTGGAAAAACGACACTAAATGGGAAAACTTCATCAGGGGATTGAAGGCCCTTGAAGTCCCGGTTCACCAAAGCACCTCAGCAATGATGAGACTAGTAGTGGCTGGAGAATACGCCATAGGATTTCCGCTACTCTCCCACGATGTAATACGCGAACAACAGAAGGGCTCACCAATAGAAATTGTTAAGACTGTAGATCCTATAACTGTTTTTCCACGTTACGCGGCTATATATGCTAATGCTCCGCATCCAAATGCTGCAAAGCTGTTCGCTGAATGGTTGTGTTCAATTGAAGGGCAACTAGTATTTGCGGAATTAATGCGCACTCCGAGTAGGCGCGGTGTTCCTTCATCAGTGTCTATAGACGCAATATACGGTGCTGGAGCCACATACGTTCTTCCAAGCATGGAATACATGCAAAATACAAAGGGATACGTAGATGCATACATTAAACCCATCTGGACGGGTTAAAATGAAAACACCATCATCCCCTTTTTCATTTTTAGATCGCTTCCGTAGGATATTTTCCCTGCCCTTAATTATTGTCTTAGTAGTTTCCGTTATTATTCTTTTACCGGCTCTAAGCATATTTTACAACAGTTTTACTTCGCTTGGTTTTGGGAAAAAAGTAGGATTTACATTATTAAATTATGCCAACGCCTTCAGTGATCCTGAACTAGGAGAGTTATTTATTAATTCTCTAATCTATAGTGTTGGATCCTCGTTATTTTCCATCTCTGTTGCTATAATACTCGCGTGGATAGTTACACGGACAGATGCCCCAATGAAAAGTTTCCTAGAACTTATACCTGTTATCCCTTTGATTTTTCCGCCAATTTTGAAAAACATAGGATGGATATATATCCTGTCGCCCAGGGCTGGCATATTAAACAATTTTCTTTCAGAAATATTCAGAACTAAAATCACTTTTTTCAACGCTTTTTCGATGCCTGCAATGATATGGACTTTTGGGCTATCTGAAATTCCTACAGCATATTTACTTATTCTACCAGCTTTTCTAATGATGGACCCCTCTTTAGAAGAGGCGGCTTACATTTCGGGAGCAAACACTGCACAAACATTTTTAAAAGTGACGCTTCCTTTGGCTCTCCCATCTATTTTGTCCGCTTTCATACTTCTTGTAATTCATGGATTTGGAGCGTTTGAGACAGCTGTCCTACAAGGTATACCAGGAGGTATTTATGTCTTCATATCAAAAATTTACGACGCATATGAGCATAGGCTTAATCCAGGTTTAGCCACAGCCTACGCATCGATCCTAATTGTAATGATGATATTTTTGGTTAGCATATACGTTCTTTTTACGAGAAGAGCAGAAAAATTCGCCACGATTATAGGTAAGGGGTATTCCCCTCGCGTAATTCAGCTCGGCAAATGGAGATATGTGGCAGCAGTGTTTATTATTAGCTACTTTTTAGTTGCTATAATACTTCCCTATGGAGTTACGGCAATTGTTTCGATATTACCTTACTTTACATACAGCGTATTTAAGAATTTCATAAAGTATGCGACACTAAATAATTTCTCACGCGTTTTAAATCATCCAACTTTTTTAAGAGGGATTATGAATAGCCTAATGCTTGGTTTGGCCGCTGGAGCTATAACAATTCCAGTTTGCGCAGTGATGTCTTATGTAATCCATCGAGGTAGTGGAAGCAAAGTTAAAAAAGTGTTTGAGTTTGTGGGCACTCTTCCGAGCGCTTTCCCAGGTATGCTTATGGCTTTGGGATTGTTGTGGATCTACTTTGGAACGCCTCTTTACGGGTCCTTAATGGGAATCCTTGTGGCTTACCTAATTTTTTACACTCCATATGGCTTGAGAGCTCTTTCGGCTGCCATTATTAGAATACACAAGGAGCTTGAGGAAGCCGCTTTTGTTCACGGGGCTTCATGGGGAAAGACCTTTTTGGAAATCACTATTCCTTTGTTAAAAGTTGCAATGGCTTCGGGCTTCTTCTACATATTTATCCAAGTTCAAAGACGCTTAGGTGAAGTGGTGCTTCTAGCTGGACCTGGAGTTGAAGTAGCTCCTACAGTTGTATTCGACTACTTCAATGTGGGCCAATGGGGTGAAGCGGCAGCAGCGAGCCTAATTTACGCGTCTCTGTTACTCTGCTATATAATAATAGCAAAATATTTGTTAAAGGTCAAATTTAGAATTTAAAACGAATCTATCCTCAGTCGTAGTATGAAAATTTAAACCCCAAAACTAAACCCAAACCCACACACTCTCTCTAACCACTTAGATATCCACACATCAATCACACATATCACACATTCAGACGGTGAATCCCTTTTTCTTTAGCTATTCTTTTGAGAAGGTTTCACAATTATTCCATAAATTATAGTGGCGACTCCAATTATCATTAGTAATGCCAATTAGCTTGGTTATAATTCCATAAGTTGCAATCATCCGCATTTGTTCTATAAGCAATATTGGATTAGCAAATATCAATAATATTGCTTCCATGAAGAACAATATTACGCCAGCAACAAGGCAAATAACTCCAGCGAAATATATGTCAGCTCTCATTTTTAGCCTCCTGAATCAAAATGTCC
>JAWCEH010000085.1:0-10819 GCA_038859955.1 Bathyarchaeia archaeon | reverse complement strand
TAAGATTGCTTGCAATATACAGCCTTATCAAAGAAGGACTTTTGATAGAGCCTTGGATGACCTTTATAAACTTGACGTGATCAGAAAAGACGAGAAAACGCAAAAAATATACGCCTACGGACATGAGCCCCCTGAAACTGTCCAATTAACTGTTCACACGGAGAACCTTGATCTAACCATTCCAGCGAAGAGAGAACAAGCGGTACAAATAGTCGAAAAAGACCCGCTTATCAAACGAAATGAAGAGGCTAAAATGGTCCTCAAAGAAACAGGGTTGCTAGAAAATCCAAAATGAGCTAATGGGATAGCACAGCATTACCATCGATACAGACAATTTACCCCGTTTTTTGTTTTCGGGTTTGTTCGATAGAACAGTGTCAAAGCATCTAGATTGTAGTCATTAATCATATATCAATAACCGATTCCAAGCCAGCCTTAGTTTTATCTATTACGCTAACTGCAACTAACAGATAAATTTGGGGTGTTAAACCTTGTATTGTATGGGTGTCAGCAAGTTAATTTTTATTTGAGCAGAATAATCTCATCAAAGCTTTATCGTAAGGGAATACCAACTCAGGAGAAACTTCAAATATTAGTGATTTAAAGGTCTGTGCGTTCGCTGAGAGTAGGGTTAGTCGTAAAATATTTATTCAAATTTTATTTCCATATATATAAAAACATGGGTGTAACAGCTTTTTTCTCTAAATTTATTGCAGAAGCAAGGTTTGAGGATTTACCTTTTGGCGTTATAGAAAAGGCTAAAGATTTGATTTTAGATACTATTGGTTGCGCTTTCGGTGGTTATTTAACTGCTGCTGACCATCCTTTAATAGAGTTTGTTAAAGCTTTGCGATGTAGGCGAGACTCAACAATTATTGGTGAAGGATGTAAAGCGCCATGTTCCTTGGCTGCCGGCGTCAATGCTCAACTTGCGAATCTCATCGACTTTGATGAAACTTATAGGAACAGGGCTCATCCAGGCTCATCTATTGTACAATCCGCTTTGGCTGTTGCCGAGTATCAAGGTGCTAGTGGAAAAGAACTTATAAACGCTGTGGTTTTAGGATACGAAATTGCTACAAGAATTGGAGATGCAACACATCCGTCGTCGGAATTAATGAAGAAAGTTTGGATTCAGAATTGGCCTGTTTTCGGTGTAGTCGCAGCTGCAGCTAAACTTTTAGATCTTAACGAAGAAGGTATTAGACAAGCGTTTGGTATTGCTGGAGGTATTGCTCCCTCAGTTAATGTCCATAGAATCTTAGATGTACCTGGCGCCATGATTAAGCAACCGAACTTCTGGTTCTGCGAGATTGGAATAAATTCGGTTTTCTTAGCCCTTAAGGGGTTTACAGGATACCATGATTACCTTGACGGTGAAAAAGGATATTGGGTTACAGTTTCAGATAAATGTGATTGGGAGGCTATGATGGCAAGACTCAGTAAGGAATATAATCTAGAGAAATTTATGGCTTTAAAATATTGGTCGACTTGTAGGTGGATCCATCCTGGCATAGAATTAGTTCTTGATATTATAGGGCGAGAAGGGATTAAAGTAGAAAATATTGAGGAAATAGTTTTTAAAGCACATTGGAAAGTTTGCGCTTCACCATACAATAATCAACAACCCAAAAACATGTGGGATGCTTACTGGAGCGTTCCATGGGCTATTGCTATGGCCATTTTAGGATATAAACCTGGACCGGAATGGTACGCAAAAGAGAGATTTACAGACACAAAAGTTTTAGAGATTACAAGGAAAATAAAACTAATGCCTGATCCAGAGGCCAGCGAAATATTTGAAAAGACACCTGAAAAAACATTTGCTAAAATAGAGCTTAAAGCAGGAGGAAAGACGTATACTGGAAAAAAGGAATACTGTAAAGGAGATCCGCAGAGACCATTGACAAAAGAGGAGTTAAATGAAAAATTTAAGAGCATGGCGAATCCTGTAATTGGAGAAAAACGTGCAGAAAATTTGGCTAAAAACATTGAAAAGCTAGAACAAATACGTGACGTAAGAGAAATTACAAAACTGTTTCACAGAATATAGAATGTAAGTGGCTGCGTTGTTGATTTAAATGTAACTATGCCATGAAGATTTGAACTCATTGATTTTAAAAGTTAAAAAGGCTAAATATGATTTGTTTTAAATAGTGACCATTAAAACGTGATTGAGGAATGAATTATGTATTTGACTAGTGAAGAGGAGAGGATGCTTAAAGGCGACTATGGTTTGGTATTGCAGAAGGCTATGGAAATATTAACAGCTATCGGGGATCTCAATGGTGCCAAAAGAATGATACCAATTAGCAGTGCTCACATGGCTGGGAACTATGGGGTTCTAAGGGACGAGGGAGTTGAATGGTTAGAGGAGTTTGCTGAAAGCGCTAAAGTTAAAGTTTTCACAACTGTTAATCCACAAGGTTTCGACTTTGACCTTTGGAGAGAAATGGGTGTTCCTGAGACATTCAGAGAAATACAGTTGAGAATCGATGGAGCCTTAAAGAAGCTTGGGGTTAAACTGTTTTATACGTGTCAACAATTTCTTGTTGGTAACTTGCCTAGGAAGGGAGAGCATATCGCTTGGGCTGCTTCAGAAAGCGAAATCTTCGCCAACTCAGTTCTTGGAGCAATGACAAACAGGGAGGGAGATCACTCGGCTCTTGCGGCAGCAGTTATTGGGAAAACCCCTGAATATGGCATGCATTTGCCTGAAAACAGAATCGGTAACATACTCGTTGACTTGAGCGAGCTTGATTTAGATAAGCTAACTCAAACGGACTATGCTGCTATAGGATATTATGTGGGTAAAATCGCTGGCGATAAGATTCCGGTTTTTATCGGCTTACCTCAGAATATTTCGCTTCAAAGCCTCCAAGCATTAGCTTATCCATTGCCAGTATCTGGAGCTGTTCCGATGTTTCATTTGGTTGGAATAACGCCTGAGGCACCGACAATTGAAGCAGCATTTGGCGGCGATAAACCGGAAGATAAAATAACGGTTACCGCATCTGATATAAAAGAGGTGTATGAAGAGTCGCGGAGGACTGACAAAGAGAAGGTTGATTTAGTGATTTTCGGCTGCCCTCATTGCACTTTACAGGAGATAGAAGAGATTGCAGCGATGCTTACGGGAAGAAAGATCTTTAATGGAGTAAAGTTGTGGGTGTGCACTTCTAAAGCTACAAAGGCTATTGCGGAACGTATGGGCTACGGCGATGCAATTAGAAGCGCTGGAGGAATGCTTATAGCTGATACATGTCCCTCAGGAGGCCCATATGCTTATCTAAAAGAAGAGGGAGTGGAAGTAGTTATTACAAACTCTATAAAGGCGGCATATTACGCTTATGGGCTGTTTGGAATGGGCACAATATTTGCTTCCACAAAGGATTGTGTAGAAGCAGCTGTTAAAGGAAGGTGGGAACTGTGAGCGAGAAAATAGTGCTGAAAGCAAAACCAGTTTCTAAGGGGAAAGCTGAAGGAGAAGCAATAGTTACAAAAATGCCAATATCTATTACAGGTGGCCTAAACCCTTACAACGGAAAAATCATAGAAAAGGGTCACGAGCTTGAGGGTAAATGCATAGCTGGAAAAATATTGGTATTTCCACACGGTAAAGGTTCCACAACGGGTCCATGGCAATTCTACGTAGCATATAAACGGGGAAATGCCCCCAAAGCCATAATCAACATTAAGGCTGAAGCCGTAGTGGCGGTAAGCGCAATAATTACAAACACGCCAATGGTTCACATGCTGGAAAAGAATCCGCTGCAAATTATAGAAACAGGAGATCATGTGGTCGTTGATGCTTATAAAGGGATTGTAGAAATAATTAAGTTAAGAAAAGACAATGAAAACTAAATCCTCCTTTTACCTAGACACAAAAATCTTATATAAGTACATGAACGAACCCTAGTTACGGTGAACGGATTGTATTTAAATAAGAAAGCTATTACGAAGGTTCAGGCAGCTATTGTCGCCATTATTGTTGTAATTGCTTTAGTTGCCGGCGCTGCTTATTACTACACAACTCGACTAGCGCCATCTCCAGCTGCTCCAATTAAAATAGGAGTAATTCTCCACATGACAGGTGGGCCTACTAGGCTTTGTAAAGAAGTTTGGGATGGGATGAAATTAGCATTAGAAGAGATAAATGCAAAGGGCGGCGTCTTAGGAAGACCTATAGAACTTATTCTTGAGGATGACGAGGGAAAATCAGAAAAGACCTTGACTGCAGCCAGGAAATTGGTTGAAGTAGATAATGTAAGTGTGCTGGCTGGAATCTTGGTATCTGGCAACGTTGTTGCAATTAGCGAGTATCTGGCAACGTCCGGGATTCCCTATGTATCACCAATATCCTCAGCTCCAACTTTGCTTTACTCACAGGATCCTAAGAAATTCCGAAATGTCTTTACAATTCACCCTTCTTACAGCGACAATGCTAAGGCGATGCTTAAATTCGTAACAGACGTCATAAAAGGCAAGAGCTATATGTACATTGGAGAGGAGTATCTAACATGTCATTTGAACGGCGAATACCTAGAAGCATACGCCGCAGAGGCAGGAGTGAAAAACTTAGGTCATATTTTTGTGCCCATAGGCTGCAAAGACTTTACAGACGCACTTATAAGAGTAGAGGAAGCTAAACCAGATGTGCTTGTTTGGTTCGTATATAGCGGAGCTGAGGTAACACTTACACGGCAGTGCTATGAAAGACAGTTACCTATTCCCTACCTCGGAGAGATGTCAGTATGTAGCATGTGGGAACTCCCCGAACTAATTGGAGAAGCCTCTGACTATCTCGCCTTTGGCACATGGAGTTGGAATGTATCCATAACCGAAAGGACAGTGCCATTCTTTAATAACTTCTACAAGAAATACGGCTACCGAGCATGTGGGTTAGAGGGACCAGCAGGATATGAATGTATCTACTTTATTGCAGCTGCCATCCAAAAAGCGGGCTCTCTCAATAGAGATGCTCTGATAAATGCCCTCGAAACCGTTGAAATCATCGGAGTGAGAGGTAAAGTTAAAATCGACCCGACGGACCACGGAGCTATTTATTGGGCTCCAGGATACATAAATGGTATATACGCACAGTGGATTGGCGGAAAACCCTATGTGATTTGGCCTCCCGAATTAGCAGAAAAAAACTACACTAAAGCGCCATGGATGCCCTAAGTACATCATAATTCCCCTTTTTCTTTAGCCATGGGCATGAGCCTCTGTTCTATCAGGTAAAGCCTTACTTCACGTTTTAGCTCTACTTCAGCGGAAGTTTTCACGGTGTTTTTCAAATATTTTTCATCGTCCTCTTGATCAGCGCGCACAGTTTTAATGTCAAACGATTGGCAAATTCTCATAATCCTATTCGCAACGTACCTAGATAGCTTCTCAGAATGTTATGTAGAATTTATCTCTCATATAACCAGCAATTATCTAAAATTAAATACCTAAATAGGCTCTTCTAACCTCGTCATTTTTAAGAAGACCTTTTGCCTCACCCTGTAGAACAATTCTTCCATTTTCTAAAACCAACCCCTGATCAGCAATTTTTAAAGCTGAGTATGCATCCTGCTCCACTAATAAAATAGTAACACCTTCCCTACGAATCTCATCAATTTTCTTGAAAATGCTATTTTTCATGATCGGTGATAACCCTAAAGAGGGCTCATCCAACATTAAGAGTTTAGGCTTGGCCATTAAAGCTCTACCTATAGCAAGCATTTGCTGTTCACCCCCACTTAAGGTTCCAGCTAGCTGACTTTTTCTCTCTTCAAGCACAGGAAACAAATCAAATATCCTCTTTAAATCTTCCCTTACTTCACTTTTCGCTTTACGTAGATAAGCACCTATCTCGAGGTTCTCTAAAACCGTCATCTCCGGAAGTATTCTTCTCCGTTCAGGACACATAGAAATGCCCATTTTGACTATTTCACATGGAGACAAGCCGTCAATCCTTCTGCCTGAAAACCATATGGAGCCTTTATTAATTCTCTTTAACCCAATAATCGAACGTAGAAGGGTTGTTTTACCAGCTCCATTGGGGCCTATAATCGTTGCAATTATTCCCTCTTCGATACTTAACCTCACGTTCTCTAGCGCCAATGCTCCTCCGTAATAAACAGTAACTCCCTCTATCTTAAGCAACTGTACCCACCCCCTAAATACGCTTCTATAACCTTTCGATTCTCAGTGATTTCTAACGGCTTTCCTTCAGCTATTTTTTGGCCTTCAGAAATGACGATTACACGTTCTGAAAGCTTCATAATAACTCTCATTACATGTTCCACAATAACCACCGTAAGACCATTCTCATGCAACTTTTTAATGACCCCCATTAAAACACTCATTTCATCGAAACTTAACCCGGCAAATGGTTCATCTAACAATAAAATTTCAGGCTCCGTTGCTAAAGCTCTTGCTATTTCAAGCTTTTTCAAGTCTCCATGTGGTAAACTCTTTGCTATTTTATCTTTCTGATACAGTAAACCCGTGAGCTTGAGTATCTCTAAGGCTCTATTTTCTAAGGCTTCACCCAGCTTTTTCCTCTTAATATATAAAGGTACCAGGACGTTTTCCAGAACACTCATGTTAGAAAAGGGAGAAACTAATTGAAAAGTTCTAGCTATTCCCTTATTGACAATTTCATATGGTTCAAGGTTCGTTATATCTTCCCCTTTAAAAAATATAGCTCCATCTTCAGGCCTGAGAAATCCTGTTATCAAATTAAATATTGTTGTCTTTCCAGCGCCATTCGGTCCAATTATCCCTACGCATTCTCCTTTATCGACGGCAAAGCTTACGTCCTTAACAGCCATTAATCCTTTAAATCTCTTTGTTAATCCTTTAACTTCTAGAAGAGCCATGAATCTTACTCTCTTGATTTTTGTTATTTTATTTTTCATCTTCATTTAAGTTTTTATATCATTAAAGTCTTACGTTGAACGTAATAAATTACCGCGGACGTTTTAAACCTCATCTTCTAAAGATGCAAAAGGCTTTAAAGTAATAGCGCATAATTTGTAGAATATACCATAGGAGTCATGGGTTAGCTTTGATTACGACAATTGCGGAGCTGATCTTAAGCGGTTTAGTTTTAGGAGCAGTATATGCGCTTGCAAGTGTTGGCTTGTCTTTAATTTTCGGGATAATGCGTGTAGTAAATCTTGCGCATGGCTCTCTTCTTGTTCTCGGCGCCTTCGTGGCATACTATTTATATGAAGCCCTCATCCCAAACCCCATCATAACCACTCTATTAGCTGCGCTAACTGTTTTTGTGTTAGGGCTGTTTATTGAAAGATTAGCTATATACCCATTCAGAGTTTCTGAGATGAGAGTTTTGATGATTACGTTTGGATTAGGCATAATCATCGAGCAAGTTATTCTCTTGAGATGGGGTGCAATCTACGTAATGTCTCGTTTCTACATTCTTGGCTTCATAGACTTATTCGGCATGAAGCTTTCTATACATCGCTTAGTTCTGTTAGTGGTGAGCGTCATTTTAATCTGCGGATTATGGCTATTTCTCACGCGATCTAAGCTTGGAAAAGCTATACGCACACTTGCTCAAGACGAAGAGGTTGCAATGATTTTCGGAGTTGCTGTTGAGCGAATACGTGCCTTAACATTTGCTTTAAGTAGTGCCCTAGCGGTCATAGCGGGGGTTCTCCTTAATTCAATGTACATGTTTCAAGCGCATGCAGGATGGGAATATCTACTAATAGCCCTTACTATAGTCATAGTAGGAGGGTTAGGTGATGTCAGAGGAACCATAATGGCTGGAATTATTCTAGGCCTAGCAGAATCATTTGTTGGATACTTTATTTCGCCTTCATGGCGAATCATATGTTTCTTTATTAGCATTATAATTACATTAATGGTTAGACCTTCGGGAATATTCAGAAGAGGAAAGGAAACATGACACTTACAACTAATATGAGGAGTGAAAAAATCCACCGATTCATTCTCCCACTCATACCGCTGGTGATTTTGGCAGTGATTCCGCTATTCTTAAAAGACCCTTATATCATTCACCTGCTTACGCTTGCAAGTGTTAACGCTATATTTAGCTCAAGTTGGGACATGCTGTCTGGCTACACCGGTCAAATAAGCTTAGGCCACGCCGTCTTCTTCGGAGGTGGAGCTTATGTCGCTGCTTTCTTAACTATGTGGTACAATATTCCACCACCTCTATGTATTCCAATAGCTGGTATTATAATGGCGCTTTTCAGCCTTATAATTGGTGTGCCCTCCCTAAGAGTTACAGGTCCATATCTGACTATAACCACTCTAGCCTTTGCCGAGACTGTGAGAGCGATTATTATAGCGTTTCCGGGAATAACGAGAGGCGAAGAAGGCTTTCCCGTGAAGGCTATGGTGAGCGGAATGGTTCCGAATTTTTATGTTTCGCTCATTCTCATGGCTTTTTCTATAACCATCATGCACTATATTGCGAATTATAGACTTAGAATTCCGCTGACGGCAATACGCGAAAGTGAAAATACAGCTCAAGCCTCCGGCTTAAACACTACTAAGTATAAGGTTCTATCCTTTGCGATAAGTGCTTTCTTCGCTGGAATTGCCGGAAGTTTTTACTGCTATTATATGATGATGGTTTCCCCGGCGTTGCTATCTGTTGACACCTCGTTTATGGCGTTCGCTATGGGTGTGGTAGGAGGAATGGGCACAATTATAGGGCCTGTGATAGGAGCTTACGTCATTACAATATTATCCGAATTACTTCGCAGTGTAATTGTTAGAGCCCATCTTTTGATATATGGCATAGTATTTGTCGCATTCATAATGTTAATGCCTGGAGGAATTATAAAGCTTTTAAGCAGACTCATTAAAAGAGCGCGCATAACTTTGTGAAAGGGTAATTTTCTGAAAAGTGTCTCGATGACTTTTGGGATTGAAATGTTCGTTTAGGAAGCTTTTAATTTAAATAACCTTAATTTTCGCAAAACTTATTTTTTAAGTGTTTTTAATAAAAGCTATGGCGCATAGATGGGTTTATCCCATTATAGGTTCAATCATAAACTTAATGTTAGGAGGACTTTATTCATTTAGTTTATACTATCAAGCTCTTCAAGCGACATATGGTTTGGAATTTATAACTCCACTTGCATTAGCATATTCCATTGCTATGCTTTTTGATGTCGTGGCGGTGTTCGTCGGAGGCATAATTTATGATAGAAAAGGTCCAAGACTTAATGTTCTTTTAGGCGCCACTTTAATGTTTTTTGGATACATGGTCGGATGGTGTTTACGTACAATTCCTAATTGGGATACCGCCAGGTGGTTATACTACATCGGGCTGGGCGTTATGCAGGGTTTGGGAACGGGGCTAACCTACTCTGCAACAACGCCCACCGTTGTCAAGTGGTTTCCAGATCGTCCTGGTCTAGCATCTGGAGCGGTCACTTTCGGGTTTGGCATAGGCGCCACTATTTTAACGCCATTAATTCATTATCTCTTAAATACTGTTGGAATTTTCCAGGCATTTCTACACATTGGCATAATATACTTCTTAGTTTTGGTTTGTATGGGAATCTTTATTAAAAATCCTCCAACAGGCTACGGCCTCTATACTGCCAATTTAGAACGGCGATCTACGGTCCAGCCACAACAGCCATCTTTAGTCGAGCTGACCCTTAAAGAAGCGATTAAAACCCGTGGGTTTTACATACTCTGGCTTTCTCACGTCTTTTCATCCTTTGCGGGATTGATGGTCATAGGTAACATTGCCCCTATAATAATTGAGGGTGGAACCATTTCCCACGTTGACGTAACTCAGATTAACACAATAGTACCACTTTTTATGACAATAACTTCAATTTTCAATGCTTGTGGAAGACCGCTTTGGGGACAAGTTTCCGATAGAATAGGCCCGTGGAGGACTATGCAACTCAACTTTATAATTACAGCCGTCCTACTTACCACTTTATCATTTGCCTATATTAACATGTGGGGCTTCCTAATGGTTATTGTCTGGATTTATTTTTGCTATGGAGGACAATTGGCTCTTTTTTCTCCCGCAACTGCACTTTACTTTGGAAGAAAACACTTTGGCAGAATATATGGACTTATTTGCACAGCTTGGGGTGTAGCTGGCCTGACCGGTGGAACAATGGGTGCTCTCATACGGGATCTAACCGGATCTTATTTCTACTCATTTTACCTAGCAGCCGCCTTATCACTAATTGCAACTGCGATAGCAAATTTTGGAGCCAGAAAACGTTGCACAACAAAAACCCGATAAAAATAGTAATTTTCGCTTTCTTAATAATAGTGAACTTTAAAGGTCATAACGTAACCTTCACCTTTAACTTTAAAAAATATTCCGTTAGTAACGTCTAAAGAAATTTCGTTTTGTTCTTATGTTTTAGCTTTTCCGGTTAACAGCGACTAACAGCAAAAGTGTGGAGAACAAGGTTCAAATTGAGAAGATGAACTATTAAATCGGGTAGAAAAGGCGTCTGAGAACATATTTAAATATTTTGTTTTGTTTTATTAATTGATTCGGGTAGCTGATTAATGTCTAGGCTAAAAATTGATGAAAGGCTTGTGCGGTTAATAAGTTCTGGACTATGTCCCCAAGAGGATGCATCAAAGTACGCTGCTGAACTAAGACAGCTTGCCGACACGGTGGCGAGGGCTGATTTAGCGGAAAAAAGGAGCAGATTTTTTAAGGCGTTGGCTGACCCTACGCGGCTGAGGATTTTGAAGCTTCTAGAAGTTAGAGAAATGTGTGTCTGCGAAATCATGATTGCTTTGGGATTAACGCAGCCTACCACATCGCATCATCTTGGAA
>JAWCEH010000084.1:0-10824 GCA_038859955.1 Bathyarchaeia archaeon | reverse complement strand
TTTCCGAGATAAAAGGTTTAGTATGACCCTTAAAAACTTAATTCGGTGATCCCTTGCTTTAATCATAGTATTGCAAAACTTACACTTATAAAGGAAAGTAAACCACTCATTTTTCGGAGTAATATAGGTGGCAGGCAACTTTTGTCTCCGGACTAATGTTTTTCAGCTGAGGTGTCTGCGATAGACATTTCTCCATGACGTAGGGGCATCTTGCTGAGAAAACGCAACCTTTATCCGCTCTAAACTTTTTCAAGGATTCCATTGACGTCAGATCTATTTTATCTGTCCATCTGCGCTTAGGATCCGGTATTGGTATAGAACTTATGAGCAACTTGGTATATGGATGTAGTGGATCTTCAATTACCTGGTTTTTCGGCCCCTCCTCGACGATCCTGCCATAGCATAATATGATTACATTATCTGCCAGATAGCTGGCTGTATGCAGGTCATGTGATATATATAGGCATGAAATACCATGCTTCTCCTTAAAAGATAATAAATGATCTAGAAAAATAGCTCTGAGTGAGACATCTATCATGGATATCGGTTCGTCGGCAACTATAAGCCTAGGTTTAATTAAGAGTATTCTTGTCAGCATGAATCTTTGTCTTTCGCCACCACTAAGCTGGTGCGGATATCTTCCGAGAAGATCCTCTGGCCTAAGCCCTATGTCTTCCATAGCCTTGATCATGAGATCTCGCATTTCCTTCTTGCTAGATGCAAGTTTAAATTTTTTGATGGTGACTTCAAGAACCCGGTCAACTCTGTAGAAAGGATTATATATGCTGTATGGATCTTGAAAAATGGGCTGAACCTCTCTATAATACTCCATTTTGTTTTTCTTAATCCATTCAGAGACTTTTCTGCCCTTATATAGAATCTCGCCTGAAGTGGGCGGCAGAAGCCCCAATATCATTCTAGCAATGGTGGTTTTACCGCTCCCACTCTCACCTATTAAAGCCGTTATCCATGGTTTACTTGGCATACTGAACGAGACGGCATCTACAGCCTTTATAATCCTCCTAGAGAATAGTCCCAGTCCCCCTCCAACTTTAAATTCCCTACTCGCGTTCCTCAATTCTAGTAATGGTTGATCCATAATTTTAATCACCCATATAGATGGCAGGCTACAAATCTTTCTCGTTCAACCTCTTTTATAGAAGGCTCAACTTTAACGCATAGCCCCGTAGCATGTTGACATCTAGGATGGAACCTGCAGCCTGAAGGCCAGTTTAAGGGGCTTGGAGCCAGCCCCGGTATGCCCCTAACATACTTTTTTCCTATAGCGGGTATGGCTGAAATTAGGCCTTTAGTGTATGGGTGTAATGGCTCCTCAAATATTTGACTGATTAAGCCAACCTCCACGATTTTTCCAGCATACATTATTGCTATTCTATCCGCTACTTGCGCATGCGCCGCCATATCATGTGAAACCATTATGACGGTCATATGGTAGTTTTCTTTAAGCATTCTAAGAAGTTGGAGAATGCCCCTCTGAACCACAACATCTAAGGCTGTTGTTGGCTCGTCCGCGATTACAAGGCTTGGCTTAAGGGCTATGGCGGTCGCTATTATAACCCTCTGCTTCATACCGCCACTAAGCTGATGCGGATACATGTCTGCAACCTCAATTGGCAATCCAACCTCCTTTAGCATCGATAACGTAACCTCTCTAGCTTTCTCCTTATCCATGCCACTATGATCTATTATCGCATCAATCATCTGTTCTTCAACCTTTATAACGGGGTTTAACGAGTTCATGGCTCCCTGAGGAACATACGCGAGTTTAGACCACCTGATTTTTCGAAGATCCTCCTCTGGAATCCTTAGAATATCTATTCCATCGAAAATAACTTTCCCGGTAGGTATGTGGCCCGGAGGTTTAACGAGCCTAAGAACCCCCTCAACGAGGGTGGATTTACCGCATCCAGATTCGCCCGCTATGCTAAGAACCTCATTTCTATACGCTTTGAATGAAACGCCATCTACGGACTTATAGTCGCCCCAGATACTCTTATAGTAAACCCTGAGATCATCAACCTCAAGTATAGGCTCCATTGATATTCACTTTCACCTTAAATATAATTGCTGGCTAATTTAAGTTTTACAGCTGTTTTCTCGCTCTACATTATTATATTAAATCGTGTTGACAGGTTATTTGGCCGATTGTATTGAAGACTTAACACGTTAGCGCTTTAAAATTCAGCTGCATAAAGCCTATTTACAAAAGAGCACCCTCAAACATCTAGAGGGAGAAGTTTTGGTTTAACGGGAAACCATAAAATGAACCATAAGATTTGTACGGAGATTAGTGACGCAAGCAACACTCTTAGTTTTCCAGGATGAGCTAAGTATTGAGGTATCCCGATGTATAACCCGGGCAACGTTGCGCAGAAATAGAAGGGGTAAACCCATCTGCGCGAAACGTAAGCTAAAATGATATATGGAAGAAAGTTCGCTGTGATCCATAAGAAAATGAAGAACTCGGTTAATCCTTTTCTTCTCACAGTTTCTATGAGGCTTACTGGCATAATCAGCCATATGCTCCACCATAGAGGTGTATATACCCCATAGTAGGCTATGGGATAACATTCCCGTAAACTTCCATTAACGATCTCCGTTACTTTAGCAACATAGTATGGGATTGGAGGAAACGGGTCTAGTGGATTAATCCATTTCAATGGAAGAATAACTTTCTCCGGGTCATCATATTGAAGAACGCTATGATAGATGAGCATATAGTTTAAGTGATTAAGTGGGTTGCCACTAAAAACTCCATAGGCAATATCATAAACCCACAAGCCAACTAGGAGGATTACTAGAGCCATAAGAATTATTCTTATTGATAAGGTAAACCATTTAAAAATGGTTTTCATCCCAAGCTTTCCGTCCCTAAAAATCTCTTTGGCCAGCAGAAAGGGAATTATGCCGAGACTAAAGACGGAGCTTAGTTTGCATAACAAAGCTAAACCGAACAGTAAACCGCTAGAATCGTATTTCTCTTTAACCAGCATGATGCTTGCAGCGAGAATAAATGTTAATGCGACACCATCAAGTATGCCTATCTGCCCAATATTAAAAGCCATTATATCAAGTGAAAACAGCAATGCTGCTGAAAACGACGCAAACTGGTTCCTGGTGAGACTTAACATGAGCAAATACAGTAAACCTATAGATATCGAGCTAAATAGGATCGAGAAGAACCGCCAACCAAGCGAATTATCTCCAAAAATTGTGATGCCAAACATGATCAATACTTTAACTAGAGGCGGATGCTCATGGTTAGTTGATTCACCCTCAAGAAGCGATCTTGCAGCCTTAACATAGTATACTTCATCGAAAACAAAGCCCGTTTCATAGTATCTCTCTCCAGGCTCAGGTCCTGGAAAATTCACTATTAATAATCTGACGGCAAGAAAGAATAAGATCAAGAGTAGGGTGGCGAAATTGAAACTTCTAAGGGATTTAAAGATTGTACGTCTAAAAACACCCGCCCCTTTATATTTGGCCTTTACTTTACTCGTTATTGCCCTACAAAATTGGAAAAGTATTTTTGTATGCAGGAAATGATTTTTCTCAATGCTCCTGATTCCCAATAAAATAATCGTTATCATGCTGAACGTCCCGAGCATGGTTATGATATAAATGTTCAATTCGTTTAGAGTTGCGAGGTGTGGATATACGCAGCTTGAGAGGTTGAACGTATATAAATAATAGTTAAGGAACCAGTGTATTATGATTGGTGCCTGAAAACCATAGGCTAAATATGCTAACCCCATAATCAACCCCTGTATGAAAGCTGAGAAAAATTTCCCAGAGCCCCATGTTGTCAGAGGAGTATAATGTGAGAGGCTGAAAAGAGTCGAGGTTAAGATAACCATCAACCATTCGCTGGAATTTATCCCCCTTAAGAAGCCATATCCCGCGATGGTCTTTAAATGGGCAACGCGCTTCCCGCTCTCAGGGCTAATAAAAACTGAAAATAATAGTTTCATTTTTTCCTTCCATGAGGTATTAGGTTCGCCCAGTTTAATTGAGGTAATGTATGCTGCCGAGAAAACACCTATTGGCAGTATGCGGAAAACAGCCTCCTCTACTAGGGGTGAAACTGAAAGTTGCAGTAATGCTACTAAGGGATCTGCGGAGACAGGGGCTTGGCCAACCGGTATGCCGTAAGCCTCCTCAATTAAATGAATAATCTTTGATGCGAGATACGCTAAACATGATAGGAGAGATGTAGTGAACAGTGGATCTTTAATCAACCGAATGCCTACATCCTCTCTAAAAACTCCTCTAAAGCCCTTAGAGACGAGACTTCTTCTGAAGGAGACGAGGAAACATAAAAGGTATATCAAGGAAAGTATGGTGAAAAGAAGACCCACATTAATCTCAAAGCGTAAATTTAAAATCTCAATTAAAAAGTTCGATTTAAATGTGTAGGTCTCAGATAGCTCTCCAAAAAAGAGAAGCCAGAAGCCGAGCGGTATACTGGCGATCATGAATAGTAGAAGCGTAAATGCAAAAGCGGAAAAAACAATTTTTAGCAGAAGATTACCCGCCTTAATCATCAAAGTAAATATCACCACGACATATAGAAAGTAGCCTTGAACCCCAATTAACGTTTTTCTATCATCATGTTGTAGGTAATACGTTGTAGTAAAGGTACAGTATAACAAAAGCCACCTCTATTTAATGAAGATAATCAGTATAAATGAGATGCAAAATATCCGGGTAGGTTTAGAAGAAAATAAATTTCGAATAAAAAAGGTGAGGGATTTAGTATTTATGCTTTTCTTCTTCTTGAGCCCACTATCCATCCTACTGCCACACCGACTATAAGCGCGCCCACTCCAGCCCCAGCAACACTAGCAACATCTAGAGTTGGAACGGAGACTGTGACGGTTTCAGCGGCCACAGTCACTGTCCTGGTTACAGTAATGGTTGTAACCCCTGGAGCCTCGACCGCTGGCTCAATCCTTGCGAGCAGGAAGAAGAATGTAGGCCACCAATTGAAGGGCACCATATACATGTTTTCCTGTGATGGCCACCCTTTCCAGTATTTTGTGCTGAATGTCTGCACGAATGTTTTTTCAACCGCTGGAACGGTTATACAGTCTCTCTGAATAATATAGAAGGCTTCTTCAAGCAGTGATGGAACTCTTGGATCGTCAAGAGAAATTGTCCAGAGCTCATCTATTATGGGATCCAACTCCGGATTTACATATCTTGGATTCGCGCCTTGAATCCCAGGCGTGCCACTTACGTTACCGATTGGCGCATACCACTTGCTGTGAAATACATCTATGCTTGGAACCGGATCACCCATTATCCAGCCCGGTGTGCAGTGTGTGCATATTCTTATGTCGTATTGTCCACGTGAGGATAACTCGCCTGTTAATGCTCCACCTATCCTCGTCGTAGCATCTATGCCGATTGCTCTAAGCTCATCGAGCAAGTCGTAGCCTATGTAGTGCGCTGCATCTTCACCCAGAAGAAGCTCCACTGTAAAGTCTGTTCCATTAGGTAATTCTCTCCACCCATCCCCATCCACATCTTTAAATCCAGCCTTATCAAGCAGCTCTTTTGCTTTTGCAGGATTATATTCAAGTAAGTCAATGCCATATTCAGTTTTTATTCTTTGCAACGCTCTTTGAGCCAATGGTTTATATTTCTCAAAGACGCCCCATGAATATGGCATTGGTAAAAGCCAGTCCGTTGTCGGCGTACCATTAGATAATGCATACATTCGAGCTAACTTCTCTCTATCTACAAGTAATGTTACAGCCCATCTGAACTCGCGTAGGCTGAACGGATATTTAGCAACATTAAATGAGTTGATCCCATATGGGCATGGATCCGGATAGGGCGCTATAACAACTTGGCCCGGCATCCTTGCCATAGCCGTTTTAACAGCCTCCCAAGTAAAGGTGTGGGGGAGAACTACGTCTACATCGCCTCTCACAAAGTCTTCAATATCTATATCTAATGGAGGAATCCCGCGCCAGACCACGTATTTAGGCTTAGGAAATATTCCTAGAGTTTTGCCCCAATAATCTTCTCTTCGCTCCCATATCCACATACCTAGTTCTGGATAAACGGCGTAAAGTTTGTACGGTCCGGTGTCTACTGGTGGCCAATTCTTAAATGTTTTCGGATCAACATTCTTCCATACATGCTCCGCACATATATAGGGTAGATAGCTCCACATCCTAAAAACGTGGTGGAATCTTGGATTAGGTTTCTTCAGGTATATTACTAAGGTATAGTCGTCAACGAGCTCTACCTTATCAACCCATTCCCTGAGGTATGCTGAACCTCCGAACTCCGGATTGGCCATTACCATATTTATAGTGAAGACGTGGTCTCTAGCTGTGAAGGGATGCCCATCATTCCACGTCACTCCTTTTCTGATATGGTAAATTAGCTTTGTATAATCCTTCTCGTACTCCCACCCGGTTGTTCTCCAATATATTATCTCTCCGGTAGCGTAGTTAATGTACCAGTCATACTCTTGCACCATCTGATGCCAGCCGGATCCCCATTGAGTCCCCTGGGGAATATACGGATTAGCGGAATCAAACACCGTGAAATATTGTGGCGACATTATCTCAGTGATAAGCGTCTGTTCTCTGGGAACGGGTAACGTTACCTGCGCACTAGCGTTTCTCGGCAATAACATTATTGTACTGCTAGCCAATAGAAGAGCGACTAACGTGAAATTCAGAAGAATATCCTTTGCCAAATTCATTATAAATTCCCTCCAAACAAATTTTAAGGAAATATTATATTTAAGACTTACGTCCTCGTTTCAATTGACTTTTATTTTTTGGTCTTTTAATCTGCTTCAGAATCCCACTAGCCTACTCCCATGAAATCGAATAATTTTGAGAATCTTTCAACTAAGGTCTTTAAACTCTCGAATTATTTCACGCTATAAATATACGTTCAGATCGATCACATGAGCGCTTTAAATTCCCGTTATCTTCTTAAGTCTCGGGTTAAAAATTTCTTCCATCCCTATATTAATGAGACTTAAGGAAGTAAATAAAAGAATTAATGTTATCACTGGAGACAATAATATGTGGTAATGCCCCAAGGAAAGCGCGCCAAATGCGAGCGCCCAATTTATCATGAGACCAAGCGATGGAATTTCTCCTGGGCCTAGTCCCAGCAATCTTATTCCTGTCTCAGCAAATATCGCCCCTATTATTGCGTTGGTGAGACCCATACCTATAAATGGGGCGATATTTGGGAGAATTTCCTTAAACATTATTTCAAAACTATTGAACCCCGTCACTTTAGCTAGGTCAATGTAAGGTCTCTCTTTCAAACTTAGTATTTGCGCCCTTACTACGCGGGCGCTTGCTGGCCAACTAAATATCGATAAGACAATGCACATTAAAATTAAATTTAACCTTGTATAAGCTGCAAGAGCTATTAAGATTGGTAAGCTCGGTATAACGAGTACAGTGTTTGTTACGCCATTAAGCACTTCGTCGACCTTGCCGCTAAAGTAGCCAGCCGTCATAGCGATAACAACTCCAATTAAGGTAGCTAGTCCCCCGGAGATTGCCCCTACAAGCAGGGAGTTCTTCAGGCTTGCAAGTAGTAAAGCAAGCACATCCCTCCCATAATGATCTGTTCCTAAAGGATGTTCAGGGGAAGGGGGCAAATATTTTTCAAAGGTTCCGGATTTAAGGACACCTTGACCTTTAAGGATGTAACCGTTTATTACAGGTTCAGCCAAAGATAATATTATAAACAAGGCGATTATGCTAAAGCCTATATCAAAAATTATTGATCTCTTAAAAAAGTTTAAAATATTTAGCGCCTTCTTTTTAAACTCGGATACCGGTGCTGCCATTTCACTCACCGACTCTTATTCTTGGATCGATCAATGGATACATTAGATCCATTATTAGGTTAGCTGTGAGAACCGTGAAAATCGACATCAGCACGATCCCCTGAATAGTGTTATAGTCAAGGATATTAATGGCAAATTGTAGTAGACCACCTATCCCAGGATACTGAAAAATCCATTCTACGAGATAGGATCCGTTAACTATAAAGCCAAGCGACATAGCTAATCCTGTTGCCTGGGGTAATAAGGCATTCCTCAGAACATATCTATTTAATAGCCTTATCTTCTTTAACCCCTTCGCTTGGGCAAACATGAGGTAATCTTCACCTACTATTGATATTGTAATGAACCTAGCAGAGAGAAGCCAGCCAAAAGATGAAATTAACACTAGCGATAAAACGGGAAGAAAGGAGTTGTAGAGAAGATTCACTATAAAATCCAGAGCAAATATATTTACTTGAAGTGATAGCGCGAACCTAGGCGGGAAAATACGAAACACATAGGATAGCAATAAAACCAAGAGCACAGCAGCTATATAATATGGTATTTGAGACATGGCGAGCGCTATCGAGAAGAGTATAGAGTCAATCTTAGTGCCCCGTTTCCAACCCGCAAATGCGCCCGCTATGGTGCCAATAACCCAAGAGATTACTGTCGCTAGCCCTAAAAGGAATATTGTCCATGGTAATCTAAAAGCTATGATATCTTGAACTGGGGTGGGGAATGCCACGAATGATGGTCCTAAATCAAAATTTAGGAAAACTCTCTCTAGATAGCGCCTATACTGCGTGAAAATGTCGCCTTCAAGACCAAAACTAGCCTTCCAAGCATTTATAGCCTCCATTGACATTGGTGAAAATGAGTATCTCTGCTCAATCATTCTGACAAAACGTGTTACTGGATCCCCCGGTATCATACGCAAAAAGAAAAACACTACTGTAAATGACAGGAACAAGGTTATTAAATAAATGATTACGCGTCGAATAATATAATAAAGGATTTTTCCTCTCATAGCAGGGCCATCAACCCTTCAATTAATTCCTATTAAATAAACCATAAAAATCTTTTGTTGTATGTCGGATCACATCTGGGATAAACATTGATAATGGTCTAATTATTTTAGTAAACATAATTTATTTGTGGAGGGGTGATATTTTAAGGTAAAAAGGAGAGTTATCCATGTTTAAGACCATTGAACATAAAGGTTCCATTCTCATCTCCATAAATGGTGGAACAGTGCCTGCAATCTTAGCTTATACTACACCAAAATATTGGCCAGATTTTAGAAGAGCCGGAATACGAATAGTGACATACTCGATACCGATTGGTTGGATCGGCCCGGAAAAATTCGATTATACTAGGACAGATGAGCAGATCGAAGAGTTTCTTTCAGCTGACCCAGAGATCCTTATGCTTCCGCGAGTTACTTTTCCAGGCTCAAATAACGACTGGTGGTGTAAAACTCACCCGGAGGAGCTCATTAAACTTTCTAATGGCGAGTACGGCTCTGGCCATTCAAGCGCCTCACTAATTTGGCGTGAGGAGGCCAACGTCGCCCTTTTAAAATTTATCGAGCATGTGGAGAAGTCGAATTACGCGGACAATATAATTGGCTATCATATATGTGATGGGCATTTCTCAGAATGGTTTGCATGGGACTCAGCTAATTTCGAAAAAGAAGTTCATAAACTTCGTTATGTTTGTAGTCCAGGTTTTGATGCAGGACATTGTCCGACGCCATGGCCTGATTACTCAGAACCAATGATTAGGGCTTTTAGAGAATGGCTATATAAGAAATATCAGGGGGATGTAGAGACCCTGCGAAAAGCGTGGCAGGACCCAAATGTTGATTTTTCCACGGCAAAAATCCCTTCACGAATAGAGAGAGTTTCCCTAGGGAACTTTCTTATTCGTGACCCATCTAAACATATAAAAGTAATTGATTATGAATTGTGCTTTCAAGATGCCCATACAGATACTCTTTTAAGCCTTTGCCGCACTGCCAAAGAAGAGGTCGGTATGAAAAAAATTATTGGTGTTTTTTATGGGTATGTCTGGACTGGTCTCTTTCGAGGATTTTATATGCAAAATGCGGGCCACTTAGCTCTCTCCAAAATATTACATTCACCGTATGTAGATTTTATTGCGGCCCCGTGCGAATACGATAACCGGGGCACTGAAGGCGTATGTTTCTCGCAATCCATACCTGAAACCGTATCGCTTCATGGGAAACTCTTCTTCAATGAAGTGGATCCAAAAACTTTCCTTACAGATCCGCAGATGAAGTGGCATCATAAGGAGGATCTGAAACCTAGATCTCTTGACGAAACTATAGAGATCATGAAACGCAATTATAGTTATACACATAGCATAGGTGTCGGCATGTGGTGGACTGATCTCTTCGGCCAAGGCTGGTATCATCATGAGGAAATTATTCAGGCGTTAGCCAAAATCCAAGAAATCGAAGAAAAGCTTTTAGACCTCGATCACTCATCAAATCATGAAATCGCTGTTATTTTAGATGAAAAAAGCTTGCTATATGAGAGGCCTTGCCAAAATTTGATGATGTCGCTTCGATCGGTTTGGAGACAGTGGGAGCTAGCGTATATAGGAGCGCCATTTGACGCATATCTGCAAAGCGACTTCATTGACCATGAGGAAAACCTGAAGAGATACAAAGTGTACATATTTCCCAACAACATTCACATGACAAGCAATGAAGCAGAGAAAATTAAAGAGGCTGTGAGAAGAGACGGAAAGGTTACTGTGTGGATATGGGCGCCGGGCTTCATTAAGGATAATTGTGCATCAGTCAATAATATTAGCGATTTAATTGGGATAAACATTAACTATGAGAATACTGAGGCTCGTCTTCACGTTGATATCACTAATTATGCTCATCCCATAACAGTAAATCTGCCGAGAGGCTCATGTTTTGGGCCAGAAATAAGCAGGTGGCATAC
>JAWCEH010000083.1:0-10892 GCA_038859955.1 Bathyarchaeia archaeon | reverse complement strand
ACTACTTGAAGGTAGCAGAAAGCGCTTTCTACTCATGTATTTTGTCATTCTAATCGTGGCCCCCATTCTTATATCTATTTATACAATCGTCGTCATTCAATGGAGCCTCACTATTTGCGGCTTCTCAGTATCGGCATACTGTCTTTTTGGCTACTCTATCTATTTGATATCAAGCTCTGTAAGCCTAACCTCAACAACAATGAAGAAGGGACCCTTAACATCACTATTGGCATTTTTATTAGTGTTTTTCACGCTCTTCCCCCTCACTATGATTAGTTTTCTCTATCAACCATTTATGCAGAATGGGAAAATAGTCCATGTTCCTGGACACGCCTTAAGTTTCATGCTTGGCAGCCTTCTACCTTTATCTGGGAAGGTCTTGAAAAGGAATAAAGATTACGGAATTAAAAACTAAGGCATTTCCATATGATTTCCAATCATGAGAAGTTCGAACCTCACAAAGCCAATAAAATATAAAACGTTCTGTTACCCATCGTTAAAAGAACTTTTACATCATATTGTGTCTTTATGATGAATATTTGTGGGATTTTATGGTTGATAATATTAGGTTGAAAAAAGGCTAAAGGAAAGACACGTGAAAGAGCAGAAAATGGATTAAAGAAGCTCAGCTCCTTAGGAAGGATAGACTTTGATATCGAAGATACTGATCTGAAATTAGATAATAATTTTAGCTATATAAGTCACTTAGAGATAATTATGACTACCACTAAAATATGAGGAATCTGTAAGATTCTTTGTGAATGGGATGAGGTTAGGGAGGAGGTTTCTAGGTAGGGAGCCTAAAGGGTCTGAGGAGGAAAACCGCCTTCAAAGGAGAGTGGTTGAGCTGAAGAGCTATAACGATGATATCCTACGCGGATTAGGCCAGCTGCTGGAGGCGCTGGCGCACGGATACGATGAGGTGCTTCTAGTGACAAGCCAAGCCAGAGCAGAGCGCCTGGACACAAAAGTCTTTGAAGCCAGCGGGATAGGCCTAGCATCGTTAAAAGCGGCATTAAATATCCCTCGTTAATATAGGGTATCCTTATGAAACCTTAAAAACCTTCCTTGGGAGAGCTCCCCTATTAAATGATATAGTTAAGGTTGTTAATAGCGGTTAGACAGTGTTTATCGCGCCCATATTCCATGAAACGGTTTAAATGAATGTTCGGCTCAGATGCTGGTGCTGGGAAATGGCTTCAAGGTTGTTTAAAACTCGTAATATATGGGTTACGGCGAATTCGTCCAGCAGAACTATGGGCACCTTAATTATCACGTTTCGGGGCTTTAATCCCTTCTTAACGCATTCGATGAGGTGCATTAAAGCTCTAATTTTAGTCTGCGTTGAGTCTGTGTGCGGAGCTGTCCGGAAACCTGTTATAACATCAGTTTTCTCAGCTAACTCCCTTGAAATATTTCCATGCAGATCTAAGCTTACCGCTATCGGCATATCCTCACCGACAACTTCCCTGATATTTTTGACTAAGCTTCACAATCTCTTTTACCCTGCTTAAAATTTGAGAAAAACGCTCGGTTTTTCGAAAAGGGGGTGAACTGTTTTATTGGCTCTGCCTTCCCACATAAAAAGATATTGTTTTGAGGGCCACAAACCTTATAAGAGGATGTGTCAGAGTTTTCACTTTATGAAGCTGGTTAAACCTGCAATAATCGCAACTTGGAGCTTCGGTATAAAGGCTGCTGAGGCTGGTATGCGCATTCTTAAAGCGGGTGGTTCTGCTCTTGACGCTGTTGAAGAAGCGGTGAAAACAATAGAAAACGATTTGTCGAATAGAAGCGTGGGTTTAGGAGGTTACCCAAATATGTTAGGCGAGGTGGAATTGGATGCTTCAATTATGGATGGGTTGACTTTAAGAGCTGGAGCTGTTGCTGCTGTAAAGAATGTTAAGAATCCAATATCTTTGGCGAGAAAGGTTATGGAGCTAACTCCCCATGTTATGCTGGTAGGCGAGGGAGCTTGCATGTTTGCGCGGATCCTAGGTTTAGAGAGCCGCATACCACTGCAGCCTGAATCTGAGAAAGCGTGGAGAGAGTATATAGAGCGCGTTATGCGCTTAAGATCGGAGAGGGGCACCTTGGATTTTTGGGCTAAATATTTTCATGAGATGAAAACCCATGACACGGTCGGTGTAGTTGCAATTGATAAACATGGAAATATTGCCGCTGGATGCTCAACAAGCGGCTTAGCGTTTAAAATGCCTGGAAGGGTTGGAGACTCGCCGATTATAGGTGCGGGAATCTACGCGGACAATTTAGCTGGTGGCGTCAGTGCAACTGGTCTGGGCGAAAATATTATGCGGTTCTGCACCGCGAGAGTTGTCGTTGAATATATGTACAGGGGGTTAACTGCGCAGGAAGCTGCGGATTCAACTATGAGATTTATTCTTAACAGAGATAAATCCGCTAAACATATCGCTGTAGTGGCGTTAGATGCAAAAGGAAGACCTGGAGCATCGACTACGGATGAAAAGTTTGAATACGCGTTTATGACGGCTGACATGGATGAGCCCGAACTTAGGATAGTAAAAGGTGTTTCAATTTGAATTGGGATAATTATGCGAGCGGCTCGGTTACCATTATTATTTAGAAAAGCATTAGTCTGAACCCTAAGGGAAGCTGGACAATATAATAATATTTCAAGGTTTCACCATAACCTCAGTATGGTGCGATCCAGATCGATTTAATTACTATTGTGACGCTAATGCTTATAGCGTTAATTACACCATATCCAATGAAGATTCCGGTGTAAAATGCCCATTTATATTGATCGATTAACTTCTTTCCATATTTTCTGCATAGCATTGAGTATATTATCCAACCAGTTGTTATAGCCATAGTGTATGGAGGAATCATGCTCATGCCAGTAACAAAGCTAACTAATGAAAAGGGTATTCTTAGAATTTTAGTGATCAAATGCAATATTATGCACGCTATAAACGCTCCTTCAACTATGGGTGGCGCGCTAGAATCAATAAGAATAGATCTAAAGACACTGCCTGAGCGCGTTATCCAAAGACACGAGGTGATCACGTTTAGCGGCCATGTGATCTGAGCATAAGGATAAACATGTGAAGGTATAGGTCCGAAAGACCATATTGTTGAGACATAAATGAAGCTCATCAAAAAAGAGAATGGAACGGAAATTAGCAATATCGTTTTCACCACATCTCCTATCCTTAGGCCAACATAACGCGCCGCATAAAATTGAAAAGCCCATGTTTCTCCGGAGGGATATAGCCCTCCTACAGGTAGCGGAGCGAACCATACTCCTACTCCTAAGTCGCTGTAGACTGGCACCCCGTATGACTGCAACGATATTGTGTAAAGCATCTCTTTTAAAGGTATGCCTGAAATGCTGTAGCCCACCTCGCCTATGGCTCTAGCGTTTATTAGCGTTATGAAAAATGGCCATACGATTACTAGAAATATGAGTGGAGCTATCGGGAAGCCTGGAAGAAGCCATAAGAGGATCATAAGCCACACTATTGTTCCTCCAAAATACATGGTTAGAATTGCCCAAAGAGGCATGATTCCTCCCTTTCTAGCCAGTTTATCAAGCTTTGAGAGAGATTTAAGTGCGTTTACTATTGACCTTCTGAGAGACACTATTTGAATTAGCGCTACAGCCAAAGAGGCCCCTATTATTGCGCTAGCCCATATGTGAAGGAAGGACAGCTGCCAACTGAGACTTAATGAGAGACCTGGTCTCCATTTTGGAAATAGGGTTTCGCGAAAATATTTTATGGCGATTACATTGCCTGCAATCCATACTGTGGTGGAGCCTATCAGCATCCAAATGATGGATATAAAAGGTATTATGAAGCCTGAAAACAAGGAAAACATGTCGGTTGCGAAACCTATGAGCGCACCTGGAAGTAAGACTTCGGTTCTATAGGTTAAATCTACAAATGGTATGGGTATTATTGACCAAGAGAAACCGAGCGAACTGCCAATTAATGGTAACCCGTAAGCGATAAGCGAGTAAAAGAAACTTACGAGAAAACCTAAAAGCATAACTCTAACTTTAGCCGGCTCTCTTTCTCCTATTGTTACTGCCATTTCTGCTTCAGCCCTAGCAAAAGGGAAAGGAAGTTTCTCCTCCACAACATACAACTGATAGACTAAATATCCTAAAGATAAATGTATAATATTGTATAAAACTACGTTAGTGAGTAATGCCAAAGATATCGGTAAAAACCACTCTGGCGTAAGAAAAGTTCTAATAAATTGTTGCCTAATATATGGGTTATTTGGGACTAGCCAAGCAGGGATATACTCAGTAATGCCGAAGGCTCGCGCTTCCGGGCTATTAGCAAGATAGGTATTTTGAACGAAAGTCATGAAGAAAACAGTATACGCGGCTATGCTGATTGCGCCGTTCATTAACTGGATTTCCTGCTTTGTTAACGGCTGCCCATAACTTCTTGCTATATATGAGAATAATAATATTGTAGTAAATCCTATACCCGCCGCTACCCCGCCTATTAAATTCATCCAAACAGCAACAGGCATCATAACCACTGACGCGAATATTATTGCTAAGATAACCCTAAAATTGAGTGCCGATATGCCTTCTTTCTCATCAATTAAGTCGGGTTTCCTCAAAGTTAATCCCACCTGATATCCATATACTTTCTCCTTTCTTCAGAGCTTAGGGCGCGCCAAAGCAATATCTGCTTACGAAACGTGTCGATAACTCCCCTATGCCCTCTAAGCCAGATTTGTCTAGGCCCAGCTAGAAGTTTCGCATGGATATTAAAGCAATATTTGTTTTCTTCAAGAGGTCTAGCTATTATGACTACTTGTTCCACAACCCCTCGCTCATAAGGTCTCAACCTTACCATTAAATCTAATTTAAATATTTTTCTTTCCATCTCCATCTCTTCACTTAATTTCATCTCTGAGACGATAAATGATGTCGCTTCACTACTATAGGACTTAGCGAATTCCCTAATATAGGCGATCACCCCTTTAGCTTCAGGCTCTTCGAAGGAGTATGGGAGCGAGATCTCCCATTCTAGACCCTTAGGTTTAGTAGGTATCTTCCATGCCCTTTCGAACGATGGAGTGACTGCCCTTGATGCTCTGAATAGCGGGTAAATTGATCCGGATATCACGGCGGCTATACATAAGGCAACTGCTAAAATTATTTGTATCGAGGTGTAATTGGCCGATATGCCCGGAACAAGGCCTCCAACTAAAGTGCCTATTGTTAAGCCTGCAAGATAGCCGATTGTCGCCCCTAAGAGCGAGTAAATAATGCTTTCAGAGAGGAAAATGAAGGCGACATGTGAAGGAGCTGCTCCAAGGGTGCTGTAGATGAGTATGTGTTTGGCTCTTTCATGGAAGGCTCCAAGCATGATGTTAGTTAGAAGTAAAGCCGTTAAGATAAACGGTATTGAAGCGAACTCCCATCCGGCTACATTAAAGAGAACTCTCGGCGTATATAAGTAGCTTTTTCCATCCTGGCTCACGTAAACATAATGAACGTAATACGAGAGATAGTTAGATAGATCCTGTGCTACTTCATTAATCATGGTTTTATTCTGGAATTTAATGGCTATAGAAGTCGTAATTGCTCCAATAGATATGGATAGATCATAAGGAATAAAAATAAGGCCCCAAAAGACTCTAGGTATGGGGGGAATATATTTGTCCGGGTCTAATGGAGTAATTTGTTGTCCATCAATATCATATATGCTCTCTAAAATACCTTGGTCGATTATGCCTAAAACCTTTAGCTCAATACCATAGAGGAAGACTTTATCCCCGGGTTTAATTTTCAAGAATTGGGCCACATCCTTGCTTACATAACACGATCTCAAGTTGTCTCCAACAAACCATGGTATAAGCGCGCCTGGAAGAACGGCTTCTTGAAGTCTTAAAACTTCAGTCTCCTCAGGACTAAAGCCTAAAATTCCAGAAACTCTAAATGCCCCTGTTGAAGCATTATATAAGTAAGTGTTTCTTGATGGGAGAAAAGCCCTGGGCGCCACCACTATTTTTTCTCCGTACAAAGCCTTTAAAAGGTTTGCAAGGTTAGGATTAATTGGAGCATTTATCTCTGTCCGCGTGATTAATATTCCATCGTAGCGTGGCTCCCATTGCTTTGCTGTTTGCATTGGTGGCGGTGATTTAATCATAACCCATATGGGGGAGACTGATGTGAAGGCAGTCAGACTTAAGGTGACCAAAATAATACTGAAAAAGGTTAAGGAACTGCGAAAGGCATTTTTTCTTAGATTCTCAATTCCTATAGAAAAAGTTTTAAAGACTATTCCGATTCTAGCGACGTCTATAAAATGAGCGCCGATAATCTTTTCTCTAATTTCTTTCAGGATATCGAAAGTATCTTTAAACATTATTATTGGGACTGGAACTATGAGCACTAAAGTTGTGAAACCTAAAGCTACCATACCAGAATTAGAAGCTAGGCGGAAACCTGGATGTAACATGTAAAGTATAAATGTGAACATAGCGAAAATCAACACCAATAATATAATTCTGCTTCTTCCCTCTTTATGGAAGATTAATCTTTCTAGTGAGAGGGAGGCAGGAATTGTTAGGACAAAAAAGAAGATAACGGTGACCGTTGAGTCAACGATGCTCTTCTTGGTCTCCACGTAGGCATTTCTCGCATAATACCATGCCATAAGAATTTTAGCATAGTATTCTGGATACTTGTTATTCATAAGAGCATATTCGGCTTCAAGAAGGAGGCTCTTGGCTTTTTCGCAGCTCTCTTCCGCCGCAGTTTTTAGACCTATTAAGACGCGTTCTTTACGGAGATTAACTATACGCTCTTCTGTAATAAAGAGCAGATCTTTTGCGAAGTGTAGGGCTGTTAGTGAAAGATCCAGGTATCGTCCAGTCTCCACGCTTATACCCTTTTCCATGTTAGTTAGAATTCCAAGCGGAGCATCCTCACTTCCAAAGAATATCACTTTCACCCTCGTATTTCCTGGAATAAAGATCACAGCATCATGGCTTGAAGTAGGGTCTCCGATAAATGTTGAGCCGCCTGGGTTTTCATAAGATGGTATCTCGGAAATCAAGTAACTATAAGATATCGGTTCTACGTCTGTTTCATGTATAACGATCCTAAAGCTTCTAGAGACAAAAGGACTGAGGAGAGATCTAGGATCCATTAGGTCATGAAGGGCTATTGTCGCAGCCCTAAACATCACTAAATTAACTCTTCTAGTACCGCTTCCATCTATTAATTCATCCTCAAGAGTAAAGAATGTGCATCCAAAAGGCCATAATCTTGTCCCATATATTCCAAAGTCTGGCGCATACTCGATATCTCCGGTAGTCCTATTTATTAGAAAAGGAAGCACTCTATACTGATATTGCCTAGCGGCCCATGGATGGCTTGGAGCTAAACCTTTTAATGTAAATGACCCATCCGCTTCAGCAAATTGAACCCAGGAGTGACCATATAAGTCTTGCGGGCTAATCGCACTTACGTGAAGAAGAATTTGCCCGTCTTTTCCAGAAATATTTGCCCAATCGCTCACATACCAGTTTTCTTTTACATCCCATCTCAAAATATTGCCCTTTACTACAGCAAAACCTATACCGGATTCATCTTTATGTTTGTGAGTAAAGAAGTCTATAAGCTTCTGTCCTCCACCAATCCTTGCCTTACTAAAATCAAAATATTCTAGATCGTTCGTTGCCGCTCTCAATAGGATAAATGCCAACTCTACTTGAGGAGCTAGATTCCTGAAATTAACTTTGTCAAATGTATTGATCGGCGTATTATAGTATAGTCTAGGCGCCATGGCGGTGTAAAAGCTAATGCCCCATGTACCAGTTTGTGCGAAGACAGAAGCTTCGGTGTTAACTGGGAAGGGTAAAAATTGCCGGTCATAAACTATTCCAAAAACTCTATATTGGAGATTATGGTGCTTTAAGCCTAATTTGCTGCGCAGTTCCTCGCTTCCAATATAATACATTCCCTCAAACGTTCCTTCTCCCAAAAAACCACGAATTATGGAAAATCTTCCATAACGTCCTCCTAGTAGGAGCAAGCGTGCTAGAGTGCCCTTATAATCATGCCAGTCTGGCCATGGTCCACTAATGCCGTAGAATGTTCCACCAGCAATGACCGCCAAAGCATCAGAATCTGTTGAGAAATCTAAGCTAAAAGCCATTTTAAGACTATGGGGCGCTATAGTTTCATTGTCCGACCTCCCGACATGACTGTAATGCCAAATGAAGTATTTGGGTTTTCCATCAGGTTCATAGCCAATCAACGTCTGATTATGCCAGATAAAATCCCTTACCCCAGCCATAGCTTGAGTATGCCCAGAAAATGCTATGAGCCAGGTCGGCCTTCTTGGGGGGAACTCTTTCAGGGTTCTTCCAAATTCTAGTAGTGCAGCTATTCCGTTAGATTCATCGGCTCCAGGAGCTATAGCTGGAACAATGCTCGCTGCATCATAGTAAGCCGTAACAACTATGGCATCCTTTTCATTTGGATCGGTTCCCTCAACAACAGCTACTATATTTTTAGCGGATACTTCTTCCCAAGTCATGTTGACATTAATTCTAACGATAACATTTCCATTTTCGCGGACAAGATTCTTTAAGTATTCCCCGTCCTTGATTGACACGTAGAGTCTCGGAAACTTTATTGGTACATCGATTGACTTCCTATCAGCTTCCGGTCTAATCGTTTGTGTTGGCTCGATGAAAATTACACCTTTAGCGCCTAGCCTCATGGCGTTTAGCCAATTTTCACCACTGTTAAAGTCCATTAAAACAATACTATTGTTTACTGTTCCAGTGAACCTGTCTAATCTTCCGTCTTCAACATATATGAGAACCCCCTCGATCCCTTCTTCCTGGGTTTTACATGTCTGAATATTATTTGGTTCAAGAGCATAAGCTTTTATTATGCGATGAAACGGCTTTAGAACGGTCACATAAGATCCATGATCTACTGGCACAGCTACTTTGAACTCTTCAACCCATGTTTGAAAACCAAGCTTATTTTTAAAGTAATCGTAAATGTATTCAGCTGCTTTTTCACAATCAGGATAACCTGTGGTTCTATTTAGCGAGGAGAAGAATTTCACATGGAACACTATATTTTCCATGTTTATCGAGCTTAAAGTTCTTTCAATAAGATCATCGTTTATTGTAAAACTAGTTTCAGCAACAGCGGATTTTGCCCCAAAAAAGAAAGTAGAAAATAAATTAGAGGAAAATAATATAGATAGGGCTATTAGAGCAATCTTAACGGTTATCTTAGTTCTTTTATGAGTGATTTTTTTAGTCATTACATTAAAGATAAGGTCTACCCTTTTATAAAAGTATTTCTAAGGCATGATGGCGGCGGTTAAAATTCTCTAAACCATAAGCTCGAGTCAAATCTTATGTCTTTCACTAAAAACTTAAAAATAAATGTGGGATTAAGATATTTGTCATCTTCCTAAGAAGAGCAAGGTATAGCATCTCATAGGATAGAAGCCTGTGTAACCACCAACCAGTAGTCCTAGAGCGAACGGTAAAGCTTTGTTCTGATAGAATTCTGTTCCTCCTATCTTTAATACAGCTAGTTTAACGATGTAAGCGATAAGAACATAGAGAAAGCCGTAGAAGCTAACGGAAACTAGCAGGAAGCCTAATGGATGTAGCGGGAACCAAGGCCATATTGTGCGAGCGTATAACATCGCCATAGTTAGGATGACGCCAAAAATATTGTATCCTATGAACCAAGGCCATTGTTCTCCACCGTATGGTGAAAGGGTTCCACTAGCAGCGGTGTCTGTCATCCAGGCGAATTCCCAGCCAGTCCACCAATCCCTTGCGAAGTTACCCACTCCAAACATGCTTAAGTTCACGCTTAAAAATGTGTACGTTAGAATAATGGCGATTATAACTGTTGGGATAATTGCTAGAAATATGTCTCGCGGTTTCGTTCTAGTCTCTTGAGCAACTTTAAGAGTTTCTAGACATGGGATTATCGGAGACCAATAGCCAGTCCAATAATTGGGGCTCCCAAACGCTGTAACAACGTAAAGGTTTCTAACCTGCTCAGGGGACATAGAAACACCGTAGCCCGGAAGACTGCCAGTCGCCTGCCCCACAGCTATAATCCAGTTTTCTAAGTACCTGCCCTGATGAACGCCCCAGGCATTCGAGTAGCCAGGCCATGCTTCGCCTCTAATTCTCGCAAGTGAAACGTTAACGAAGCCTAAGAATATGACTGTGGAAATTGCTAGGATAACATTTGCTCCGCTTACTGAGAGAAAAGCTGAAAGCCCGATAAAGGTTATTATTAGAATCAACCATGTTGCCCTATGAGAAATCGGTTCAGCTTCGAGCCCCTCTCTAGACCCTTTCAGGAAAGATTTAAAGCTCGCCACTATCTCCTTCCTGGCCACTATGAGCCCCATGAGACCCATACCGATCCAAACGCTCTCATCTGCAATGACCGCTGGCAGGTATGGTGGTGTATAACCTGCGAGACCGTATGCCCCCCATTCGCCTATTCCAGGCGTTGCTCTGGCTATGTTAGTTACGACCATTATAACTGGCCATATCATATAGCTTATTATGTAGAAGATTATTCCTGTCAGCAAAACTTCAAGCGGGAATAGAAAGTACAATCCTAATCCAAAAGCGTCGATGTCCCAAGCTATCAGCATGTTTGTGAAGGGATATGGTAGTTTTCCTGAAAGATAAGTGTATTGCATATATGGTTCTGGATCAGGCCACCCTAGAAGGACATTTAACCCCCAGCCTTGTCCGCCACCACCAGTAGGACTATAGTACCAATTCCAAAATAGCCCTATAAAAAATGCTATCCAGAAGAGAGAAGCTTTCCTACTTAAAAGCGATGGTCTAAACTTTCCCTCCCT
>JAWCEH010000082.1:0-10970 GCA_038859955.1 Bathyarchaeia archaeon | reverse complement strand
TCCTATCCCGAAGAATAGTACATGTAATTCATAAATTTTAAATATATTAATAAATAATTAGATGTTTACATGGGTAATATGGCTAAAAGAAAGAGATCAAAACTTGAAGTATACTTAGATGTGCTACGCGCTGTAAATAAGGGGGAAAGCAAACCAACCAGAATAATGTATAAAACCAATCTGTCATGGGTACCACTCCAAGAGATTCTAGATTTTCTTGTATCGCAGGATCTCTTAAGAGAGGAGGAATCGAGCAAGAGGAAGGAATATTTCATAACTGAGAAGGGCAAAAGAGTTTTAGCGTATCTTAATGGTTTAGCAAACCTGTTACCCTATGAAGTTGTAGAGATTCAATGAGCCATCGCTAAAATAGGTAAAGTTTAGTCAGAGGTTTCTTAAGCTCTCTCAACCCTTATTTTATCTCCACTCTTAACTCGTTTAAATATTTTTGGATCACCAATAATCTTTCCAAAAACATTTACAGGATCCGCTGGCCTAATCTCATCACCACGACTTATCGGAGTCGGACCGAAGAATATGCAAAAACCTCTTCCCGGAGGCCAATATCCTATATCGCCAATCTCAACAGTTTCTTGAGGATTCTCTTCTCCCATCTCCACTGGTATAGAGAAGTATACTTCGTCTCCCCAACGATTCGCTCTAGCCTCAAAGGGGAGTTTCTCCCAGATGGCTGCAACTGTTTTCGGGCTCTTATTCTCAAGAAGCTCGGCTTCAACTACACCGATTTTATCGCTTATTATTTTAATTCTTTTCAAATTGAGCACCATCCATGATCCCTTTTATAAATGGTTGGGGATTAGGATACGTAATGTTGTTTCCACATAAAGGTATTTAAGGCTATTCTTTCTTAGGTAGTTTCATGTCTAGTAAGCGCAAAGTCAGCGTCATCGGCGTTGGGAACTTAGGTTCTTGCATAGCGTATGAGATCGCGAATAGAGGGTTAGCTGAAGAACTTGTTCTTATAGATGTTCTTAGAGATCTATCCGAGGGAAACGCTGCAGACATTGAGCATGCTATTGCCTTCAGAAATAATACAAGTATTTATGCCGGTGATTACAGTGATGCAGAAGATTCCAGCATCATTGTTGTAGCAGCAGGCAAGCCTAGAACACCGGAAATGAAATCTAGGCTTGAGCTGCTTGAGGTGAACAAGCAAATAATAAGGGATATAGCTAAAAAAATAAGAGGCATTCGCGAGGAACCAGTTGTTATAACGTTAACTAATCCCGTTGATGTCATGAACTACTTACTGTGGAAATATACTGGTTTTCCACGTACAAGAGTTATTGGAAGCGCCGGCATGCTTGACTCAGCTAGGTTTAGGCATATTCTCAGCAAGAAATTTGGCGTTCCAATTCTCGATGTAGAGGCTTATGTAATAGGTGAACATGGGGAGAATCAAGTACCAGTCTTCAGTAGAGTGAAAGTGAAAGGCGAATCTAAAAAGTTTACGAACACGGAGAAGGATGAGATCATGATGGAGCTTAGACGTTCGGCTTTAACGGTTATCTCAAAGAAGGGAGCAACCATATATGCCCCGGCTAATAACACTGTAAATATGATTGAAATTTTAATGAGGAATGAAAGAAAGATTTGTATTTGCTCCGCAATTCTTGATGGCGAGTACAATTTGAGGGATGTAAGCATAGGTGTACCAGTTATACTTGGAGTAAATGGTGTTAAGGAAATACTTGAGTGGAATCTCGAGGAAGACGAGAAGAATTCATTTTATTTAGGTGCTGATAGCATAAGGAGAGCGATAAAGAGTATTCTCTGACCTCATCGAGTTAATTCAAAGGGGATTCCTTATTTTTTTCCTCCGCGCTATTCCAAAGGTAAGTAAAGTAATCTTTTGCGAATTTCACTAAATCCAAGTGGTTTGACCAGATCATTATTGATGATGTAGACTCGCCAAGTATTAGCATAACTTCACGTCCATCGATGATTACTCCGCCTCCAAACATTTCATCTCTAAATCTGACTTCACCAACCATTGCTACGTTTACTGAGGGCATAAGGTCATGAGACAGCATTACTTGAAGTTTAACATTTGGGTTATAAATATTCGTAAGTGCTGGAAGAATAGCGTCTATTAGGGGCGACATTATTCTTGAAATGGCCACTAAAATCTCTTTTTCAGCGCCACTGAGCATCTCTTTCAGTTTCGCGGTTGCATCGGGTAAACTCCGGAATATCCATATGTCCGGTTTCTCTTTAATACCGCGCCTCTCATAAATTGGCTGAAGCTCCAGAAGAACAGCTTTCTGCCAGGAGCTAATTTTATCCTCAATGCGAAGCCTTGTTTCCTCAAGTGCTTCTCTAGGTGATTTCGGATAATATAGTCTAGGTCTGCCCTCTTGGCTTTTTATCCAACCTTTCCGCTCTAAGGAGTTTAGAACTTCATAGATTTTTGAGTACGGTATATTTGCGTCCTCGCTTATTTTGCTTGCCGTTGAAAGGCCTGCTCTCAAAAGGTATAGGTAGGCTCTAATCTCATAATCTGTTAAGCCCATATCTCTAAGCGTGACCCTAGTTGCTTCACTCAATTCATCGCCCACACCTTTCACCCTAGGAAAAGTTTGAAAATTCTCTTATATACCTATTTAATCATTCAATATTAATATACTCATGCTAGTGGTGAATAATGAAGGAAATAAAGCGAACCAAAAGCATATGCCCCGAATGTTTAAAGGTTCTGGACGCAATAGTGTTTGAGGAAAACAATGTTGTATATATTGAAAAGGAGTGCCCAGAGCATGGCTTCTTCAAAGATGTTTACTGGTCTGACTATGAAATCTATGAAAGAGCAAAGAAATTTGATCACGTTGGTAGTGGACTTGAGAATCCTAGAACCACAACAAAAAATGGCTGCCCCTATGACTGCGGTATCTGCCCACAACATAGGTCGCATACTGTACTTGCAATAATAGACGTGACAAATAGATGTAATTTGCGATGCCCGGTATGCTTTGCAACAGCTGGAACAACAGGCTACGTCTATGAGCCTACAATTGATGAGATAAGGAAGATGCTTGTAAACCTACGCAATAATAGGCCAGTTCCTGCAGACGCTCTGCAGCTCTCTGGAGGAGAGCCAACGATCAGGGAGGACCTTCCGGAGATAATTAGAGCCGCAAAGGATCTAGGTTTTAAGCATGTTGAAGTAAACACCAATGGCCTGAGAATGGCCTCCGATCTGGATTTCTGTAGATCACTTGAGAAATCAGGTGTCAGCACGATTTATCTCCAGTTTGACGGAGTAACGCCAGATGTGTATAAGTTCACTAGAGGGGTTGATCTAACCGACGTTAAAAAGAAGGTTATTGAAAACTGCAGAAAAGCTGGGATCGACAGCGTAGTATTAGTCTGCACACTCATTAGGGGTGTCAATGATCAACAGGTTGGCGACATCATTAGATTTGCTGTGCAAAACTTCGATGTTATTCGATGCGTAAACTTTCAGCCTGTCTCATTATGCGGCAGAATACCAACAGAGGAGCGCATGAATATGCGCATAACAATACCGGACTGGATGAAACTCGTTGAAGAACAAACTGATAAGCAAATAAAGGTTTCAGATTTCTATCCAGTGCCAACGGTTGTACCAGTTTCCAGGGCTGTTGGGGCAATAAAAAACAAACATTATGTTGAATTCACGGCACACCCTCATTGCGGAATGGCGACCTATGTTTTCGTGGAGAATGGACGGATGGTGCCAATAACAGAGTATGCAAACGTTGACAGATTTATTGAGTCTATGAGGAAAGTTTATGAGGAAGCTGAGAAGGGGCATGGCACGTTGGCGAAGATGCGCCTTATAGGTGCATTGCGCCATGTAAAGTTTGACATGCTTAGGAAGTATATTTGGCCAGTTTTAAAGACTGGAAGCTACAAGGCTCTAGGAGACTTGCATAGAAAGATGCTTATGATATCAGCTATGCATTTCATGGATCCATACAACTTTGACTTAGAAAGGGTACAGCGTTGCGTCATCCACTACGCAACTCCGGATGGAAGAATAATACCCTTCTGTACAATGAACTCCATACATAGGCCGCTTATCGAGAAGGCTTTGGGCGTAACAATCGAAGAGTGGAGAGCGAAGCATAAGGCTGAAATAAGCGCGGTCGCTTAAAGGAATAGAAACCTATAAATTTCAGTCTAATCTTTCTTTTTTCTCAAATATTTAGAAGGCATGCTTATGGGTGGAAAGAAGAGATTAACTCTCTCGCAAGCTGAGAAGGCTCTGCAGAGGGAAGCCGAGAAAAAGGAGGGAAAAAGAGAGACTAAGACTAAGGAACCTACAAAATTGGAGAAGAAGATCGCTGGAGTAACCCCGCCAAATCCAAGGGATGAAAAGGTTATTAGGGAAATACAGAAAATGAGGGTTCTTACACCATATACAATTGCTTCACGCTTCAACATACGCTTAAGTGTCGCAAAGGATTTTCTCGAAGAACTCCATAGGCAAGGGGTAATAACCCACGTTTCAAACGGCAGACACATAAAAATATATAGACCAGCATAACCAGCTACCAGCTTATTATAGAGGGTGCCACCTTAATTTTTCGCTTACAAAATTAAAAAATAATAGCAAATTAAGTATAACTAACAGAAAATCTTTCTAGCAACTAAGGCAATGGAGACAGCTAGCATTAATATTAATAGCGGAGTTAACGCACTGAATTCTGGAATAACCAAACCGCTAAAGGTGAATGATAGTTTATCGATGGGGGATGGATCGTTCGCGAAGCTGAAGTATGCCATTAACTGCACAGTTGGTTGTGGGACAATATACCAGCCTCTCTGCATTGGTGTGCTTACTTTGTCAGGCTCGGAAGTTACATAGGAGACAGTTTCGTTAGAAACGATTACCAGATTAACTATTGAGGAAACCCAGCCTTCATAGGATGCGTATGTTGATGGTTCAAGAGACTGTACATTAAGTAGATCTAGAAAATCTATTTTGTGTGGGCCAGGGCCAACGGGTATGCTTATCGAGTAGCCTACACCCATGGAGTACACCCAATCAAAGCCCCCGCTCTCCTTTGAGGCAATAACTATAATATAAGAACTTATTTCATCGCTCATCGGAATAAATGTCGACGTAAAACCACCTATGTCGGGTGCTAAACATCTTCCCATAAGCCAACTTAAGTATCCAGGCAAATCGCTTTTCTCAGGCCCGATATACGTTACATTAACATAGTTGTTTTCAACAACACCCGTTGAAACATATGAAAAACTTGTATCGAACGCTGTTTCTATCGATCCCTTTACGGCATTTGCGAGGGAGGTAGCCGTATTGGCATCCGTGTCATTATTGAAGAGAAACCAGAGCGCTGATCCAAACCTTGAGAACCCAACTCCCAGGTTAATCACGCTGGTTAACTCGGCTCTATTCATGTCTGCTTGTGGGGGGAAGTGTACAAGTGAAGTATCTCCGGAATACACCATACTATAGATACTAAGCATGGCACTTGTGCAATTAACAACTACACCAACACTCTCAACAATAGGTGTTGGAATCCCTCCGTCAACTGCATCGATAGTCATTATACTTTTGCCATTAGTGAGAGTAATTGCTGTAAGTAGAATTAGTAGAAATAATCTTGTTTTAAGCCGCAATTTACGCACCTGCAGAAATACATGTGTTGAATTTAATTTATAAATCTTTAGTAGTAGCTTTTGAAGAAATCTTCTTCTGCAGGGACTGAACCCCAATTATTATTAACTGATAAAATATGATCCAGGTTAAAGAATATAATGGCCCATAGTAATCATGGAAACGCTGAACCTCAAGTGATGTGACACCGTATTTAACCGCTAAAATAAAGATTTCAGCTATTCTCAGAACATTAATAAAGTAAGCGACTAATGCGCCTATCAAGAAATAGGCTGCTTTCCGCTTCCACGAGACTGCCTCGTCCTCCAGGAACAGTATTGTCACAGCCGAGTATATTATGAGACTGTCTATTCCGGAGCAAGGCCAAGCTATGCCAAAGGATGCTTCCCCCTCGCTACTCCGAACCCTTAAAACTGGTGTTTTATAGGTCTGCCCCTTTACCTCAACCTGGTAGCCCATTAAATCTAATATACGCGCTGCAAAAGCGGCTGTGGTTGGAACAAAAATCTGGAAAGGTGTAAACTCTCCATGCGGATAAAGGTTGTCTATTAGGAAGATTGAGCCTACGGTTCCAAGTAGGGCTATTGGAAGTAAAAAAACTCTGAGACCCCTAATTCCATATGCTACTACGTTTATAAGCGAAAAGAGCACTGTGAAAACAATGTATTCTATGGTAGTAGGCATCGTTTTTGCCCACCAATCATCTCCATAATGCTTAGGTGATAACTCCACAATTATTGAGTTCAGTCCAGAAAAATTTGCGGCTAAAGCATATATTATTGGAAGCAGAGAAGCAATACAAAATATTATAAAGCGTGTTGATTTCAGCTTAGTGATTTTTACATAAATTTTACCCCATTTTAGTATGAGCTTGAGAGAAGTTAGCCAAAGGAAAAAGATGTAATAGACTCTACCCTTCCACGTTCTCTCAAAGGATTCTGGATTCAATAAGTATGATATTAGAACGGATGCTGTAAGTGAAAGGATAAATAAGATTTTCACTAGATTGGATGTCCGGATTACGCCTGATAACCTATTTTTTAATGTCCGCATTAAATTTATCCTCTATTATCTGCGATAATTGATTTTATGAAACTTAAAATTTTAGCACATGTATAGTAAGCCAAAAATTTCTGCAATAATCAGCGAGACCCCCCGCGCTTTAAGCTCAAGTTTCATTTCAAATCTATTCTGTCAACCCTAATTTTCATGCCACTTCTAATCCCATCGAACACTTCTATGTTCTCTTCGACTTGGCCGATTAGGTTTACTGGACTGTGAGGGCGCATGTCATTAAGGAATATGCAGAATGCTCTGCCAAGAGGCCAGTAGGCTAAGTCGCCTCTTTTAGCAACTTCTTTAGGTTTCTCTAAACCAAGCTTCAGCGGAACCTCAAAGTATACTTCACTCTGCCACAATGCCGCCCTACCTTCTATTGGAAGAAGCCTAACTATTGCGTCAACAGTTCTTGGTGATAGAAAGCGTATTAAAACCCCCCTTGAATCACCTAACCCCTCAATAGATATTTTCACCGGAATTCTGGACACGCTCATAATCCAGGTCTCCAATCATATTTAGAGCTGATTCTTATTAATCTAAGACTCAAATATCCTATGCAAACCTTTAAATTTTAAATCTTCTTAGAAGAGATTCGGTGTGATAAAAATGTATGAGGAAATCAGCTCAATGGCGAAGGATTTAGAGAAACAGCGTGATCAGCTGCTTAAGGAGCTTAAGAAGCTCGATGAGGAATATAAGAAGGGTAGAGTAGACGAGGAGACATATAAAACCAAAAGACATGACATTGAAAGAGCAATAGTTGAGGTCATGGACAGATTAGCACAAATGCGCTTCCTCATGGGGCAAGCATAATTAAACAGCAGAAAACTAAAAATAAGCGTATTAAAATAATAATTCAAACCGCTCCGGTAGTATAGCCCGGTCAAGTATTCCGGCCTTTCGAGCCGGAGACGCGGGTTCAAATCCCGCCCGGAGCACCAGCCTCTAGGGTTCAAATCCCTTCCCCCCTTTTAAATCTAGAAATAATAAGTTTAGTGTGAAGAGTGAGACCTATGATCTTGAGGAGAGGCTTGAGCGGTACATGTGGATCATCGCCGGCTTCGGCGGCAATGGCAAGGTTGCCATCCAGTTCTTAAAGCATTTGGCCAGCCTCGGACCTTCAATGGCTAGGATTAGTAAGTATGCTGGGCACCTTATAGTCCTCCTGCGCATAATAGACTTTGACTTAAGTAGCGCTTCTAGGCGGGATGTTGAGCGCATCGTCACTTGGATCAACAGGCAGCCGTATAGGGAGCTGACAAAGCGCGACAAGAAGCTCGTCCTAAGGAAGCTGATCCAGTACGCTAAGGTTGGGAGCTGCGATAGGGATGCCCCAATGCCTCCTGAGGTCAGCTGGATTAAGCTGAACATCGAGGAGAAGGATAGTCACGTGACGCCTGAAGCCCTCCTGGGAAATAATGAGGTTAAGACGGTGGTTGGGGCAGCCGACAACCCGCGTGATAGAGCCATGCTACACATTCTCTTTGAGACTACGCTGAGACCCGGCGAATTATTGAGTATGAGAGTTGGGAGCGTCGAGTTCAGGAGGGACTACTGCATAATCACAGTGAACGGCAGGACGGGCATAATCTAATTAAGGATTTTTAAACTAATTATTGTGTTGGGGATGTTGAGCTTGGCTGGTTTTCATGAGGGTTTACATTGGGGTATGGGTTTTGGCGAAGTTACTAGGAAGAAGAAACCATATGTTTTGTGCGGTAACTGCGGGAAACTTATTCCAGTGAGATTCAGTGCTTGTATGAATTGTAGGAAGCTCTTCCCACCGGAGTATGTTTACTGCCCATATTGCAGGGCAGAGCTTATCAAAAATTCTGACTTATGCCCCTACTGCGGGTCAAATCTGAAAAAGAACCCAGCATACTACATATACAAGTAAAGTAAATGGTAATGCAGAGGTATTAAAGTAGTTTGGAAAAAACTTTCATGTAAAGGTTGCTAGAGCGGTCTCTGGGCTAAGGAAAATCAAACGAAACCAAGCAAGTATAATCTCTTTTTTGCTCAATCAACTAGGGGTTTAGTGCCAATTAGGCAGGTGCTTGATTATACTGTTCATAGGTGGGGGGTTCCTCTTTCCCTATTTGCACTTCTAGAAAAGGATAATGCGAAAAGAAACGTAAAGTCCTCAGAGCCGTTCGTTGATTATTTGGAGGGACAGAGTTCCGCGGAGATGATGGCACTTCAGTTAAAAGATAATGAGCGGTATGGGCTGGGAAGCGCTATTGGGGATAAAGCATGTCATCTTTTTGCGAAGATGTATGTTAGTATATTTAAACTTGTTAAGAGCAAGGTTGATGATCGAGGATGGACTGATATATCATATGAGACCCCTTTTGACAGTAATGCTGGAAGAGTTCTTTTTAGAACAGGCTTTTTACTAGAATTGGCTTCCTTAAAAGATTATGAGAATTGGAATGTTATTCAGAAGGGGGAAGGAAAAGGTGGAAGGAATTATATTAGGGTGACTAATATACGTGGTAAAGAGATTCGCGCGGATTCTTTCAATAGTGAAATGTTAAGGGAGTATGGTAATATTGTGAAAAATTATCTCAGGATAGCGCGTCAATTCCCTAAAAGCATAAAAATTCAGCATATCCCAAATCTACTCATTTATAAGATAGGCATCATAGAGGGAAAGCAGAGGTTCTCCGTAGCAGACTTTGATGATGGATTAATATATGTGGGAACCAAATATTGCTTCAATCATCCAAATCCGAACTGTGAAAATTGCCCTATAAAAAACTTATGTAAAGGGCATAATGAAAAGCCAGATCTTATCAAGAACTATGCAACATAACACGTTTTTATTTTGATTTTTACCCAATACTGAACTGAAAGAACTGAGGCTTATGGGATTTGTCTCCATTTTATGAACTTTGAGTTTTTTATTAGCTGCTCCAGGCTTCTTACGGTTGCGTTTGCATACTCCAGCGTTTTCCTGCGTAGATGAATGTATGTTTGTTTAGTTATCGGTGTTTGCCCGTGCGCTAGTATTGAGGTGTTTCTCTTTGATAGGAGATCCTTTAGTTTTTTATCGTTTTGGCATTGTTGTCCAAGGGCGTCTCCTAGGGCATTTAATAGTTCATAGCTGTTGTTTAATCCTAGCTTTATTGTTTTCTGGTCTTGTGGGATACCCCACTTTTGGAGTAGTTCCTTTGGGATCTTCTCAATGTCTACGCTTGAAGTGTTTATTTCATATTCTTTTTTTAGCTTGTATTGGGCGATTAGCTCGATGGTCCTATAGAGCCTTGCCACCGCGTCGTCGTATTTCGATTCTTCGGCTCTTCTCTCAGCGTTATTTATTAGGTCAGCTATGTAGTACGGCTCTGGTTCCCCATCAGTTTTCCTTAGATTGCTCACGAGCATGCCTAGGAACTGCTTATTTCCAGATAGATCTGAAATTTTTATTTTTCTTATTATTTTGTAGGCTTTCTCATGGTGGAATTTATCCCATTGCTCGTATGCCTTTGCTAGGTTTAATAGAGGTGTTATTTGGCTGATTATGTCTGGGTCTTTGGTTGTCTCTTTTATCTGTCGTAGGATTGCTATGGTTGTGGAGAACTGGTTTCTGTTGAAGAATTGTGCTGCTTCCTTGATTTTTTGTTCAGCTATTATGAAGTATGGTCTTATGGGTATTATTTGCTCTGTTCCGTGTTGGACTATTCCAGCCTCCCTTTTACCCGTTATATAGCTTAGTTCGTCGGCTCCAAATATTGTTGCCAAGATTGCTAGCGCGGCTGTCATGGCTTTCGTTCCAGAGGTATAGTCCACTGTCAATGTGTCATATTTTTCTCTTATTTCCTTGATTTTGGATCTGAGGTTCTCGTATATTGTTTGTATGTTGTCCGGGTTCTCTATTTGGATTATCTCGCTTTCTATGGGCTTTATTTTTGGGATTATCTCCTGTACTGTTGTTTCGATGCTCTCTTTAGTTGCCACTAAGTATACTTTGTGAGGGTTATGGTGCCTTATGCTCTTCACTATCGCCTTAGCTAAATTTTTAGTTGCATTTCTCGAAGCTCTCGTCCCGGTTCCGACAGAAATTACTAAGGACTTCATTCAGAAGATTCCCAATAAATATTTGCAATGCGAAGTCTTAAAAGTTTTGAAAAGAAAAAATATTGAAAGGATAATTCACAATATTTTAATGTTCTCTTTAATATTAAATGTTTGAAGGGGTTGGAGATGTATTTCTTGTCAGATTTAGAACGCAAGTTTCTCATTCATAAACTTCTGCCAACTGCTA
>JAWCEH010000081.1:0-11187 GCA_038859955.1 Bathyarchaeia archaeon | reverse complement strand
TAACTTAAAATGGGAGATACTGTATCTGCAGTAGTGGTCACATATAATCGTAAAAATTTGCTTTTGGAATGTCTGGAAGCATTAAGAAAACAGACAAGACCTGTAGATGCAATACATTTAATAGATAACGCTTCAACAGATGGGACCCCAGAGCTTTTAATGGAAAAAGGTTATATTTCGGAGTTGCCTCCTCAAGGTTTGAAAGAACCATGGGAAAGAGAGTTTGAAATAAATAACCTTGTAGATGGTAAGCCTATAAAACTGTATTATGTTCGCATGCATGAAAATACAGGCAGTTCGGGCGGATTTCATGAAGGTGTAAAAAGAGCTTATGAAAAAGGATATGACTGGTTCTGGCTTATGGACGATGATGCTGAACCAAAAGAAGATGCACTGGAAAAATTACTGAACTGGAGAGAATTTGACAATGAAACACTTGCTCTATCTTGTCTTAAAGTGGATGATCAGGGAAAGATACAATGGCAACATAGTGGATGGGAAGAAGTTAAAAAAATTAATCATAATATGATAAAGCCTATATCTGAGAATGATTTAAAAAAAGGTGTATTGGAGGTTGATTTTTCTAGTTTTGTAGGGTTTTTGATTTCAAAAAGAGCAATACAGCAAATAGGGTTTCCAAGGAAAGAGTTTTTTATACACCACGATGATGTGGAATATTCCTTTAGAATAAGGGATATTGGTAAAATATTGCTTGTATCAGATAGCATTATCAAACATAAATATGAAAGTATCAAATCGTATAATCCGCGTGTTATAAAAATTCTTTTTTAAGAAAAAAACTTTATGAACCACCTTATTCATCTTTATGGTTAAGTTATTATGGTTTTAGAAATTCGGTATTTTTAAAAAAGAAGTATGCCTCATTTATTGAAGCATTTTTATTTGGCTCAGTAGTTTTGGTAAAGATGATTGTTAAGATAATTTTAACTAACTCAGAATTTAAAGGGAGATGTTTGAGATTTTATTTTAATGCTTTTGTTGATGGATTGAGAGGGAATTTCGACAATGAGAAACCTAAAAAGATTTTATATAATGATTTGTAATGCAATGAGATTAATTCGTGTTATTTTTTGAGGGTATTTTTGACAGGATGAAGATTTTAAGAATTTTTAAATATTACAACAAGGAAAAGTTAGATATGTTAGAAAATACATATATGCAATCTAAACAAGAAGCAATGTTACCAAAAGTAGCAATCATTATTTTAAACTGGAACGGTTGGCGTGATACGATTGAATGTTTGGAGTCTATTTTAAAGGAGGAGAATTATCCGAACTACGAAATCTTAGTAGTGGATAATGGCTCGCAGGATAACTCGGTTTCCCAGATTGAGCAGTGGGCACGCGATAAAGGGCTGCCTATATGTATTCAACAACAACAGCAGCTTAGTGAGGCAAAGAATTGTAAGCTTTTGATACTCCCTCTTCCCGAAAACATAGGATATCCCAGTGGGAACAATATAGGGTTGAAACTTGCTCTTTATAGGGGAGCACAGTTCATGATAATACTTAATAATGATACCGTCATAGAGCCTAATTTTCTCAAGTCTTTAGTGGAAGCAGCACTGATAGAAAAGGATGTTGCTTTGGTGGGGGCAGTGATTTGCAACTACCCAGATCGCCGTGTCTATTTTGCTGGGGGATATACGCGCCTGCTTCGCAATTATTATGATACTGAGCTAAACGGCAAACCCAAATGGTGGTCCTCCAAGTTGGTTGGTGGCTCAGCTATGCTGATATCGCGACAATTCTTAGAAAAAGAAGAGAAGTGGCTGGACGAAAGACTATTTGCATATGGAGAGGAGGTGGAAATCTGCACGAGGGCGCTGAAGAAAGGGTACAAAGTGCTGGTTGCTCGTGACGCTAAGGTGTTGCATAAAGTTGGTACCTCTCTTGGCCCAGGTTTAACTCCTTCCAGGGCTTATTATATATACAGAAATAAGCTGATCTTAATGAAGGACTTGCTTTCTGTTCCTGAACGGGTGCTATTCGTTTTATTGTTTCATGTTAAAGTATGTCTTCGGCTTTCACAAGCCTTGGTTCAAAGAAATTGGGCTTTGGCTCAGGCTATCCTTGAGGCCTTAAAAGATGGATGGCGCGCTAAAGGTGGCAAATGGAGGTTTCACGGAAAATGAAGGCAACAATCTCTGTCATAATGCCAGCGTATAATACTGAAAGATATGTTTCACAAGCGATTAAGAGTATTCTGCAGCAAAGTTATCCCCATTTTGAGTTCTTAATTATAGATGATGGGTCTACAGATAGAACCCCGGATATCTTACAGGAGTATGCAAAAAAAGATGCGAGAATCAGAGTGATCTTGCAAGAGCACCGCGGCATCAGCGAGACACTAAACAGGGGAATAGAAGAAGCCCGTTATGATTGGATCGCCATTATGCATGCTGATGATATTGCTTTACCCCATCGGCTTGAACGACAAATGCAAGCGGCTATGACTAATCCAAGAGTAGTAGCGTGGGGGGCTTATGCTTATCACATCAGTGAAAAAGGTAAGGTTTTAGGTTTATCCAAAGTCGGGGCTACAAGCGAAGAAGAATTCTATACAAAGCGTCGCAATGGCGAGATCATACATCTGATACACTCTACAGCATTCATGCGCAAGGAAGCAGTTCTAAGAGTAGGCGGATACAATTCTTTATTTGATGGTTCTGAGGATCTGGAGTTATTTGACCGACTTTCGGAACTTGCTCCTGTGCTTGCAATTCCGGAGCCATTGCTTCTATACAGGATTCACGCATCTAGTGTAACTTTGCAGCGGTTTTTTAAGATGAGAACCTTTACACGCTTTATTCGTGCTCGACAGCGTGCCAAAGCTGAAGGTAGGGAGCCCCCAACTTGGGATGAATTTATTAGAGTATATGAAAGTGCCTCGGTGTTTAAGCAATTACGCCGCAAAATAGATGATCTAAGCCAGTTTTATTACCGTAGGTTCGCGGTAGCGGTTTCAAGTGAGCATTATTTTAAAGGCTTATTATTTTTCGCTATATCAGCCCTATTGAATCCACGATATGCTGTGTTAAAAGCGTGGAATCAAAGATTCACTAAAGATGCTCGCCGAGCACTTAAAAATAAATTTGGGAGCTTATAATGTTATCACGATTGGAATTGGCTGAAGCGATAGCCGAAGCATGGAATCATGAAGAGATCAATTATGCTGTTTTGCACGGCTTAGAGCGATATCCAGAGTCATTAGGGAGAGATCTGGATATCCTTGTACACGCGGATCAAACAGATCAGGCTTTAAAAATAGTAATTGAATTAGCTAAAAATAAAGGTTGGCCTGTTGTAATTAGCCCGCCTTCCCTATATGGAAAAAGAATTGTTGCGTTTGCAGATAATTATAAAACGTATATTGAGATACACACCATGGAACGTCTTTCATGGGCAGTAGTTAGCTTTGCAGATAAACCCGAACCCCTATATCAGATAGGTCCATTCAAAGTTGACCCTTGGGCAAGTTTTGTCAAGCGAATTTTAATGGTGTTCTTAAGTGGCGGTAAGAAACGTTTCCGTGAGAGACCTCATGAGTTAATTCTAAATAAATATGAGAAGAACGCTTTAAGTCAACTTCCAAGATATATGGGTTCCACTGTTGCAAATCAATTTATAAGTTTGCTTGAGAAACAAGATGTTGATGGACTTTTTGATTTTGTTCCAATAGTCAAGCGGGCCCTTTTGCTGCGCTCACTTTTCCATCCTGTACAGTTATTTGTAAATAGTAGTCGCTTTCTAAAGCGCCGGATAGCACGGTATTTTTCACCCTGTGGTCCTATTGTCGCGATTGTGGGACCAGATGGCATAGGAAAGACAACAACGCTTTCATATCTTGAGAGGGAACTTCCTTCAGTCTTCACCCGGATACGGATTAGGCATTGGAGACCTGGTTTATTACCGCATCTAGGAACGTTGGTAGGAAAGAAACCTCCGGAAGCAGGTCCGCCACGGCGTCATCCAGGACATTTCCATTGGCTGAGGTTACTTTACTATTTTGGAGATTTCTGGTTGGGTTATTGGCTTAAAGATATCCTTGATTCTAGCAAGCAAAGAGTGATTCTCTATGACCGCTGTGTCCTAGACATGATTGTTGATCCACTTCGCTTTGGATTGCAAAGCAAGTGGGGCACAAGTTTGCTTTGGAAACTAACTCCAAAACCTGATTTGGTAATTCTATTGTGGGATTCACCTCAACGGATTGTTGAAAGAAAGCAAGAACTTAGCAAAGAAGAAATAGAATCTCAACTAAAAGAATGGGCGAAATTGATATATGAAGGGAAAATACAAGCCATTATTCAAGTAGATAGTGATCCCAAAATAATTGCAAGGCGAGTGAGTGAGATAGTGCTTGAAGTATTTGTTAGGAAAAACGGAGGAAATGTTCTTGCGAATCAGGACTCTGATACCCTCCGGTATACAACCAGCATTTTAGTTTTGGGAAACAAGGTTGACGATGCTCCTTCTACAATGTCTCGGCACCAAATGGTATTAATTTCAGAGGAGGAATCAATAAATGGATTCACAAAGTTGGATGAATATGCTATTTTCCCCAATAAGGAACATCCTAAAGTTCTTATACCACTTGTAAACTCTAAATCGTCCGCTGCTTCATTACAGATATATAATGCTATGAAGCCGCTCGCTCGTGTAGGCAAGTGGATGATTTCCATAGGATTGCAGTGGCGACTGGTTCAACCGATCTTGAAGGATCGCTTGTATTTACATGCAAAGAATGGGATCTCTGTGGATGAACTAAGTGCTCGGTGGCTTAAAAGACATCTACAGACTGTATTCGGTAGAGAAGATTTAACAATCGCTGTATTTTTAGGAACCCTAGGTAAACATCATAAACCCCTGGTTCAGGTAATGGATAACAAAGGTGCAATTATAGGATACGTCAAGATAGGGTGGAATCAGGAAACGATTTCTTTTGTGCAAAGAGAAGAAAAAATCCTTAACCAGCTTGTAAATGAAAATTTTTCAACTGCGATAATACCTCGTATTCTTTATGCAGGATGGTGGAACAATTATTACTTGCTTGTTCAAGAGCCACCACCAGGTAGGACAAAAACTCCTCCCCTATCAATTACTTCAAAACATCTGAAATTTCTTTGTGAGCTTTTGGAAATAAGACTTTCTCATGTTAAAGAAAGCTATTATTGGGAAAGGCTCCGAGAACGCATTAAATTACTTGATGTTTTTAACCTTTATTATGCTCATCTGTTTAAGCTAAGTATAGAGACAATTGAGAGGAAAATTGGTAATGTTGGCTTACCTTTTGGTTTTCGACATGGGGATTTTACTCCATGGAATACATTTTTACTGAAAGATAAAATCTATGTATTTGACTGGGAATACGCTGAAGAGTGTAGCCCTCCCGGCTGGGATCTTTTTCACTTTTTAACACAGACAGCTATCCTTGTTTACAGAAGAGCACCAGCACAGATTTACAAAAAATTTATAGATGATGGAAAAGAACATGATATAATTAGGACCTACTTTAAGCACTTAGAAATACCCTTAGAATTCTTAGAATTATTATTTGCCTTATATATTGTGGATGTGGCCTCCTGGTATTTCCTTCGTGATCGTGAAAATGTTGACATAAAAGGACAACTCCTCCGGGAAACTTGGTTGTCTATTTTAAGTATATTTCTAACCAGAAAGGATTTAAAGGTATGGGCAAAAAGTTAAAGGTACTCATTTCCGCATATGCCTGTGAACCCGGCAAGGGCTCTGAGCCCGGGGTGGGCTGGAACTGGGTAAAGCAAATTAGTCGCGTGCATGAAGTGTGGGTGATTACCCGAAGTAATAATAAAATAACAATTGAAAGTTGTTCTAAAGAAGCTCTGAAAAATGTTCATTTCATATATATAGATCTACCAATATGGCTTCAAAGATTAAAAAAACTCGGGGGTATCTTTACACTTTATTTATATTATTATTTATGGCAATTACGGGTCTACTTTGTTGCCAGATCCTTACATAAAATTGTTAAATTCGATGTTGCTCATCATATTACATTTACGGGTGATTGGCTTCCAAGTTTTATAAGTCTGCTAGGAATACCGTTTATTTGGGGACCTGTTGGAGGCAGTACCCACCGTTTACCATGGAAATTTCTTAGACGCTACACACTCCGACACTGCTTCTATGAATTATGTCGTTGTCTTTTTCAAATTTATGGAAGGATGATAGATCCATTTGTTGTGTTAACAAGGAAACGATCTTGGAAAATTATCGCTTATACTGAAGAGGCGAAATTAGCTCTTCCACCATCAGCTCGCGAAAAAGCGATTGTGATAAAGCATATTGGTATTGACCCAAGTATTATAGAAAATTTTAGAGGTGAGAAATGTAGAAGTAAGGAGAGGCAGCAATTTACAATCTACACAACAGGTCGTCTGGTTCACTGGAAGGGATATGATTTATTAATTGAGGCTTTTGCTAAATTTCTACGCGAATATAAAAATGCTAAATTGCTCATTGGCGGGAAAGGGCCAATGGAATCTTGGTTACGTTATTTGGTGAAAAACCTAGGACTTGAAAAATATGTGCAATTTTTAGGTTACTTATCTTATGATTCAGTATTAAAACAAATTGCAGAAGCAGATGTGTTTTGTTTATTAACTTTACGTGATGGACCGCCCGTTGTTTTACTTGAAGCAATGGCTATAGGTACTCCTGTGATATGTTTAGATTTATATGGAGCTGGTCAGCTAGTACCCGATGAAGCGGGAGTGAAAATTAAAGCTATAAATCCTCAACAAGTTATAGAGGACGTGACTAAAGCGTTACTAAAGTTAGCGAATGACCCTATCTGGCGTAGCACATTAAGCAAATATGCAGTGGAGTATACTTTAAGAGCGCATCGCTGGGATCATATTGGAGATCAAATATTGCAGCTTTATGATGAACTTAGTGGAAAATCTACAAGGTAGCCGCTTGGGTCGGCGCTTTTCGCATCTGATAGACTACAGCAGTGGGGCTGCCAACTTTATTCTCATATTCACCGCTATTGCAATGGCCTTTTTTCTAGTCACTGTCCCTGAAGTTGCATGGATCCTGCTAGGTATCTTAGCTGGAATCACTCTCCTTAACTTCCCTGTCTATACCTGGGTCATTGTTGCTTTCATTATTGCATCTTTCTCTCGTTTAGTATCTACATTAGAGCTTGCTCCATCTATTATTAATTATTTTCATTTTCCACTAGCATTTGGGGCTGCTTTTATTGCTAGTACGAAACGAAATAATTTTCATGTCATTGCTCGACGAGTAAGGACCGGCGTGCTTCTCTTACTAGGACTCTCAGTAGTTTCGTGGTTGGTCAATGGTGGCGAACCAATACGACCCTTACTATTTTGGATCATTATAGTAGAGCCTTTTCTGTTAATTTACGCCTTGATGAAAAGCCCACCAAATCAACATGGGATTTCTCATTTATGGAAACTAACTTTATTTGTAGCGTTTTTGCAGGTACCTATAGGGTTTTGGCAAGCTTTTAGCCAAGGATTAGCCGATCCTGTTCAAGGTACCTTTTTGGGCCTGGGGCAAGGAGCAGGTGCTGCGAGTACAGTGGCGCTTATAGGCGTTGTGGTAATTCTCTCAAGAGTAATTTTCAAAGTAAATCGCCGTCGACGTAATCTTTTTTATATAGTTGCCGCTGTGCTGCTACTTTTGGTTCCTATTCTTGCGGATGCTAAGCATGTTTTAGCTGCATTTCTCATCAGCGTTTTGCTTGTCTTAATGAATAAAAATCTCATTAATCTCAAAATAGTAGTGCTGGGTGCAATGATATTTTTGGTGCTCTCTATAGCAGCTTCTTATTATCCAGCATTACAACTTATATGGAATCCGCAAGCAGCTTGGATAGTAACCGTGCGTAAGCTAGAAGTAATTAATATTTTTATCAAGTATTCGCAGGACGCTCCTTGGGCGTGGCTGATTGGGTTTGGTCCTGGCAACACATTTAGCTACCTAGCTCTACAGGCGGAAGGAGGCATTGGAAATCCTGAGTCTCTCATAGCGCAAGTCGGTCTTTCCCTTTCTAAGATTACAGAAGATGCTATTAATACTAGTTTCGCAACTGGAATTAGGTCCGGTATGTATTATTTATTTGTAGAAAGAACCTCTGCAGCGTGGCAAATTTGGTCAAGTTGGTCTGGAATATGGGGTGATCTTGGTTGCCTAGGATTTGGGGTATATGCCTGGCTTTGGCTACTATTATGGAAAACATTAGGGAGAAGTGCTTCGTGGCAAGAAATTAGCGGAAAAGTTGTGTTACTTTTTGCGTTACTCCTTGGTACTGTGTATAGGTGGCTTGAGGAGCCCAACGTTATGATCATTGTTGCAACTGTTATAGGAGCGACCTTAGTCTCGATGAAAAGACAAAGATAGGGAACACAAACACATAGTTTAAGGTAATGAAATTAACCGGGCAAAAGTACAAGGTTAATTCTGGACGCCCTAAAGTTCTGTTCCTTCATCAGGGAGGAGAATTATATGGTTCAGATATTGTTTTTCTTCAAGTTATTAAGGCGCTTTCATCTGATGTAGAACCAATTATTGTCCTTGATAATCACGGGCCATTGATAGAGGAATTGCAAACAATATGTAGTAACATTATAATTCAAAAACTTGGGGTGCTTCGACGTAAGCACTTCAATTTACATGGAATCTTACAATGTATTTATCACATCGTGCGGTCAGCGTTATGGTTAGTCAAGCTTATTAAGCGAGAAAACATCTCTTTAGTTTACAGCAATACTATCGGAGTGCTACCTGGGGCATTCGCAGCTAAAATCACAGGCGTTGCGCATATATGGCATATCCATGAGATTATTATTAGCCCGAAAGGTGTGTCCAACCTGTTGACTTGGCTTGTTCTCACACTGTCAACAAAAGTAATAGCGGTATCTAACGCCGTAGCAGCGCGTTTATCTCAGGGAGTTCAATCAAAGCGAAAGATGATATCCGTCATTTATAATGGAGTAGCAGTAGAACCTTTTGACAGTGCACATGGAGATAGCGTGCGAAGCGAATTTGGCGCGAATCAGTCAGTAGTCTTAATTGGGGTTATAGGACGTATACACTACTGGAAAGGACAGGATTACTTCTTAGACGTAGCATATCTGATGAAGAAGATGGATTTCAACGATTTTAAGGTACTAATCGTTGGCGCCCCATTTAAGGGATATGAATACTTGATAGACGAACTTATTACAAAAACTCAAAAGTTGGGGCTTGTAGAGAACATTATCTTTTGTGGTTATCGAAAGGATATTCCTGATATCTTGAAAGCTGTTGATATAGTCGTTGTGCCATCTACTCAGCCTGATCCTTTTCCAATGGTTGTTTTGGAAGCCATGGCCGCTTGCAAGCCAGTGGTTGCTACGGCCCATGGCGGTCCTGTTGAGATGATCGTAGATGGCTACACAGGTTTTTTGGTCCCTCTGGATAGTCCTCAGATTATGGCGGAGAGGCTCTTACAGTTAGCTAAGAATCCACAGTTAAGAGAAAGTATGGGAAAACATGGGCGCAAAAGAGTAGAAGATTTGTTCTCTATTAGACGCTTTAACGATGATATTCGTAGAGTAGTACTGGGCAAATTGAGAGGAGATTTTTGAAGTATGTTGTCGTGCATTCCTGTAGATACCCATTGTTTGTTCGTTTTTCAAACAATTTCTGAATTCAAAGTTTCCCTAATGTGCCGGGGCCATCAATCGATATGTAACAGGTAAATATTAAAAACGCCTCGTAAATTCCAAATATTCATTATGGGAAAAGATTGCATATGAACATCGCTTTCCTTGGCACCCGAGGTATTCCTGCTAGTTACAGCGGTTTTGAAACTTGCGTGGAACAGCTGGGACAACGTTTGGTAGAACGAGGCCACCAAGTTACTGTTTATTGTCGTTCGCATCATATTACCTATGAGGGTTCTTACTATAAAGGGATGCGGTTAATCAGGTTGCCAACTATTCGGAATAAATATTTGGATACTATTGTTCATACCTTCTTATCTTCACTGCATGCTCTGAGTCAAAGATATGATGTAGTCCTTTATTTTATATCTGGAAACAGCCCTGTTACTTGGATACCACGGCTGGTAGGCACCAAAACTATCCTTAACGTAGATGGCCTAGACTGGAAGCGAGAGAAATGGCCTACACTTGCTAAAAAGTACATCCAGTTTGCTGAGTATCTGGCGACCAAACTGCCTACTGCTTATGTGACAGATTCGCGTGTAGTCCAAAGTTATTATAAGGATCGCTTTGGCAGCGAGCCGTTCTATATTCCCTATGGCTCAGAGGTAAAAATTGTACCTCCTGGTGATACTTTGGCGCGTTTTGGTCTGGAACCAAAAAAATATATACTCTTTGTGGGGCGGTTGGTTCCAGAGAACTGCGTCCACCATTTGATAGAAGCATTTCGGGGATTAGATACTGATTTGAAATGTGTGATCGTTGGCGATGCACCTTATGCTGAAAAGTATATTGCTTCTCTTAAAGCCCGTGCTCATGGCGATTCCCGGATTGTCTTTACTGGCTACGTGTTCGGCCAGGGCTACTATGAACTGGGTTCTAATGCTTATATTTTCGTCGAGACTTCAGGTGTAGGAGGCACACATCCTGCTTTGATTGAGGCGATGGCCTTTGGTAACTGCGTCATCGTTCATAACACGCTGGAAAACCTGGAAACCATTGGTGATGCTGGGTTCTCTTACGAAGGTCAAAGAGGGGCAGAAAGCCTTCGCCAGATATTGAAATTCTTGTTATCAAAACCTGAAGTAGTAGCAGAGTATCGTCAACGCGCTCAACAACGGGCTCGAATGTGTTATACGTGGGAGGCCGTTACCGATGCTTATGAACGACTGTTTTATCAAGTCTGTGGAAAGCCACTTCCAGAACGATTGCGGCGCTAATCAAATTTATCTATGATGAATAAGTATTGGGGCAGCCTCCATACGCCTGAATTAGCACAGACTGGTGCTGGAAGTCGCCAAATTATTGATTACTATCAAAGTCAAAAATAATAGAGGGTAGTATTGTTTTTCTGCTAAAATTGATGTATTCTAGTCACCTGTAGACCCTTGTTTAACAATATTAGAACTTTGCAGATGTTATTGGCAAGATTATAGATTTGAAACGAG
>JAWCEH010000080.1:0-11605 GCA_038859955.1 Bathyarchaeia archaeon | reverse complement strand
AATTTTCCGTGATTTTCTCCTACCCCGTTATGAGGAGATTATAAAGTATCCCCGTAAGCACGGTGTAAAAGTTATTGAACTTGATAGTGATGGAAACACGGAAATTTTGATTCCAATGTTTATTGAAGTAGGAATAAATGCTCATTGGCCGTTAGAGGCAGCTGCCGGAATGAACCCTATAGAAATCCGTAAAAAGTATGGGGAGGAGATAGCATTATACGGGGGAATAGACAAACGAGTGCTTACAATGAGTAAAAAAGATATTGAAAAAGAAGTTTATAATAAAATTTTGCCAATGATGGAGCTTGGAGGATATATTCCGTTCATAGATCACACAATTCCACCAGATGTTCCACTAGAAAACTTTCTTTATTACCTCGATCTTAAACGTAAGATTGCAGAAGGCTTTAGGTGATAACATGATTAAAGTGCTATTATAAAAAGATTTAAAAAGACTTCTTTTTATATAATATTTATATAATATTTGGAGGTAAGGGAAAATGTCTCAAATTGAAGAGAAAAAAGCGCCTGCTTTGTCCTTGACGACGTGGATTACAACGCTAATTATTGGAATTATTGTCTTTATTGTCTCTTATACTACGAGAACAGTTTGCATAGGCAAGTGGTGGCTTGTTAACGGATGGTGGGTACCCTTCATCTACGTGATACTAATCATCGAAGTTTTAAAAAGGATAAAACCCGGTTTTAAGGTTAGTCCACTACAGCTACTTCTGCTAATAATCCCGATGTTCATGGTTGGTGGGAAAGCTTGGACCGCTTCCTATACTGGTGAAGTTAACCTAATAGACACCATTGTTACCTTCTTTACATCTTTTAACATGATGCCCTTAAACGTGGCTGCACTAGCAGACTACTACAAAAGAATGACCCTTCCCTCATGGTTTATGATCAATGACCCACATATCGCAGAAATAGTTAACCGAGGATTAGCACCAGGAGAATCAATACCTTGGGATGCATGGGCAGGGCCAATACTCTCCTGGAGCATTATTCTTATAATGACGATTCTACTACATATTTTCACAGCTTACCTATTTACTGGCCCTCAATGGGTGAAAAAAGAGAGGCTAATATTCCCGCAAGCAGTTCCAACAATATACTTAGTGAACACTTATACTTCCACTTATAGTCCTGAAGGAAAATCTATGCTGTTTAATCTAGGGAACCCTCAAGTTAAAGCGTTTTGGATCGCCGTTATCGTTGGCTTTATTCTAGGTTTACCTTACTACATCACACAACTATTTGCTCCTTGGTGGCCAATTACGGGGTTTGGTATAGGCTTCTATAATTGGGACTTAGGAAGTGCAATACATCCAATACTTCCAGGAGCACACTTCGGCGGGATGCTTTCATTAATCATAGTTTTCGCCTTCATTTTAATGCCTTTTGAAGCCTCAATAACTATGATATATACTTGGCTGATCTTCGGCGTTATTTATCCGGTGGTCGTAAACATGTTTGCTCTAGCGCCGCCTAGTGGCCCAAGTTCTCCCTGGGGGCCCCCATATCAGTGGTCCGACCCATTTCCGTTCTCAGCATGGGGATACGGATGGCTGCCAGGTCTCGCCATTTTCTATCTGTGGATAGGAAGAGATCAGCTAAAAACTGTCATTAACACTGTACTAGGAAAGACAGGAAGTCCAGATGTAGAAGAAAAAACCATGATAAGATGGGCGTTTATAGGGTGGATTGTCTCATTTATATTGCTTCTGCTAATCTTTTCAGCTGTAGGAGTACCAGTACTAGTAGTATTCTTCTTCCTTATTATATACCTGCTGTGGTCGATATCCAGTGCTCGAGGGCAATCAGAATACGCCTACTGGAGCTTAGGAGAATGCGCTTTCTACATGCCATGGTTAGTCTTACCCGCAGGTGCCTTGATTGGATCGTGGGCAATAGCGGCATCACAAGAAAATCTTTCTCTGCTGGCATTCGGTGTAATGGCGGCATCTTATATGACCTGCCTTAGCTTTAATAACACTCCGCCAGGACTAGGTGGCTTTACGATCATTTATAAGATAGCCCATGACACCGGGGCAGATTTAAAGGAGACGCTAAAATGGCTTATAAGCTTCTTCGTGATCTCGATTCCTATCTACCTGACCTATAGCGTCTGGATTAATCACCACATGGGTTTCGCCAATTTAGCTGAAAGCTTCCAGTCCGCTATTCCATTTAATGCTCCTGGTGCCGCATTAGATTACGGAGTGAGAGCGCTCTCCGTTCCCGGAGGAATGAGCTTCGAGAAATATTCTATGTGGGCTATTCTAGGAACAATAAGCGCTATCATCGTAATGGGAATCAAATATGCTGTACCAAGAATACCATTCCACCCCATCGCATTCCTCTCATACATAAACATTGGGCCATACATGTGGATAAACGCAGTAATAGGATTCGCTGTCAAATACATACTATATAGGACTTTAGGTCCTAAGCGTACAGCTGAATACATTATTCCGCTTATGTCTGGTTTATTCATAGGTCTCGGAATAATGTATATAGTAGCTGGCATATATGTGTGGATTGCAGCTGGTCTGCCATCTCTTCAGACATATTGGCGCTGATTCCCCATGCTTTTCCCTTTTAATTTAACCTAGTTTTTGTTGCAATCCCTACTTTCAATTTAATGGTTTAAGCCTCTACAGCCATATTCACGCTACTTCTAAAAACTTCATGCCATGAAATTAAATAGTTTCGGAAAAGCAAACTTTCTCCTTCAAAAACGTAAATAAAATATGGGAGATGTGAGAATATAAAGAACGGAAAATTGAGAAATAGCCGAAAGTAGCCTAGCTTGGTTTGGGCGCCAGACTCATAATCTATAGACGTAAGATTAAGGGTCAGAACAGCATAAGGCGATAGGAGATCTGGAGGTCGCGGGTTCGAATCCCGCCCCCGGCACCAGCACCTTTAGGGTCAAATCCTTTCCCCTTCTAAATTTTGGGAATAATGGGTTTAACATGGAGCGCGGGTCTACGGTTAAGGAGAGAAGTTTGAGTGCCATAAGCGGTAATGACGAGGTTGCGCTCCATTTCCTAGGCTGCCCAGCTTTGACCGATAGGCTAATAAGTATTCGAGTGAGCGGTTCATATCGAAGTATTTTGTTCCAGCGCTAATAACCTAACTCCTTATTAGCAGTTTGTGTAATACGCCTACTATAATTTTTATGTCTGAAGAAGCGGTGAGTTGTAGTGAACCACCCTAACACATGATTTCTTCCAGCTCGTCGACTATTATCTTAAAACGTTATCTTCGGGGTTTTACGAAAGTCTTATAAAATATTATCACGAAAATCATGATATATAGTAAAGGGATGTTTTATGGAAGAATGTAAGAATGAAGAATTTTCGTTGCTAAACAATTTTCGACGCCCTCCTAAAAATGCTGGTGTTAAGACTTGGTGGCATTGGATGAATGGCAATATCAGCGATATTGGCATATCGCTTGATCTTGAGGCTATGAACCGTGTTGGTGTTATCGGTTTCCAACTGTTTCAGGTTGGTGTAGGTATCCCTAAGGGTCCCGTTGATTATGGAAGCGATAAACATTTACACTTGTTACTTCATGCGGTTAAAGAGTCTGAGCGACTAGGGCTAGAGTTTGTTATGCACAACTGCCCAGGTTGGTCCTCGAGCGGAGGCCCATGGATTACTTCTGAACACTCGATGAAGATGCTGGTTTGGAGTGAAGTTTACGTTACCGGAGGAGGGCGCGTAGAAGTTATTTTACCGAAACCGTACGCTAACTTAGGCTACTATAAAGATATTTGTGTACTGGCGTTTCCATCGCTTCCAGGAGAGAAACAGCCATTTAAAAATCTGGTTAGTAGGGCTGTATCAAGTAGTGGCCTGGTCAACATAGATTTAATAACAGATGACAATCCAGAAACAGGAATTGAAATTCTGCCATCAGGCCTCAATCAACCAGCTTATCTACAATTGGAGTTCAATGAACCGTTCGAAGCACGATCTATCGCGGTAACATTTTCTCCATATGGTATTAGACCGTTTTGGAAGCCACTTGTAATATCACTTGAAGCATCAGATGACGGTGTCAACTTCCGGAAAATCTGCGACATTAGTATAACAGTCTCCTTTGGTAGGAGAATTAACGTGCCCTCAACAGCAAACTTTCCCGCTGTGAGGGCAAAGTATTTTCGTATAATCTCTTCAGAGGCATTTCGAATACTTGAGATTAAGCTTTTCTGCACTGCCCGCATCGCAGACTGGCCGATTAAAGCTAATTTTACTAGCCCGCCTTTTTTCTTACCTGACGGCGCGCGGGTCTTTAAGGGAACCGTTGAAGACCCGGTTGGCTCCGCTATTAATCCAGACTCAATTATTGATTTGACGGAGTATATGAGTGAGGATGGACGTTTAGTTTGGGATGCGCCTTCTGGAGACTGGACTATTCTGCGGATAGGTTATACTACGACTGGAACTATGAACCATCCGGCTCCTGATGGTGGCGAGGGCCTTGAATGTGACAAGTATAGTTTTGAGGCTATGGAGCACCATTTCTATAGCTTCTTCGATAAGCTTCTTCCCTCATTGGAGCAGCTTTCTAGGAGGGGGTTAACTGGAGCTTTAATAGATAGCTATGAGGTTGGATTCCAGAATTGGACGCCTAAGTTTCCGGAAGAGTTTCAACGCCGACGAGGATACAACCTTCGTAAATACTTGCCAGCCATGACTGGAAGGATAGTTGGAAGCGCTCAGATATCTGAGCGCTTCCTTTGGGATGTTCGAAGAACACAGGCGGATTTGATGGCGGAGTGCTACTATGGAGGCTTCACGGAGCTCTGCCATAAACACAACATGAAATCGTATGCGGAACCATACAGCTTTGGTTCGGGCGCTGGAATCGAGAGTGGGGCGCCTTTTGATGAAATGCAGATTGGATCACGAGTAGATGTACCTATGGGTGAATTCTGGCTAGCACGTGACGATGGGCATGAGCGATCCATAAAACTTGCAGCTTCTATAGCGCATGTTTATGGGAAACCCATTGTTGGTGCTGAATCATTTACAGGAGAGCCCTTAGTATCCGCGTGGCAGGAGCATCCATACTTATTTAAGAGTTTAGGAGACTTCATGTTCACGCGCGGATTAAACCAGATAATTTTTCACACCTATGCTCATCAACCGCATCCCACTGTTAAGCCAGGCATGACTATGGGACCCTTTGGATGCACATTTAACCGGAATACTACTTGGTGGGATCAGGGGAAAGCCTGGATTAAATATTTGACGCGCTGCCAGTATATGCTTCAGCAAGGTAAGTTTATTGCTGATATAATTTACTTTGTGGGCGAAGATCCCCACGCTGCAGTTCCACATGAAAGCAGACTGAACCCTCCAATTCCAAGAGGATACGACTATGATTTCGTAAACGGAGAGGCGATCTTAACACGCTTAAGTGTTAAGGACGGGAAAATTGTTACACCTAACGGGATGAGTTACTCTATTCTGGTGTTAGGTGTGAAAGATAAGATATCTCTTAATTTGCTTCGTAAGATTCGCGATATGGTTGAGCAGGGAATGTGCCTAGTTGTTTGTTCTAGACCTAAAGGCTCGCCAAGTTTAGCTGATTACCAAAGCGATGAAGAAGTGAAATGCATTATTGACGAGTTATGGGGTAACCTAGATGGAAAAACGGTTAAAGAGCGAGATTTAGGTAAAGGTAAAGTATTCTGGACTACGTCACTGCAAGAGGTTTTAGATAAGCTAAATATTAAACCTGATTTTGAATTTAGCAGCCGCTCAACAGATGCTTTAATAAACTATATCCATAGGCACACAGATGATGGAATAGACATTTATTTTGTCGCTAACCGCAGGAGAAGACGTGAGGATTTAGTTTGCACTTTCCGTGTTCATAATAAGCAGCCTGAAATCTGGAATCCTGAGACTGGTGAAATAACACCTATGCCTATATACGAGATTCTGGAAGATGGGCGCATTCGAATGCCTTTGAATCTAGGCCCATGCGGCTCAGTCTTCGTCGTCTTTCGCTCACCAGCCTCCACGCCAAGCTTTACGTCAATAGAAAAGGATGGTGAAGTAATTATGGGAACAAAGCCTTTCCCGGCGGCTAAACCAGGGCTATACCCGAATATAACAAATGGCTTCACGATCAGTGTCTGGGTTAAGCCTGAGGTTAACGCTTCGATACCTATCGGTGACGAAATATTTCCATTACGTTCAGGCGCAAGCTGGATCTTTTATCCTCCGCAAGGCGAACTTATGTATGGAGAGGGACACGCAATATGTGGGCTAATGGTTGGAAGAAATGGTGTAGCTGTTTTTGAGCGGAGCCGAGGCGATCCAGAGCCAGTTTTAATTGCCCCAATGCCCCTTGAAGGTTGGACCCATATCGCTCTTGTTTACAGGAATGATACGCCATTGTTATACGTGAACGGAAGGCTTATTTGTGCTGGCAGAAAATCACATAAGATTGTTCATCCTGGCGTTGGAGAGCCATACCTTAATGACTCAGTCATGACTCAGCCAGCATATATTATTGGAGATATGGGTAAGCTGAACGTGTTCACTGAAGTTTTAAGCGAGGCTCGTATCATGAAGATTATTGAAGAGGGTCCGCCTAAACCGGATGAACCTCCCACAGTTGAGATTACTGGTGATGGAAAGGCTGAGCTTATGATTTGGAAGAGCGGTACATACACACTTCGTGATAGTAAAGGGAAAATCATGACATTTAGCGTACCGGAGGCTGGTGAGGTTATAGAGGTTAAAGGTCCTTGGCGCGTAATATTCCCATCGGATTCAGGCGCGCCACTCGAGATAACTCTCGCGGAGCTAATATCGTTACATAAGCATGCAGATGAAGGTGTAAAATACTTCTCCGGAACAGCTACATATCAAGTTAAATTTACGCTGCCAGTAAGCATAAGATCCGGTGGCAAAAAGGTGTATTTGGATCTTGGACGGGTTGAAAATGTAGCGGAGGTTCGATTAAACGGCGAAGAATTAGGCATACTTTGGAAGCCTCCATATATAGTGGACATAACGGAATCTGTTAAGTCAGGAGAAAATGAGTTGGAGGTTAAGGTTACGAATGTTTGGGTTAACCGTTTAATAGGTGATGAGCAGCAGCCGCCGGAATATGAGTATGGTGGAGCACCAGGAGAGTTTGGAGTATTTGCTAACGCGATTAGAAAGCTGCCGGAATGGTATGTGGAGGGCAAACCTAAGCCACCAAGCAAGCGAATATTATTTACAACATGGAAACACTACGATAAAGATGATCCGCTCCTAGAATCAGGGCTCATAGGGCCTGTCAGAATACTCGTAGCAGCACAATACCCCATTTAAATCTTTACATATTTTTGCATTTTCCCTACTAAATATTTTTCTTCTCACTCTTACCAATAATACACTATTTGATTTGATAAATTACTATGTCCATTAGCTAACTGGAAAAATGAAGGAATAGAATTATTATTTACAAAAAAATATAAATATTGCAAGCAAGATCTAAATTTTATTGGGAGGAAAACTATGATGAAGAAGATAACAATGGCAATAACGATAATTATGTGTTTAAGTATCTTCTGTCTGAATCTTCCAGTTTTTTTAAAGGCAGCAAATGAAACTAAAGTGATTGAAATCAAGGCTATGAACTGGGCGTATGATCCCCCGGAAATATGGGTCACAGAGGGTGACCATGTAATTCTAAATCTTACGAGTCTGGATACTGAACATATATTTGTTATAGATGAATACAATATACATGTAACTCTTACTAGGGGAGTATGGGTAACTGTAGAGTTCATTGCAGATAAGCCGGGAGACTTCTACTATTACTGCGCAGTCTCCGCCCATAGAGGATACGGTGAACAAGGAATACTTCATGTATTGCCTGCTGGTAAAATCCACACAACTTTAACAGTTAGCTTCTCAAAGGTGACAGCGAATACGGGGGAAAGAGTCGAAGTTACTGGGTCAATTGACCCTCCAGTTGGAGGCGTAGTAGTAAGATTGATTTATACTCGTCCAGATGGAAAGACAAAGGTAAGTGAAGTGATAACTGCGGAAGATGGAACTTTCAAAGATTTCCTTGTACCAGATATTGATGGCAGATGGGAGGTAGTAGCTAATTGGCTGGGAGACGAAGAACATTTTGGCAGTGAAAGTAAACCGGCTTATCTCATTGTGCAGGCACCTTTCCCAATCCTATATGTAGGAGCTGGTATTGGTGCGCTCATAGCAGTAGGCGTCATATATTACATTATTAAACAGAAGAGAAAGCCTCCTTCGTCTTCATAGTCTTCGCAATAAACACTAGCAAGATAGACTAGCATACTGTCCAAGTATACGCTGTTCAATTGATGAGGTAAACCATTTTGTGGTGATCATGAAAACCTACGACATAGTATTCTTGCATCCACCGAGAACTTTTGAGAGCTTCTGGCCTAGGTTAAAAAGAACTATCTCAAGAAGATTGGGTTTTGAGAGAGAAGTAATAAAACCTCAATATTGTCAAATACCTATGGGGGTTGTAAGTTTAGCTGCGAGTCTGGATAAAGAAGGGTATGAAACTAAAATTTTCAATTTAGGTTTAGAGCAAAAAGTTAACCCATTATTTAGTTTAAGCAGATATATTAAGTCAATAAATGCAAGAATATTTGCCATAGATCTTCAGTGGTTTGTCCATTCCGCTAGTGCTTTAAAAGTTGCAGAAGTCTGCAAGAGAGAGCATCCCAACAGTTTAACCGTGTTGGGAGGAATGACTGCGACATGGTTTCATAGGCAAATTATGGAGAGATGTCCGTTCATTGACGTGATCGTTCGGGGCGAAGCCGAGTATTCAATGCTCCATCTCGTTGAATTCTATGTTAAAAAGCAGAGGATGGATTCTGTTAAAGGGATCACCTATCGGCAAAATGGGAAAATAAAGGAAACCCCTCAGGGAGAAATTTTGTCAAACCTGGACTCTATAGATCCATGTCGTCTTGATCTAATTGATAAATTTGACAAGTATTTGAGATGCGACATAATTGATTGTGGTGAAGAAAAAACAAACTTCTTCTGGATACCAATAGCTCGTGGTTGCATATACAATTGCGCACATTGTGGAGGAGGACAATACTCCTATAGTTTGTTGACCGGACGGAAAAAAATTGCGTTGAGGTCGCCAGAAAAAGTGGTTTATGACATCCAGTTATTGCGGGAAAAAGGTATAAGGCGTGTGCATTTAAGTCATGACCCTGAAATAGGGGGAGAAAAATATTACTTAGATTTGCTTGAGAAGATAAAAGGGGCTGGCGCAGATCTTTCTATATATGTTGAGATTTTTAGATTGCCGGTAAAAGGGTTTATTGAAAAAATCACTAAGACGTTTAGTGAGGTTATAATGGCTATCTCACCGGAAACTTTTTCTGAGGACGTAAGGCAGTTTATAGGGAGGTGGTTCTCAAACAATGATTTCTTTAAGTCGCTGAACCTCCTTAAGAGGAAAAACGTTAAGGCCCAGGTTTGGTTCACTATAGGTCTTCCCGGAGAAACTCTTGACCTAAGGTGGTTTGAGAGTTTTAAAGATTTTTGTGAAGAAATAGTAAAGCAGGAAGCATATATAATTCCGCCTCTAACTTACACGATTGATCCAAATTGTCTAATGGCTATTGAAAGCGAAAAGTATGGTGTACGTCCTTTATTGAAAACATTTGAGGATTATAAGAGGATATGTCTGTCAAATAAACCATTAGATTGGGTAGGGCACGAGACTCTAACTGCTTCACGAGAGAAAATAGCGGCTTTCACTTTATATGCTTATGATTATGTTACACGCCTTCAGAGAATTATTTGAATCGCTACCAAAAAAGAGCTAAGATAAATCAATATGGAGAGACGTAAAATTTAAAGATGAGGGAAAATAAATTGAGTTATTTTATTATTTGGATTTAAAGAGGTAGCTGTTTGATAGATGTTTTACATGCGAGGAAATTCTATCTAAGATGTCGAACATCCCAACAACATTTCTTTTGTGAGATAAACCTGTATGAAGGCACCTGAAAGATGTTATGGTCCAAACGATCTTCGAAGGATTATTGAGATAATTAATTAACGCATTAAAGTATTCTTCCTCCGAGCTTATGAAATATGCGAGTGATTCGTCGATTGATTGTAAAGTTACGGTAATGCTGTCAGGTCTAATGCTTTCTATGAGTTTTATCAGGTCAAAATCATTATTTAGGGCTTCAGCCAGTCTTGGGTTTGGCTTGAAACCATTTACCATGGATTCAAGTTTAAAAGTATCCGGAAAACTTCTAAAATACGCTTTTCTCCTCAAAAAACCACGCCATTTCATTTCGCACTCAAGTTCTTTGAGATTCTTATATTTTTCCTTTATTCCTTTTATTTTCGAAGTTTTTTCTGGGGTAAGGCTCAGAATGGATGTAAACTCCCATTTTCTATCTAGAGAAAACTGAATCCAGTGGGGACGTATTATTAGAAGGTCAAATGAAGCATTTGATGGCTCTATATATAAAGCGCCATTTAAATCAGTCCATTTTTTAATTCGTTCCCCTAAGTATCTAACTATGAAAGGTGTTGTTAAGGAATGTATAGACAACAGATTTCCTCCTCAAATAAAAAAGGATATACTCCTTTAAAAACTATCGCTATCTTATTGCGGAGTGATGACAATGACCTGCTTTGAAAATTTAAGGTTCTTCAGTTGAATTTACTGAAAACACTATTTTGCCATTACGTTCGCTCGCAATTATTTTATGTTCATCGAGCAGTTTTTGTATTACGCGGCTGAATTCACGTTCATTAGTAACGTGAAAGCTACGCATAATATCTTCAGCTGTAGTTTCTCTCCTTGCCTTAATGAATTCATAGTATCTTTTTGCTTTGTCAGCAATTATTCTGCTTGTTCTCTGGCTCCACCAAGTAAATACTTCGAAAATAAGGCATGAAGCCCCAAATAATTCAAGCTGAAGAAATGATATTGCTGATAAAGTATTAATGAGTATTCCTGTGGTTATGGAGACTGCTGAAATAAGTGCTAGTATTATGAGTAAAAGGGTGCCTTCAAGCAGAGGGAGAGTTAAACCAATAACTGATGATGAGGCTAGAGCCAAGCTATAGGCGAGATATATAGGTATCTCGATCCTTGTGGTGAATATAGTGAAATCTAAATATGCTCCCTTAACTGGGAATAGGGGAGAAAGAGTGGAATAATTAAATATCCCTATAGAGTTGGCGTAATCTATCCATCCTGGATATGCGAAGATAAAAGTAACCATGTATACGCAAATGATACACGCTATTCTTCTCCCCAGCTTTTCACTACTGTAAGCAACTATTAACCCCTGCAAAAACGCTAAAATCCCACCTAAAGTAAGATAATCAATGAGCGATAGCACTCTTAACCTCCCTCTGCGTGATACACTTACAGCATTGACTATTTAAGCTTCGCGATAAAGCTAGAGATATATTGTCGTACAACAAATTCCCTTTCACAGCTTTAGGTCTAGAGGCTTAAAAATACTATTATCTCCGTAACTTGGATAAAGACAAGCATATCAAAAATTTTATAAACCTGTTAAACTTTA
>JAWCEH010000079.1:0-11688 GCA_038859955.1 Bathyarchaeia archaeon | reverse complement strand
TTACTGAACTTGAGTATGTAATTCTCAGCCTTACTGGTTAAGAAGTCAACCCACCTCTTCATGACGTCATAGTTTTCCTCAAGAACCCTTTTATCGCCATAGTAGAGGTAAAGGTACCATGGGATTATCACGCATGCTGCCCCATACACTGGGTCGGCTGGGTAAAGGCTCCAGTATGGTGGAGCAACATCCGGCACGCTACCATCCTCGCTTTGAGCTGCCTTTATGTCCCTAAGCCATTTAGTGTAGAAGTTCACCATGTTAAAGTTGTATATTGCCTCCTCAGCCGAGAGCTGCGCGTCACCCATCCAACCCATACGCTCATCTCTCTGCGGACAATCGGTTGGAATACTCATTAAATTACTTACCTGACCCCACAACACGTTCTTGTGAATGTTATTGATCAGCTGATTTGAGCATGAGAAGCCTCCTGTAGACTCAACATCTGTATGAACTACTCTGCCTTCAATGTCGTTAATACTTAACACGCCTGGATAACCGGTAACTTCCACATAGCGGAATCCATGATAAGTGAATCTTGGTTCATAGACCTCAACACCACACCCTTTCAAAATATATATGTCCGTAGCTTTCGCGCTTCTATTTGGCGCGGTATTTATTGTCCCATCTGGATTAAGTAGTTCCGCGTATCTGAGCTTAACTTCCGTTCCTCTCGGCCCACTAACGGTCAACCTAACCCAGCCGGTAAAGTTCTGGCCAAAGTCAACAACATAGACGTTGGGTTTTGGATTACTGATGCTGACTGGCTGAAGTTTCTTTACAACCCTTATCGGCGGGAAGGTTGCCTGTGAAAACATAGTTCCGCCTGGTGGTTCCATAACCTTAGCGTTATCCCATGAAGAATCGTCGTAGCCTGGTAGATCCCAGCCATCCTTCTCCAGCCTAGCATCATAAACTTCGCCATCGTAGATATCGTCGTCGATTATTGGGCCTTTAGAGACCTTCCAGCCTTCATCAGTGACAATAAGCTCCTGTCTTCCATCAGAGAACTCTATCATCAGTTGAAGTATCGCTCTTGGCTCCCCATAATGCTTATGCGCTGGCAATTGTTCTTGAGACCTCCTTCTATAGGGCTTAACGTTGTATCGACCGTTGCCTAGCATTAAACCGATAGCGTTTCTTCCTTCCCTAAGGTGTCCAGTAACATCATAAACTGCGTAGAGGACTATTTTCTCATAATCTGTCCATCCGGGGTCTAGTTTGCGGTCACCAACTCTACACCCATTTATCCTCAGCTCATAATAGCCTAAGCCGCTGACGTAGGCTCTTGCCCGCTTAACCTTACCATGTAGTGTAAGCTCTTTTCTGAGTAAATTTCCGCCACCTATCCATTTCGCTTTCCAGTCCTCTGGCTTAAGCAGCCCCATCTCAAATTTAGCCGTTCTGCTCCATAAGCTAACCTGCCCCTTATCATCCCACCACCTAACCTTCCAATAATAGGTCTTGCCACTTTCTAGGGGTTTTCCTGCGTACTCAACATTTACTGACTGGCTTGAATTAACTTTACCGCTATCCCACATATCGCCGAAATCCTTATCTAAATTCTCCTCAGAAGATGCAACTAGTATTTGATAGGCTGACTGCATGCGCCCGCGCTCATGATGCATTAACTTCCATGAGAACCTTGGCTTAGACATTTGTAAGCCCAGTGGATTAACGCAATATTCGCAAAGCAGCTCAACAGGTCCATCTAAACAACATTTCATTTCATTCATATAGGTCACACAATAATCTTTGAGCGAGAATTTATAAAAAGGATTTTGTTAAATTCAGGTAAACCTCAGTAATTTTTCGCAGGATATGAATAAGAGTCATTAGGCCCTCGTCTCGTATCTTACGGTATCCCTTCCAGCCGCCACCTTACCTTGTAAAAGGCCTAGCTAAAATAGTTCTGGAATGTAACTTTAGACTTTTTATCCGATAAATTGGTGTTAGACGGAATTTAAGCCTAAGTTTACTGGCAAGAACACCCCAATTAAAAAAATGATTCTAATTGTCTACTTAATATTGCTTCTAAAACATCCATTAAATAAGCTTCATTAAAGTTTGAATGATATTTTAGAATAGTTTTAAGAAATTTACGCTTAAAGTTGTTGAGAATTTCATTTTTTCGCTTAAATATTTCAGTTTTGAGATAGATAGCAGCTTTCGCTATGTCTTCACGGCTCATTTTATTAGTTTCATGAGTGATAGCTTCTGGGTAAAATGAAATTCTCTTTCTGATTAAGTTTGAAAAAACCATAAAGTCTTTGAAGGACTTAAATTTCAGTTTAATCCCAAATTTCTCCGCCCTTTCAAAGAGCTCTGTGTGGGGGAGAAGGATTAAAGGTGTAACCCACTTAGGTATTGCGCCAAGATAGCTCGTCTTTACAATTAGCTTTAATGTTTCCTTGATTTCCTTCTCTCCTTCATCAGGGAGCCCCGTCATCCACCATGTGAAAGGAATTATTCCCACTTGAATTGTATTTTTTATGGAATCAATGATCTTATTAATATTGGTGGGCCTTCTAATTAACTTCAGTATATGTTCAGAACCGGATTCTACGCCATAATCAATATTTGTGCATCCGGCTTTAGATAGTTCCTCTAATGTTTCAGAATCCAGAAAACCTGGAACAGATATCATGTTAAAACCACTGATTTTCTCATTAATTTTTTCTCTAATTAACGTTTTTGATAATTCTTTAAGATACTTTTTTCCACTGAGATATAAGTTATCCTGAAAAGCGAACTCGTAACATCCTTCCTCTAAAAGTAAGTTTATCTGATTCACTATCCATTCTGGTGAGTGAGCAGTGTATCCTCTCCTTCCAGAGATAATGCTTATGCTTCGATCAATACAATATAGGCATTCATAAGGACATGGGCCTCTACAAGTATTTATAGCACTTCCAGCAAACAGCCGTCGTGATTCGTTGCCATCTTTAACGCGTTTTACAACGCGATATGTAAAAGGAGGGATTTCATCAATATTTTCAAATATATCTTCTTTTTTAAGTGGCTTCTCTATCACCCGGCCGTCTTTAAAAGTAACTAAGCCACCGACATCCATATTGTTTAAAGAATCTTTCTCCTCAAATTTCCTTGCAATCTGAAGAAAAGTCTTTTCAGATTCTCCCTTTAAAACAGCATCTATAACTTTATGATATCCCCTAATTATTTGGCTAGCGAATAAAGTCGCATGAGTCCCTCCAACGATGATTGTTATATCTGGGCGAACTTTCTTAATGATCTTGGCCGTTTGAATCGCACCCTTACTAAAGTGTAGCCAATTTAGCTCGATGCCTATTAATCCGCAATCTATCCTCTCAATTATTTCACTAAATTTCCTGGAGGTTATGCCATCCAAGTGAAGCGCTTCCTCAAGGTTCCAGACAACTACATTAAAACCATTCGCTAATAGAGTTGAGGCGATATGCAGCATTCCATAACCTATATAATAGGAGGGAAGCGCAGAAATGGATCCTTTTGGCATATTAAAATTCGTCGGTGGATGTATTAAAATAATATCTGGTTTCATCAGTTTTGAAATAAGAAAATCAATTTATAAAGTTTGCTTCCCCAAATTCTATTATGAAATTTAACTCCTAAATTTAAATAAATTTCCTCTTATTTCTAAGCAACATAAAAAAGGAAGGAAATTTTAAGGTACTAAAGTCCCATTGCCAAAACTGGAAGTTGAAGTATCATGAATAAGGTGGCATAACCGATAAGCCAGCCCACTATTATTGGTACTATTATGCGCTCGTAACCAACTCCTCCGAGAACCCTAAAGGTTGCCTGCTTAATTATCCAAGCAAATACTATGCTTCCGCTAAAGAACCATCCTGAAATTGCGCCCACGGCAATTGGAAGAGCCATAGGATTTAGGAAAAACCATGCGAACTTCGTTCTACATACTTCCATTATCATTATGATGATAAAGCCTGCTATCCACCATCCTAATAGTAAATCAGAGGGTGTTGCGGTGTATGTGAACCATTTGTCCCCTGATTGTAGCCAAGGTATAAAACTGTAGCTATATTCTTGCACGATATACTGTAATTCTCCTCCATGCATCCTCAAATATAGTATGGATGCACCCCAATGATGCAGCATCCATATAGCTACAGGAACAGCTATCACTATGCCGATTGTAGTAGCAAGGATTATAGCTAAACCAATATCTCTGCTCCTTGTCTTAGTTTCATATCCAAATTTGAATGCCATCAGATCTCGCCCCATTGGGAACATCGGTGCCCACCACGTATTCCAGTTTCCTACCGCCATAACCATAGCCATATTAGAGGAGTTCAGAGTAATGTTGCCTGAGATATCTATTGGTAGAAGACCATAGTACATTATTCCATGCTGCGTTACATCATGGCACGGATGGTGAAGCCCTCCCATCTCAGCCATCCACCGTGCAAAAAAGAGGAACAACAATACTAGTACAATGAAACTCCAGAAAATATACCATGGAGCACCAGTAGCGATCATACTAATGTACCAAATAATGAAGCAGATAATAAAGCCTAGCCAAACTGTTCTCCAAGAGTATGGTTCCTCGGTCTCTCTTGGTGCACCTGATATAGCATCTCTAATAGAGCGTATAATATGCTTCCTAGCTCGCCATAACAGCATTAGAGGTATAGCTGTAAAGAGAGGTGAGAAGTTCCCCCCTCCTCCGGAGGTAAACATCCATTCAAACCTAATTATGCCGGATGTATTACCGTTCCCCCAGTAGTCTCCAGCAGGGGTTGTACCGGTGACAAAGTTTATCCATGTGAAAAACCCTTCACATATAATCCAAAAAATAATCGCCGTATTTAGAATATCCATGGGCATGAGTAGGGCAACAGCTAGTCCTGGCCAGTACCAATGCAAATCCCACAATCTCGCTGGAAAAACGCCCTCTAAGTAAGGACGCAAATCTATATGGTAATTCTGAAATTCACCTATTAGTGGCGAATAAATTCCAAACCAGACAACTGCAACATCCGTTATGGCTAGGATTCCGCCTATTACAAAGCCTAGCCAGAACCACTTATTTTGGCTTATATTCCAAAGAATGGGCCTATTCTCTAAACCCTTTGCGTTCTTTATAACTTCATAGATTGCTCGAGCATGAGGATAGGGCAATTTTTCATCTTCTATCCATTGTCTCCTAAATATGACAGCTAAGAAGTGAAAAGCGAGATACAGTGAAAGCCAATTTACAATCCAAAAGACTATCACTGGAGCATATAGGTGCCAGGGAACAGGCCCGCCATAAAGATAACTGCTGACAATAGCTTTGTCTTTAACAATCCACACATCAGGAACGGGTGCTTCAAAAGTATTCCAACTTTCAAAAGCAGTCGCGTAAATTCTTAAAAAGGAGCGTAGGAAAGCATCATTTGTCCCTTGATGCCAGAGATCGGCATTTCCCCAATAAGGCGTCGTCATAAGTCCTGACATGGCAATAGAGAAGTAGACCGCCCACTCTTGAGCGCTAAACTGGTATTTTGAGCCAAGAAATCTTGCTATTGCAGCCTCAATGACTAGCAGAAGAAAGCATGGAATGTACGCATTTGTGTAAGATCCAACGAGCAGCACGCCGAAGATCAAAGTATTAAATATGCACCAGAAAATCGAAAACACTATTATCCTTGGTGTTAGCCCCATCGCTTCCAATTTTTCTGAAACTGTCATTTTCTCTCCCCAAAATAATAATGTTAAGTCTAGCTAATATAAAAAAATTTACTTGGATATTCTTTTTGAGCATGCTTGAGGAGTTTATGAACCTTTAGTTATAAGAATCTAGGAAAGAATGCGCTAGCAGATTTAGAAGACAATATCTATAGATCCATTATTTAGAGGCTAATATGGTAACGACCATAAGGACCTGGCAAGTATAACAGTAGATATAGCTATAACTATGGATGCTCCTTCTCCTAAAGCTATACCCCCAGCAATATGATATTTAATGTCCTCCCATTCTTTGATTCTTTTACTTAAAATGTATTTTGAAATTAAATGTCCAATTAACAGAGAGAGGGGCGTAGGCACGGTCTGAAAGGTTCCTCCAACAAAGGCAGCCACAGAGAGTGGTATGGTACGTAGGAATCTTGATGCTATTGAAAGCGATAGAATTACTATAAATCCGAAGAATATGGATTCAGGTCTAAATATGTTGAATTGGCGAGTGATCCAGAGTGCTTGCACAGCAGCCTGGGGAGGCCAGCTGATAATCGTACCGGGATAAAAAATTGATGGTATAGGAGCAATCATCCAAAAAAGTGACACATACATAAAGCTCACTAAGACGGATAAAGGAAAAATTAAGGCGATAGCCTTAAACAGATCAGATGGGCGAGTATCTGTTAATGTCATAATCTTAATTATATACATTTGAAGAATAGCATGTTCTCCAGCTGTTAAAGGAGCTGGAGCAAACCAAGCATCAACTTTAGGATAACCGCTAGCTAAAAGAGCTCCTTGCCAAGCATATGGGATAGAAATTGAAAACGTAGTTTCGCCCATTACTCGACCCGCTACAAGCGCGAACAAAAATGGATAAGCCACGAACATAAGAAGACATACTAAAAACGGAAAATCTGGTATAAGTGACATAAAGAGGGCGACAAAGCTAAGTGAGCCTATAAAGTAAATCAGCAATGAAAATCTTAGTGAAAAGTAACCATCCTTCTTCATAAGAGAGGGGACATGTAATATGCTCTTAAACAATCTTATAAAAGATTTATAATGTGCTATAATACCATAAACAGCTATAGCTAGTACGAAGCCTATTTGAGGACCCGCCCAGACCCAAAGTGTTGCCCTTTGGTAGATCAAAGCAATGGACATTCCAGGGGTCCATTCTTGCTGCCACCGTGAAAAATATGGAAGTTTAAGTGTAAGAGCATTACCGAAAAACCAAACAGCAAATGATCCTGCAACCATTGACGCTAATATATGTGAGGGGAATACGAAACCCCAAGCAAAGGTTAGGAGATCGGTGGCTATGCCGAAAGACGCTCCCGGAAGAACTTTCTCTACATGTATGTTTAGGTCGACCCAAGGTATTGGCAATAGAGTTAATGGAATACCAAAAACACCGTTTGAAATTATTGGCGCAGAATACAAAATAAAGCCGTAAAAAAGCCCTATAACCGCTCCTACCATTAAAGCCCGCATTCTAAAAGGTTCTCTACTTCCGAGGGTGTTACATATCGAAGCATCTACGTTTGCTAATGGAAAAGGTAGCTTCTCCTCCTCAATATATAGATGTGTTATAATAATTGCCAAACCGGTTGCCATAAGTAAAGATAGACCCATTGATAAGATACTGATCAAGACAGGAGCCATCCAGTCAGTATGAAGAAAAGTTCTTACGGAATGAACAGGTGAATCGTGGCGTGGAGCAAACCATGGAGGAATAACATCTCTAAGAGGGAGACCGGTGAAGGGATCCTCAAACATTACTGCTATTGGACTTCGTGCAAAGTATCCATTGTAGAGGAGAAGAAGAAAGAGTAAACTTCCAGGCATAATGGCAGTTGCTGGATAAATCGGTAGCCAAGCAGTATTATAGATAAGTGTTATTTCCTGCCTCGTTAAAGGATTATGAAGATATGCAAAGATTTCAGTAAATAAGACTACAGTAACCCAGATTATTACATCAACTGAAGCCCATGTTCCAAGTAGATTTGTGAAAATAATGATTGGAGAGATAAAAATGGCCGAGAACATAATTGCCACAATACTTTTCCATGTAAGTCCAGAGATGTACTTAAATGAAGCATTATTTTCTGTTGTCATTTTTATCCCTCATTCTTGCTCGTATACGTATATTTTCTTTTCTCCTCTTCCTTTAAACTTCTCCATAACAAAAGTTGCTTTCTAATAATGTCAACTACTTTCGGGTTTCTCTTTATCCATACGCTTTTATCACCAGCAATATATTTTAAGTGCACATAAAAGGCCCATTCTTCATTCTCTTTAATGGCTCTTATGAAAAGATTTTGAATTGTACCTGAGTCCCAAGGGGCAAGAGACATTTCTGCAATTAGTTCCTTCCAAGAGGATTCAAAAGTAACTTTTTCCTGGATCTCTTTTTTCCTAACAAGAAAAGTTCCCGCATCTCTGCTAGTGTAAATCTCAAATAATTCGGAAAGAAATCTCAGTACACCATCTACTTCATCATCTATGCATCTAAATGGTAAAGGAATGGTCCAGTCATCTCCTATAGGCTTTGTAGTTATTTCCCACTTACGTTTTAAAGAGGGAGTAACTAGAAGACTTGCCTTATGAGATGGATAAAGAGATGATAAAAGAACCATAAGGGTTGAAAACGCTAAGGATACGAACACAAATAAAGATGAAAAGTTGACTGTTATTCCTTCTGTGAAAAAGCCAAAAAAGAGGAGTAGACGTATACCTAAAATACCGAAGAAGTACCCGAGAAATGAACCAAGAACCGCATATGTAAGTGACTCTGCAAGAAACATTCCCGCCACATGCAATGGAGATAAGCCAACTGAGCTATAAACTGCTATTTCTCTTTTTCTTTCTATAAGTGCCCCTAATAAAGTCGTAATTATTGTCAACCCTCCTATAATCGCTGGGAAAAGTATCATACTTACTCCTTGAAAAGCTGATTCAAGCCCTCGCCTATAAACTACTACCCTGCCGTCCTTCATGCCTACAAAAACTTCTAAGTTTTGAAATACTCCCATAACAAGCTTACTTACCGTATCACTTATTTTAGCAAAATTACTGGTCTTTACGGCAATGGTGTTTATTCTACCATTAAAAATGTTATATGCGAGATCAAAAGGAACAATAATAATGTAATCCCAGCTCAGAGGGATGAAAGTTTGAGTCGGTGAAATAGGAGCTTTTTGTATATTTAAAGGAGCAATGCTTTCTCCATTGATATCAATAATATTCTTGAGAATATTTGAATCTGCAATACCAATAACCGTCAGCTCTATCCCCATAACTCTTATCTTATCTCTAAGGCTAACATTAAGATCCGATTGCATTCTACTGTTTATTATGCAAGAGTAAATTTCTCCTTCTACAAACCACCTACTATTTGGGGTTAGTGCTAGATGGATATTAGTGACTTCGTTTTCTTTGGGCGTAAGACCAAGAAGAGCCTTTATAAGCGCCTTGGTGCCATTTGGACCATATACAAAGGAGTTTTGAATGCCTGACTGTAAGCCAGTTGAACCTAGCCCAGCAGTCCAAGATCCACTATAAAGTGTTTCTTCTCCAGAGGGTGGTGGGTAAACCCAAGATCTTGGAGCTATAATAGCTTCATCACCAAAATACGTGGAGAGCAGAGAGATTATTTGGGGAGAGAAAGGAATCATTCCAAAGTGTTGTCTTAACATCATGCCTGGATAAGGTGATTGATCCCTTACGTAATAGCTTTTTATGCCAGTATAAAATGATAGCGAAGTGAAGGACACAAGAGAGAAAATGACTATAATTATGGTGATAAGGTTTAGAACTGTTCGTAAAAGACGCCTTCTAAGATTTGATATCCCTACCGATATAGCAAGTAAAAAGGCTTCGCTTCGAGATATCTCAGCAAAATGTTTCCCCAAAACCTTACTTTTAAGTTCCTTCGCATATTTAGACATATTACCGAAAATTATTGCTGGAATAGGAATGCTTACAATTAGCGCAATAAATCCTAGCATACCTCCAGCAATATTCGAAGCTAAAGCAAAACCAGGATGGAGAATAGATACACAAAATACAAGAAAGATAGATAAGGTGGCAATTTTAAGGAATCTCTTTAAACCGCTTCCTGAAAAAACAAGCCTCTCAAATATTATGAGAAAAGGTACCATTATAAGAATAAAAACAATAGAAGCATTAATTAAATCTTGAAGTAATCCTCTTATTTCGAGATAAGCGTTAGCTTCAAAGTTCCATGCAGCAATTAAGTAATCATAGGCTTTTGAGTAACTCATCTTTTCTAGTTCTTGGCGAGCTTTCTCAAAATATATTCTTGCAAGATTATAGTATTCCTTTGCCGATGGACTAAGCATTCTGTATTGTACCAATGTTTCGGCTCTCTCGTTATCAACATAAATTAAGTCTTTGAGAAATTCGAAGCCCGTAAGCTTAATTACACCTATATCAGAGGAATAACCAAAACCCCTTGGATTTATATTACTGGAATTTATCAACAGCCCCATTGGAAATGGCTGTGTAGGTTTTTCGGGTGTCGTTGTTGTGAGTATCACTTCAAAAGCTTTTGTCTCTAAATCGAGAAATAAAATCGCTATATTATCACCGGTTTCACGTGGTGTGATCATTCCATAGAATGTCGGGGCGCTATGAGAGATAAATTCATTGACGATTAAAGAGCAAGGAGGCATCTCAATATCTGTGGAGTAAAAGTGTAGAGCACGCCGATATTGTTGCATAAGTAATGGATTAATAATGTCAAAAAGAACAACACTTCTACATTGGAACACAATAGTTTTGACGAACATTGGATCACGGTCAATTCTAACGTTAAGGAAGTTATAGCCTGCATACATTCCTCCACCAGCTCCGTAAATTCCTAAGTCTGGCGCATAAATTATTCTACCACTCTGATCTATTACATAACCATGAACTCTATAAGAGCCCCCAAGAAGATCTGTCATTACTCCAACTACTTCATATTCGCCCCTTTCGTTAGCTAGAGTCAGCATGCGGGCAAACGGATTGAAAGAGTATTTAGGGCTGACACGAATGACCTCTACAATCGCCCCTGGAACTGGTCGATAAAAACCTTCAGTAAAATTATACTCCTCCACGGTTCCAATCAACCTGCAAAATCCTGCTTGACCTGGGCCTATACTTGCACCTGTTCCCCGCCAAATCCTCCTTTGTGGAAGCTGATAGTATCTTACTATATTGGTGTTTTTAAAGTCCTGATTCGCTAAACCGAGAATTGCGGAGGAAACTAGAAAAATTTGAGGATTTAAATTTTTCCAAGATATTCTATCAAGCGTATCAGATGGAGTGCCAACATAGATTTTCAGGTCATTTGTTGTTAAGAATGTAAAGCTCGAGATACCAGCAACCGATGAAGGCTCGGTTACAAGAAGCTCCGACTTAGCAATGGTAAGTGTTTGCCAATCTTGAAAATGATAAGAAAAATCGCACGAGAGTTCTTCACTTAAAATAGGCAGCCAGTCACGCATTATAAATCTGTAAACATCATCTACTCCGTATGGCTTTGAGTATAAAGGCTGAGCATATAAGTCACCAGACATAACCATAGATAATGTGTCGCTTCTTGAAGTTATTTGAATCCCAACATTTAGTAAGATCCTTTTTTCACCAGACGAGAACGTTTGATTTTGGAAGTAAAAGTCTTCAACAAAGTGCCGCGGTCCTGCAAGAGCTTGCCAGTAGCCAGAATAAAAGACTAACCAGACTGTTCTTTTAGGCGGATTTTCCTTCAGCAATCTAGCTATTTCTAGGAGAATGGATGGTGAGATTGCCTCTTCAGCCCCTGGTGAAATCTTAGGGATAACTGACCAAGAATCATAATACGCGCCAACTATTATTATCTCGTCTGTTAGTTCCTGGCCAGGAATTATTGCTATCAGATTTTCAGCAGTTACTTGCTTCCACGCTATTTTTGATTTTATTCGAACACTCATAATTTCTCCTTTCTGAATCATTTCC
>JAWCEH010000078.1:0-11719 GCA_038859955.1 Bathyarchaeia archaeon | reverse complement strand
TGAGCTTATCCTCACTCAATGATAAGCTGGACCAACCAAGCATATTGGCAGCTCCTGTTCCTCAAATGGTTTGAAAGAGGAATTGTTCTTAAGCCAGATATAATAATGTTCTCAATTATTACAGGTATAGCCCTCTACGCGTTACTCGCATGGAGAAACATGGCAATACTATACTACGCAATAATAGTAGGCATAAGTCTTCCAGGAGGTTATGGAGTAGCTGGCAGTGGAGCTGAAATGTATGACGCGCTGCCCATGCTTCTTCTCGGATCTATAATTGGAAAGTACATCCTTGCAAAGAAAGCAAGCCAGTCTTGGGGGGTTGGAAAATACGCTATAGCTTCAGGCCTAAGCGCTGGCTATAGCATAATGGGAACTATCTCAGCAGCATTCTCGCTAATATTAAAGGCGCAATGGGTACTGCCATACTAAAACAACTTTACCTAGCGGAAAACTTATTTAATGCGGTTGGATAAAAATGTTTAAGTGTCTATGTCCCAGCGGGGGCCGCTTTACGTGAGGAATTATCCCCAACCACGTGGCTTTTTAACCTTTTTATCCCTTCTCTTATTCCTAGGGATAGCTATATTTCCTATAAACACTAGATGTGAGGAAGGATCCCTTGTAATATGCGGCAAAGTTGTGGATGCTATAAGTGGCCGACCAATACCAAATGCCACCGTCCTTATATGGGATATTATAGGATGTTCAGAGCCTAAGATTGGCGCTGGAATATATATTACGGATTCTGACGGCTGCTATCTAGCCAGTTCCCCATACCTAAGGGTTGGCAGAAAATACTATATATATGCTTATGTGGGCGATCCTATAAGGGGCAAATTTATATATGCGCCGTCTACAAGAAAAGTAGTTACCCTCTATGAAGAAAATAGTTTTGTAAATGTTTCCTTCAAGTTGATTCCAGCCGGAACCATCTTCTTAACAGATGATTTCTGGTACATTGAGAGCGTTATTCAACCACATCAGTTTTCCGTCGGCGTTATAGTTACCGACCCCCTAGTAGAGAGATATAATGCTACATATTTAAGCCGATATGGATTTGGACGCCTCTCTCCCGATACATATTTTTTGTACCTTAACAGTAGAACTATTATAGTTCCAGCCAATACGAAGGTTTACCTTAACGTTACTGCCTTCTTCTATAGCGCCGAGCGTGGCTTCTTTGAGAGGAGCTTTATAATAGATGATGGTGGCAAGGGCTTCTTTCTCAGCCAAGGAGAAAGCGTTAATGTGAGTCTCGCATGGTTCTCTCTACATGCGAGCTTCCCCATAATTCAAAATTACGTGTCAAAGACCCTCTCAGAGATAGAAAAAGCTCGAGGAGAGGGATTTGACGTCTGGAATGAGCGGGAAAAATTGAAAGAGGCATTATCGCTTTTAGAGGAAGCGTACCTACATCTCACTAAACATAATTATGCTAACTGCTGGCTCTCACTGCGTAGGGCACTTAGCTTAATTGAATCGATATATAGGAGCCTTGACTTTATGCGTAGAAGAGCCTATGAGAATGCCATATATTTACCAGCATTTTTTGCAATCTATTCTGTTTCGCTTGGATTATTCCTTTCTGAGAGCGAAAAGAAAAAGGTAATCTTAAGTTTTTGTATGTACTCAGCAATTTTAGCATCGCTATTTATTGTATATCCTGGAATGCAAAGAGCAGTGGCAGGAGAACGCATCTTAACCTTCTTGAGCTTCTCCATACTGTCAATACTTATTGTTTCTATAATGATTTTCTGGGCTCCAAAGGTTTGGAAGGAGTCGAGCTTGGAAGGACGCGTGTCTATTAGAAGCGCTATTGCAACAATTTTCTCTATAGCTAAGCGACAGGTGAAGCGTCGAAGAATTCGGTGCGGCCTAACATTAATCTCAATAATGCTTCTGGTAATGGCCTTTACAGCTTTCACTTCGTTTGGAAGTGTTTACGGAATTTTATCAAAAACCATGCCTGCCAATGTTATGGCTGTCGGAATATTTGTTGAGCGTTCACCTGAAGATAGGAGCGTTCTAATCCCATTGTCTGAATCAGACATAAAAATGCTGGAGGATCTGAAAGCGCAGATGATTGCACCTAAAGTTGAAAATATGCCGAGCCTTAACCCTATAGCTCAAATAAGCATAGGGAATAAGGTAAAGGATATCTATGGCGTGATAGGCTTCCTATTCCAAACAGAACAACAATACACAAATATTTATTCGACCATGATAGACTTTAAACTTGACCCTGAGGATAGGAGCGGCATAATTTTAAGCTACAACCTTGGAAAAAATTTAGGAATTAAAACTGGAGACCGGCTGAATATCACTTTTGGAGGCATATTTAGCAGAGAGGTTGTTGTAAGAGGGTTCTTTGAGGGTGAAGGTCTCAGACAAAAGGTTGATTTTAATGGAAGGCCTATTATGCCAATGCGCTTAGTTAAAAGAGATGAAAAGATCTTAATAGAATACTGTGACCCAGACGATGTTATTTTAATGGATTGGCGGGAGGCACTTGCAATCCAAGAAAGTTTGCTGGCACTCCTAGGAGTTCATGCACCGCAGATAGCGGTAATTTCCAGAATCATTTTCACGCCGCAGTCATGGGATGACTTATCTTCACTCATAAGCATACTATCTTTCGCAATGGAGTGTACCGTCTTTGTGGCTAAAGGCAGCGAAATAACAAAATACTATCTTGGCTTCCGTTTTGAGGTTAAAGGCGTTACAGAAATAATCTTTTCAATGATTATGGTCACATTAAATGTAGGTCTAGTAATGTTGACCGCAGTATATGAGCGGAGACATGAAATCAGGGTTCTCTCAACAGTTGGTTTAAACCCAACCCATATAAGCTTCTTATTTTTAGCTGAAGCAATAGTAATAGCGATTATTGGAGGGGGAGCTGGCTATCTGTTTGGCTTAGGCTTCTATAGGCTTATGATCTTTTTGGGTCAAGAATTAATGGTTCATCCTAAAATTGAGTGGTGGTGGAGCCTGATGGGCTTATTACTTTCAATATGCGTTTCACTAATTGCCGCAATTAGACCGGCGGCGCTCGCAGTTAAACTTTACACGCCATCTCTAATTAAGCGCTTAAGGATCAGTGAGGAAGAAAGGGTTAAACGGGAGCTTAAAATTTTCAAGGCTTTTGAGGAGCGAGAATATGTGCTACCAGTTAGAGTGTTGAAGAGTGAAATCGATTTCTTCATGGGCTACCTAATTGATAAGCTTAAGGAACGAGAAACGAGGATTCTTGAGGAGGGCACGCAAGATATTTTTGAGGAGCCTGAAAAAATCACGCCGAGTGGGCAGGTCGTGAGAAGCCTGAGTTTCAAGTATGTTTGTGTTGAAGGGGGGCTGAGATTTACAACTGAGAATACTGTCGAATGCTCTATGTTCCTAGATAGAGATTACTATATAGTTAAGGTTATATGTAAGCCTTTAGAACCTGGAATGCCCGAGGAAATCCTAAATAGAGGCGTTAACTTAGTTCATAATATACTAATAAATTGGGCTAAAGATAGAAAAAGAATTGTGGGGCGTTTCTAAACAAATATTCTTTCTCCCGAAAGCCTTACAATTGGTATTGGGCGGCGATTTATCAGAGCACTGTAGAAGGAGAGATGTTCTGCGAAGGTTCTTATTGATGAGAGGGAGGAAAGATAAAGTTTTCCTCTCGGAGTCTTCCAAGTGAGGTGCAAGCGTGGGTCTTTCTCCTTTAACAAGAGACTCCAGCTACCATAAATCTCATCAAACTCCTCTAATGAATTATAATCGGAAGACATTGTTAATGCTATAGCAACAAAAGCTTTTCTAATGTTTCTCCAAGATATTCTTTCAGGCTCATGTCTATCAAGAAGAATTATACTGCATTCAGCCTCGTTTTCATTACGTTTGATTTCGCCACGTAAGGGATGCTCGCCAAAGCATGCTCCAGGGAATATTATTCCCAAATAAACTCCATCTAAATCCATGGATAGTCTATCACCTATCTTAAACGTGTAGGGCAAATCAACTCTCTCCCCATTACATAGCACCTGTAAATCTTTTGGCGCCCCTGAAAGGGTAAACGTTGCCTTTAAACACTTTGCCTCGAAAACCCCATCTTTAATGATGTCTAGTGATGGGTGTCTGTCTCCTCCTAAAAAAGAAAAATTCACGATGGCTAGCACATGAGGTCCGTCTTGCACAGTAAATATGTTCGCAGAAGCAAAGTCAAAGTCATCTTTTATGAATCGGAAGCGGATAAAGCAGCCTGGAGGATTTAGTTTTCCCAAATAATCTTTCCGAAGCCAGTATGCGATTAGCGGGCGGCTCTGATTCCAAAGAGTTGACCAGTTACAGGTTCCAAGTGAAAAGAATCTGTCTAGCCAAGTTGTGCCCTGCTGAGGGAATACTCTGACAGGCTGATCTACGGGCAGCCAATCAATCTGATAGCCAGGTGACCAAGAGCCTGGTACAGTAAACATCCTGAAGAGCTCTCTATGCTGAATCGGGATGAGATGTGCCTCTAAAAACTTGGGGATTAATTCATCTGGACAGCAATAATCATGTACGGCAACCATGCCCGCCCCAAGCGTTTGAGGGATATTTACCCCCTCATAGAATTTAAGCGCCCCTTTAGTTGCCTTCTGAAGTATTAGTTGCACGGTGCTATTTTCACGAAGATCATCCACATAGCATCGGCTCATAGGACCTGAGATTTGACGGGTTGGCGCATGCCAGTGCTTAACGACATGCAGCCATGCTCTTCTATGAATCTTCTCGATTATAGACCGCGACTGCTCATCTCTTATAAACATTAGCATTCTAGTTAGATTCGTTATTGTCACATTAACTGTGTATGTTGGACTATTAAATTCGGAGAAACTGCCGCTCTCATCTATTGTAGCAGCAAGCCTCTTAAGTCTATTCGTAGCGTAGGTCCATAAGTCTTTTAGTTCGAAGTTCTCTGCTGTGGCGAGAACAACAAATGTTCCCATTACAGCTATGTTAGTGTAATGTGTGGTAACGTTCCTCCTCTCTATAGATCTAGCAGCATTTTCAATTGCGCGTCTAATATCCTCCCTCAAGCTGGGGGGCAAGTTTTCTCCATGACGGATCTCTATAATCAGCAGCGTGGAGCCGATGAAATCAGCCCAGTTCCAATCGGGGGGTTTCATTTGCGAAAGAGGCTCCTCTAAAAAGTATGGCCAAATTCCATATGTGGAGCTTTTTGGATCCGTGTCTTGAGCGCTAATTACACGTCTCAAAATTCTCTCAGCTCTACTCTTTCTCTCCGCTTCCCTGCTCTCTAACAAGTAAAGCGCATACTCCGCGGACTCTCGAAAGGGATGAACTAGTCCTCCACGCACTGTAGTATGGATTGTTCCCTTTGTCGGAATGAACTCGTGAACTAGCAAGTCGACATCAGGATCAAACCTTTTGTCTCCAGCAGCTAAAGCAGCGCTCAGCAATAAATCGTTAAAGGACCTCCCCTCCATAACTATCCTCTCAAAACAGGAAAGAAATTATTCTCTTTATAAGATTTTTCCATGAAGGATTCAACGGGAGAGTTCCTATTCTTTTAGGGTGAAATATCCGACTAACGGTGATTGACGAAACCTTTATGTCATTCTACTCCAAAGACTACTAGAACATACTTAACGAAGAGATTACTCTGTCAAACAGATAGATTGATCCAACCTTGTATTTGGTTTGTAAATAAACACTCTTCAGAGTTAAAAAATAAAATAGAGACGAGGTTCTGAGCTATGTAGTTTTAGGTAGACTTACATAGCTCTGAGGGTTCATCAGCCTTAGCTTTCTTTCGGATTCATTAGGCTCCTTCATCGACCTTCCCCCAGCACCCTTTCTTAAAGATGATTTCTTGAGGAGAGCTTTGTTAAGTCCATTTTTATCCATCCAATCTCCGAGTTGAAGCCATCCTCTTTAGAAGTATGAGACCTTTCCATCCCATAGATTTATTACGCTCTACGTCTATTTTATTTTGAAACTGTCGACATCGGCATTAATTAATATTTGTAGTCTAAATGATCTAGCATGTTATTTTCGGATGCAGCCTTGTAAAAGGTTAGTATAGAGATTAAGCTTGAAGCGAAAGCAAACCCTGGACCTGGCAATCCATAGCCTTTAACTATCGAGTCTCCTCTAACCTCCTTCCGCCCAGGTAAGCCTCCTCTTCTAAATCCCCGATCTAACATATATTCAAGCTGCCTTAGACCAATTCTAAGATACTTCTGATCTCCTGTGAGCTCATAAGCATAAGCTAGGGATTCGAGGAAATGTGGTGTTGGGCTTCTATGTTGTAACGATGGAAGTTCCTTGTAGTATAGAATCCCACCACGCATAATGGCATTCTCTATTAAATCGTCAAGAACTTCGACTATTACTTTTTTAACTCTTTCATCCCCAGTTATCCAATAATAGCGCATGAGGGAATTCAATGCTATAGTTATCATAAAGGGGACTCTCACCTGCGTATGGCTTGTATAGGGAGCGAGAAAAGTGCCGAATTTTTCCTTCCATTGCAGGAAACTTTCAACTATTTCTTTAGCTATATCTAGATAACGTTTCTCGTAAGTTTCTTGATAAAGAGATAATAAGGACAGAAGTGCCCATCCGGTATCTCTTGCTTGAAAGTAACCCAGCCTTTGATAGGCAGGGGAACGTAGATGTCTTATTATATTTTCTCCAATGGCTAAGGCTTTTTCCAGCGCCTCCCTCTTTCCAGTGAAGTGATAGAAATCGAGAAGGCCTTGAACCCATTCATGTGAGATTGTAACTCCGCCAGTCGCATGTCTAGCGCTATGAATTATCTGACCCCCTTCACGCAGTGGATTTTCGCTAAAATGACAGAAATCCACGTCGATCCAGTGCTGTGCAGCTGCTTCAGCTAGCGCCCTAAACCTCCTCTCGCCAGTTCGCGCATATTGTATGAAAAGAGCGTGGGGAGGATCATATTCATTGTTGCACCACACTATGTCACCACGTCCTCTTCCTTGCTCAGTATATCCAGCTTCGGGCCCGTCGCCGAAACTGAGCATACCTAAACCTTTTGAGCGGTTATCTATCATATCTATTAGAAGAAGTTCAAGTCGGTTGCATATTTTCTTCACAAAAACCCTTTCTTGCCAAACATTTGATTTTTCATACCAGCTTTCCGGTATTATTGGTTGATCTGGAAGCTGAAATTGTAAGCTGCGTGAGGAAATCTCCTCTAGATCAGCGTCTGGCTTATGAAAATTAAGCATTATTTTATGCGTTTTAGCAACGCCCTGCAATATTCCAATCGGCTTCTCTACAGATGGATATAATAGGACGGTGATGCCATGTGAATTAACTTTGAGAGCCTTTGGAAAGTTTTGATGAGCCTGATAAATACTTACTGCGAGACCTGATTCTTCGTCCATAAAGTCTGCCCAAAAATCTCCATAAAAGCATTCCTCGTCATGTTCATTAGATTGCCATAGAATAGTCTCGGCGTTTATAAGCTTCTCTAAAGCTTTAGTGCTATGCTCTATTCTCGTCTGATAGTACCCTTCTCCTATGGCTAAACGCGGTGTCCCCTTTGGCTCTTTGCTAATATGGAGACCTATCTCTTTTATAATAACTTCTGGGACTCTCTCTCTATTAATGAATTGGTATTCAACTTCAACGTATGGCTTTCCGGCATAAGCTATTATGCGTGTGCGGTAATCAAAAAGCGTGCGGCCACTTTCATCCCTATGCTTGCCATGCGCGGAGACCACAGCTCTTAGGGGGCCTTCCTCATCTACAGTTATTTCAGCTTCGTCTCTAGAAGTAGTATAATAGCTTCCATCATCGCTAATAATATAGAACCCTGAAGTAAATCCAGGCCCCCATAACCTCCGTCCCTCAAAGATAACTTCACGAAATATATCAAAACCTTTCTTTTGAACGTTTAGAATTAATGGCCCGGTATTAATGGTTACGCCTTCCGTAGATTTTATTACTTGAACGCAAATCTCTGGTGGCGATACCGCGACCCCTTCTTTATATATGATTGCTCGAATCTTTTTCGATTTATTTCCGGGCAAGTCGACCTGAAAATGAACTAAAAGCCATTTTATGCTTCCATCATCCCATTTAGCTGTTATATATTTTTGCGAGAAAAGGAACTTTTCTCCATCTAAAATCTGAAGTTGTTCGGGGTCAACTAATAGACCTTTAGGAAAGGGTATGGCGACGCTTACAGGCTCCGCCTTTCGGTCAAACTTAGAAAGCTTCTCAAAGTATAGTTCTATTTCTCCTAGAATGGATTTTGTAGAATATTTACTGGTCATTTTAATGCCCTCTCATACCTTTCCTTTTAATTTGCATGGCTCATATATTTCTTTTGCTTTCTTAAAACATCTATGATATAGATATAAATAATTATGGAAATTAGTCATTGTTTCAATCAGAATATTAAGTTCCTTGCAGCTATATACCACTCTACTAAAGAAGATGTAAAATAGAGAAGACCAAAAACAAAAAATTAATAAAGGTTTAGGATACTAATATCCTTGTGATATTTAATGTTTCAAAGATTGTTTACAAAAATCGCCCTGACGCTAATGCTACTTTTAATTCTACTTGAGTCTTGCTCTATTATCAGCCTAGCTTACTCTGAAAGCATAAGTGTATATGTAAATGTTTTTGATGCGAAATCGCAAGCCCCAGTTCGAGGTGCAACAATTATTATAGTTGATGTTTCCCGCGACATGGTCACTACAACCTTTACTGATGAAAATGGCAAATGCTTTTTCACCGGGATTTTCGGCAGAACCTACTATCTCTACATTTATAAAGGAGATTTTAACGCTAAGAGAATCGAGTATGCGCCTACTAAAAAAGTTATTTCTATAAAGTCTTTTGAGCCTATTGCCATAGATGTTTTCTTAGCTCCTGGGGCAATAATAGAGATCGGAGGCAAATTGTATTTAGTGGAGCTTCCGAGCCCGGAAGAGCGCGCTATGGAAATAAGCGTTGTAGTCAGAGCTTCTTGCCCATATGAATTTCTTCAAGAATACGGTAGGAGTAAGGACACCTACTATTTAGGCTTGAGTGAGAAAATAGCTATTGTTCCCGCCGAAATCCCAGTTGATCTCAAGATCAGAACGTCAGTCATAGTGATTGAGGAGAGAGGCCTAAAGTATGTTTATAAAGAGTTCTATGTGACAGACTTAGATGGCTCCTCATTTATTCTTTCTCAGAGCGACGTTAAATACATTTCAGTCTCCCTCTACAGTTTAAGGAGGAGCCTGGAGGATGTTAAAAGTAAGTATGAAAGCACGTCTTTGCAGGTTAGCGAAGCCCAGAAATATGGATTTATGACATTTGAGGAGAGGAGAATATTGGGTCTCGATGCATATCAGAAGATTCTTGATGCTGAAAGAATCTTGCATTATGTGCAGGACGATAGTTCATTTGAAAAAGCCTGGTTTCTTCTTCGTGAAGCCTTTGGTAAAATTGAATATGTTTCTGGAATGGTAGCACAGAAATTCATAATAAGTGTGACAAATACCGCTTATATCTCGGCTATTATGGCTTTATTCAGCGTTGTTTTAGCATTCTTCTTTTTTGAAAGCGAGAGAAGGAAGATAATTTCATGCTTTTTCTTCTATGTTCTCCTTACGTTAATATTATATTTGACGTACCCTGGTGCTCATATTTTAATTGAGAAAAATCTGTTAGTTTTTATATGGTCTTCTATTCCATCTTTTGCATGCTTTCTCTTTATTGTTTTTGGATTGCCACGTATATGGAGAGAGAGGAGCGTTGAGGGCGAGGTTCTATGGAGGAGCGCTATCTCCATAATATTTTCTATGGGCAAACGTCAAATAAAACGAAAGAAGATTCGTGGTTTCTTCACAATTTTATCGATATGTATCCTTATTTTATGCTTCACTTCGCTAACATCTTTTGGAACAGCTTTTGGAGTGATCTCTGAGAAAATAAACGCCATGCCCCCCTCAGAGGGGATCTTAGTAAAACGCGGAGCTGGTGGGATCTCAATAGGTTATGGCGACGTATCCTTAATTTCGTCAAGAATTGCACCAATATTTAATGTTTCTCTGAGATTGAAGAGCCCGATAAGCTTGAATCCTATAGCTCGCTTAAGAAATCTTATATTGGGTAAAGAGGCGCCCATTTTCGGCGTCCTAGCAATCTCGCCTATGAATGAATCAACATATAGTAGGTTAGAGGAAATAATTGAGGAAGGGTTCTGGTTAAGTGAGAACGAAATTGGAGAGGTTCTCATAAGCGGTGATATGGCGAGGGCTCTTGGAGTCGGGGTTGGTGACAGCATAACTATTGAAATTTTAGGAACTGATATTACAGCTAACCTCGTCATTAAGGGATTAATAAATGGACAGCGGTATGATGGTCTTCTAGATATAGATGGGAAGAGGTTCGGGCCATATCGTTTACTGCAAAACGGCGAAGTCAGACCATGCAACAACACAGAAATCATGATATTAAACCTAAATACGGCTAAATTCCTGCAAAGCAAGATTGATGAAAGTAGGAGCGGAGTAGTTTTGGTAATACCAACGGAAATAGTCTTCCGATTTGCTGATGATGTTAATCTTGAAGAAGCTGTAAAGAATCTTGTGCAGTTCTTTAACTATGACGTTTTCGTCTCTCGCGGAAATACTATTGTACATTATCATATTGGCGTTTACATAGAGATGAAAGGTGTTGTTGAGTTATTAATCCCCCTCATCATGGTTATATTGAATACTATGATGGTTATGATTAACAGCGCATATGAGAGAAGCAAAGAAATCAGGGTTCTGTCAACTCTTGGTCTCAATCCAACGCATATAGGGTTAACTTTTGTAGCTGAAGCCATAGTTCTCGGCATGGTGGGTGGGAGTATAGGATATGTGGCTGGATTAGGCTTCTTCAGGACAATGTTGCTCTTCGGCCATGATCTAATGGTTAGAGAAAAGCTTGAATGGTGGTGGAGTGCTCTGGGCTTTGCTTTAGCTATCCTTGTTTCGCTAATTTCTGCGGCGAGACCAGCAGCTATGGTAGTCAATACTTATACTCCCTCTAAAGTAAGGAGGGTTAAAGTGACAAGAGAAGAAAAAGTTAAGCGTAGAGAGGAGATATTTAGGGCTTATCAGGCTAGAGAATTTAGCATGCCGTTAAAAGTGGCATTAAATGAAAAAGACTTTTTTGTGGACTTCTTTGTAGATTCGCTAAAGGAATTAAGTGCAGGATATATTGAGAGGGTTGAAAATATTGAGGAAATGCCAGAAATTGAGAATGTTAAGAAAGAAATCGTGAAAGTAATTAAATTTGATTACTATGCTGGTACTGATTTAAGTAGGGGAACAAGGAATAGACTGGTCATGGTAAAAAGTCCGGTAGAGAACTATTATAGGGTTAAATTAATCTCTGAGCCGCTGGTCGCTGGTGCACCGGAAACCGTTGTTGAAAGAACTACAGATTTTATACAAGGCATAATTTTAAGATGGATAAAAAACAAGAAGAGAATAATAGTGGGCGCTTAAAACCTTGTAATTTCAAATTTAAATGTCGAAAGATTTATTTTCCAATGTCCTAATTAATTTTCTATAATTTTCACGTGGGGAAATATGATGAAGGAGAGAGAGGAGGAAATCGAGAATCTTTTATCAAGTTTCCGTAACCCTCCTCCGGGACATGGAGTTATTCATTGGTGGATTCTTAGTGGAGACTTATC
>JAWCEH010000077.1:0-11720 GCA_038859955.1 Bathyarchaeia archaeon | reverse complement strand
ATACTAGCTGCTAGCAGATATATTAGACTTATAATGAAAGATCTTGCTGTTAAAGCTTTTCGCAATCCAGCAACTTCTTCCATGTCTTTGCCCCCAAATTTCTTTCAATTTTCTTATATATTCTATCCTTAAAAATTTTTTCTTAAAATAACATATACGAGGTATTGCATTACCGAAGAGATTCTTACCTTAAGATTATCTATAAGAGGAGGATAGATGAATTCCTAATGGCACTTAAAGATTCTACCATGGCCATACCCATGACGCCCTCGATATCAGCATCAGCGATATACCAACTCCAAGTGAAACGCCAATACCGGCAAATAAACCAGCAGAAAAGACTCCTCTTAACACTGTCCATTTTTCTCTTCCAAAATACCTACTCAAAAGATGAGACGAAATTGAACCTATAAACATTACTATAGCGCTCATTGGAAGTATATAACAACCCATTACAAAAGGCACTACTAAAAAAGGTAAACCAATTCTCTGCAGAAAAACACTTGCAAAATACAAGAAGCTTGAGACAAAAATTGAGATTAAGATTATCATAGGATCAAGTTTTATTTGTCTAGTAGCATATAATGCGTCATTTGTCGCATTGATAGGCCAATAAATCATTGCTCCGGGATAGACGCTTGAAGGTATAGGTGCAAGCCTCCAGTACATGTCGACAATTACAAATCCAAAAGTAAGATTCAAAACGAAAGCTATAGTCCATGCTTTAAAATAATCTTTCGGCTTGGTTTCACTAAGGTAAGCTAACTTAACTATTTGAGAAACGCTGCCTGGCGTTCCTAAGCAGATATAAGGAGAAGAAACCCATCCTGAAAAACCTTTATAAGGAGAAAAATAAACAATTGCCTGCCAAGGCCACATTAGTGTAGGAAATGTTCCTATCTCACCAATGGAGAAAGCCGCTAAAGCACCGATTAGAAAGCTAAGCATTAAAGAAGAGAGTAGAGGAATATAGAGTGGCATCTCCGGAACTAACGCCGCATATAGAAGAACTGATCCTATCGAACCCGCCATGAACAGAATTAGTGCAACTCTAACGGACGGAAACTCATCAAACTCGTTTTTAACCTTTTTCAGTTTAATTATTCCAGAAAATATTTTTAGGATATTTTTCCTAACGGAAAAAATTAATGCAACCGCTAATCCAATAACAAGTCCAAATTGAGGTGATATCCATATCCTCTGAAGAGATCTTTGATAAAGGAATGAGATTGTCATTCCTCGAGAGTACTCTTGCACCCACATTGGAAAAAAAGAGGGATTTATAGTGAAAAAGTAATTCAATAATACCCAAATAATCAATGACCCTAAAAGAATATTTCCAGTAATACTCATTGGAAGTATTAACCCAAGGATGAAGGGCAATGGTTCTGTTGATATTCCTATGAGCGCGCCCGGAAGATATTTTTCAGTAAGCCATGTAAAATCGGCCCAGGGTAAAGGCACTAATGGAATACCTGCTAAAGAGCTGCCATAAACAAGCATTCCGTATATCAAACCTGGATAAAATCCCGTCATAAACATCTTAAGTCTCTCACTTTCATGCTCCGCTATTGTCTCTATTAAGGACCAGTCAATCGTAGCAAATGGGAATCTTAGATTTAACACCCTTACGGTTAGGTGCGAAAAAAGTATGCTTAAACCTATATCTGCCATGAAGGCAAGCAAAGAAAAAACTGTAGACACTATAATCGGTTTTAACCATTCAAATTGAAGTAGTGTTCTATATGCATGTGCTAAAGAGCCAGGAGGGGGGCATAACCAATCTTCCACTAAATAGGGTATCGGAATACCATCTATTTTAAAAGCATATGTTACGGGGGTATTAACAAAGAAGGAGCGATAAATAAGATAATAATAAGGAGGCAAAGCCATTGCAACTGTGCCCATAGTAGAATATAATACAAAAATCTCATGTTTTGAAAGTGGGTTACCACTATACCGGGCCAACTCCGAGATTAGAATTATTACTAGGTATATTGTTGCAACAGGTATAAAAGACCCTGTCATTAAATTCAGATATATATTTATCGGCATAAAAAGAAGAGCTACAAGAATTAATCCCGACAAAACTCTCCAAGTGAAGCCTCTTTTAAGACTCGTGTTGTTCATCATAATTCTCACGTCCGATGCACTTTATTTAATAAAAATAATTTTTAACATTTTCGATAAAACGCCAAATGCCAATTCAAAAGGTTCCATTTTACCCTTCTCCCTTCGCCATACTTATATACTTTCTTCTTCTTTCTTCTGGCAGAAGCCTCCAGAGAAGAATTTGTCTTCTCAGGTCATCCGCAAATTCGTATGATCCATGAATCCACAAGTTTTTGTCACCACTTTCTTTTCTCATCAAGGTTATGAAAGCATATTTATTTTCTGCATCAATATACTGTGCTATAACTCTAACACTCTCTTTTGTATTAGCTTCATATGGCACAAGAGAAACCGTCAAAATTATTTCTGGCCCCTTTGGGTTAGAGAAGTCTACTTTCAGATTATCAATTCTAAATGATGGTTTTTCGATGCCTACCCCAAGGTAATACTCCTTCAGAAAGAGCATTAAGCCTCTAACCTCTTCAATTTGTTCTAACTTTAGTGGTAATGGAAGTTCCCACGCATCACCCCTCGGCTCTGTTGGAGGCTTCCATTTCCTCTCCAACGATGGAGTTATTAACCTTGATGCTACATGGGCTGGATAGAAAGAAGAAATTAGTGCAGCTACAAACAAGATTAACAAAGACATCATGGCAAAAACAGATGCATAGTTAAACGCAAACGTTGCAGGAAGAATACCAAGAGACCTAAATACCGTATTGCCAACAAAGCCAAGGAAATATCCGACCGTAATACTCAGGGCTGAATAAACTAGCGCTTCTAAAATAGTCATAAGAATCGCCCCTGATGGTGACAAACCAATTGTCGCGTAAACATACATGTCTCGAATTCTCTCTCTCTGAATATTCAGTAATGTTACAATAACATTAAACGAACTTATAACTAATAACACAATGACTCCCTCGAGACCAAAAGCTGAAAATGTTGAAACTCTTGACGACACAAAGACATTATTATCAATCTTAGCGTATACTGTTATATCCAACACGTTTGATAATTCACGCAAGATTTTTTCCATAACCTCTTTATCGACGTTATACATAAATCTTAACGATATTTCCGCAACGTACCCACCCATCTTGAGAGCCACATCATATGGAATTACAATAAATCTAGACCACGAAAGAGACGGAGGTTCCTGGCCAGAGGCTAATGGTACTGTTACTCCTATACCTAAAGAGGCCACGTAGTATGGATCTATCGGTGCTATACTGTTTCCTCTTAAATCAATTAATGATGAACCTGCAAGTGATGAATTGTAAATCCCTATAATCCTAATTCGCATTCCTTGAAATAGAATGTACTCGCCTATATTCACATCCAAAATATTTGCAGCGCTATCTGGTATGAGACACCAGAATTCCCCAACCGAGGAAGGAAGAATAGGTGTTGTTGCATACTTTGATAAAAGCAAGATAGCTTCTTGATAGGTCAGTCCTAATACGGCATTTATAGGATAAGTTAGGTTTTTATCGAGACATGAGATTCTTGTTACTACGCCAATATTAGGTCCTATTGATGTGGGATAATACCATACTCTTGGCATTATCTCTGCTCTTTCTCCGATAATTCCTTTAATGATGTCAATAGTATGAGACCCAAGTATATCGCGCGTTGGAGTGCTAATGCCATTTTTTATTAATATGTCAGAGGAGTCAGGAAATGGAACTCCATATGGAACGAACTTTACACCAATATATGGCGATATTGAGGTTAGCGAGGTTAAAGAAAAAGCTATTGTCAACAGAGTTATAAACACGAGTAATGTTCTCATTTTTCTTCTACGCATATTTTCTATCGAAGTCGTAAAGGTTATTGAAGTCAAAGAAATTCTACCAACTTCTACCGCATGATAACCCAGAATTCTATATGATATTTCTTTTAAAGTTTTACGAGTTTCGTCAACAAGTATAATGAATACGAGTGCGAATAAAACTAATGAAAGCAGACCTAAGACTGCCATCAAAGAGTTTGTCATAATCTGTAATGCCGGATGAATGAAACTGAAGAATGATAAGAGCACGATACCTATAATTAACACTCCTCCTATTTGCTTTCTACCTGAAATAGAGCGAAATAAAAGCCGTTCGAAAAGAAAAGCTGATATGAGAATTAGAACGAAAAAGAACAAACTTGTCCTCCCTGAGTCATTTATAAGCGACATGACTTCCTCATATGCCCTAACACCCCATGCCCATGCAACAAAGGCATTGGTGTAAGCTTGACTAAAGACACTATTTGAGTAATTATGTATAGCTTCTTTGAAGTACTCCTCAGCTTTAGAGAGTTTCTCCTCAACACTAATACTCTGAACACCACGAGATTTAAGTAAATTATAACGAAATCTCGTTACATAAAGGATATCCTGGGCGTACTTTAATGCGTCCCCATAATACCAATATTTTTCTTCCTCCTTTAACAAAAAACCATGTCCTTCGGGTTCAATTTCACTACTGTTGATCAATATCAGGAATGGACAGGACTTAATGGGCATAATTAAGCCACCCACCGAAGCCATAATCATAACCCTACTTCGTGGTAAAGCAAACGCCAATGCAACAGGTTCGTAACCATTGTAATAGACCCCGTAAAAGAGCGGTTCACCTTTATAGTCAAAGTTCTGAACCATAATCATGCAACCCACATTATAAAACCACATTTGAGAAGGAGACCTTAAATCTGGAATGAGACCCGTTGTGCCAGTTTGTGGATTAATAACGTCAAATAGCTCGACGGTCTCAACATTCATAAGTATTATAGTGCATTCTTCTGGATGAGAAAGAGGTGATACCGCAGGCACAATATTTTTGGCTCCATAGATACCTGAGTTCGGCGCATATTTAATTTTACCGGATAACTCATCTATGACCCAAGCATCAATAAAATACTTTCCGCCAGGAATAAACATATAAGCTGAGAGACCATGAATTTCAAATGAGCCGTTATGATCCGAGAACACTAAGTAATCATTAAATGGATATGGATCAACAGAAGCCCGCACTCGCGTTAATGCGTTAGGAACAGCAGTATACCAACCTGTCGACAAATTATATTCAAGAGTCCTACCCTTTAGAGTTATGAAGCATGAACCTATGCCGCCTCCCCACGCTTTCTGGACAAAGAGTCTTCTTGGTAGTACATCAAACCAGCTTATTCCCAATTCTGCTTCATTGATTATGGAAGATATGATGTGCGTGACTATTGCAAATTGAGGTATTAGGAGACTTATTTCATTATAACTTATATTGTATTTGTAAGGATCCCCTCTCCAATCTTTTTTTGCATAGGAAGATCGAATTGTAAATGCTATTCCGCCAGATAATTCAACGGGCTCGGAGTCCAGCATATAATAATAGCTCTCAGTCCCCCAGAACATTTGGTAAGTTAGAAAATCTTTTACTAGATCAGAAGGTGAAAAACTGGTTAAGCCTTTAATATAAGAAACTAAATTTTGATGAAGCAGATAGCTATAAAAAATTTTTCGTTTTATCTCCACATATCTACTCTCTATGCCACTACTTTGGTCAGTGGTGGCAAAGTAAGTCCCTGCGCCCCCCCTAACCAGCTCTAAGCCTTGTCCAAAAGGATCAAGCTCGCCAATATTAATCATTAACAGCGGTTTTACTGTACCGTTTTGTACTTCTGAACTGAAATATAAGTCTTCGACAAATTCACGCGATCCACTTAACGCTTGCCAATGTCCTGAGAAAAATACGAACCATACTGTTCTATAAGGTTTTGTTCCGCTTATACTTAACACTCTAGCGAGCTCGAGTAGATAAGCTACTGGGATAACTTCATATGATGAGGACGCTAAAGATGGAACGGAAGACCATGAATCGTAATGAGTTGAAATAATAGTTACTTCATCCTTTTTAGCACCCTCTAAGATCCCAATAATGTTATAGGCTGTAATTTCTTGATACTTAATCTTAGAATGAACTGTAACTTTTGCGCCCCTTTCAGCAGCCTCTATGAGATCTAGTCCTGTCTTCTCATCAACATAAAGTCTCGGAAAGTATAAAGGTGTATCAACGAATTTCTTTAAAGCTTCGCTATATGTTGACGGTTTTGCGGGGGATATAAAGATAACAGCCTTAGCCCCTAACTTTGCAGCATTCAACCAATTGTCTCCACTCTCGTAATCCATCAAGACGATAGAGTCTTTAACTTCTTTATCATCGAAATCTTCAAGTTTACCTTTATGAACATACAATAGATGCCCAGAGATGCCGTAAGGTGGTGTTGAAGAAGACTGCACACCATTTGGCCAGACAGCGAACGCCTTACATATTTTTTCGTCATTTAATTCCGAAATTACAATACTTGAGCCTAAATCTAGTGGGACAACAGTTTTATAAGGGTGCAATATAACTTCTAAATTGAGGGAGCTTAATCTGGTAGCTATAAAGGTGGCAGTTCGATTTGCCCCATAATAACCGGTAACTCTTGAACCAAAACCAGATAATTCAATAATGTCTCGCAGAATGTTTGAAGAATTTAGATTCATAAAAATATCTTCACGGTATTGCTCAGTCCGCGCAATGGATTTCTTAGCCACAGAGCACTCCACGCAAATGGCAGACAATTGCAGAAGGACTATGACCAGAATGAACGAGGAAAAAAATAATCTTTGATAATTATGGCGTAACGGCATAATTTTTTTCACCTCAGTTAGTAATACTTAAGGGCGCAAATTTATAAATTTTTTCAAAGAAAAAAATTATAATCCCATGAAATCTATAGCAATTATTCTTTTGATTTTTAGGGAAAAGCTTATCTTTATAAACATAATCAAACTAATTCTGGAGGGAAAAGATGATGTTTAACGACGATATACTACCTAATGGAGACAAATTTCCTTTTTGGGAGAAACCATTAGTATTCAAAAAGACTTACTATGTTGATTGTAAAGATCCAAATGCTAGTGATGATGGCCCTGGCACAAAGGACAAACCGTTCCGCACTATAGGGGCTTTTGCACGAATAGCGGAACCAGGGCAACGAGTAATAATTCGTGAGGGTGTATATCGAGAATGCATTCGACCAGAAGAAGGTGGTGCAGGACCTGAAGAAATGATTAGTTATGAATCAGCAGAAGGTGAAAAGGTTACAGTTAAAGGTTCGGTGATTTTAAGAGGTGGTTGGAAAAAAAGTGAGGGGTGGGCTCTTAGAAAGGGAGGTGTAGTTCAAAGAATAGACATAAGAACAAACACGTGGTATTCTGTTAGACTTCCTGAAATTGTTGGAAAGCCTAGAATATGGGAGATAGAACTGGATGGTGATTTATTTAAGGGGTACAATCCATTCGGCATGCTAAATATAATGCATGACAGAACATTTCTAAGTTTTGACAACCCAGATATTAAATATTTCTTTTTGAGGCGCGGAATGGTTTTTGTTGACGGGAAACCTTTACAGCAAGTTGAACATTATGAAGAACTAGGATGGGGAGATGGGTGCTTTTGGGTGGAGCATAATGGAATGGTCATACATTTACGGCTTCCTAATGACGATGATCCTAAAAATCATATTATAGAAATCACAACAAAGGAACAGGTATTTGCACCAGCTAAAAGATATCTGGGATATATACGTATTAAAGGAATAAATTTTGAACATGCTGCGAATGGTTATCCTCCGCCCCAGAGGGGGTTGATCTCTGCTAACAGAGGGCATCATTGGATAATCGAAGATAACGTCGTTCAATGGGGGAATTCCTTAGGGATTGATTTGGGTAACGAGTGCTGGCACGCATCCCCTCCACCTTCAGACAATTTTGGCAATCATGTCGTGCGCGGAAACATAATAAGATACTGTGGAATAGGGGGACTTGAAGCTATGGGGGCTCCAAATCTCCTTGTTGAAGATAACTTGATAGAATATTGTGGAATAACAGACTTGGGCGCTGAGTCAGGCGGGGTTAAATTCCATGGAGCAAGAAATTTATTGTTTCGTAGAAACGTGATTAGGCATGGACGTGGTTTATGGCTGGACTGTTTTAATGAAAATTGTAGAATAACCAATAATATCTTTGCTGATATCGTGAGCGCATTTGGGGCGATACACTTTGAAATGACCAAAAGACCAAACCAGATTGACAACAACATAATATGGGGTGTAAAAGTATGGGAGGCAGCCACATGGCGTGGCTTGGGAGGATGCGGGCTTCTCAGCAATGGTAGCGATAAAATCATTTTTGTGAACAACCTTGTTGCGAAATGCGAAAATACAGGATTTAAGGGAACAGCTTATCAATGGCAACGTATTGCAGAAGGAACAAATGCTATTGTGAAAGGAAACCGTATTTACAACAATATTTTCTATGATTGCCAAGTAGCTATAGAACTTGATGATCCTCAGAACGAGATTGATGGAAACCTCTATTTTATGCCGAGGATATGGAGGGAGATACAAGGCGGTTTCATAAGATTTAGTTTTCCGGAGCCGCCAGAATGGCTAGACGTAGAGGGGGCACGTGAATACTATTGTCTTGAAAAAAACGGTGCAGCTTGGGATTTAGGCTCAATAAACATAGAATTTGATCCTGAAACGCTAACTATATCTCTTGACGTGAAGAAAGAGCCTAACAAAGTTCCTATATTCAATAAAATAAGCGTCGGTTGGAATGGAGAAAGAACAGAAGAAGACAAACGTTACCCTGGGCCTTTCATAGATTTGATGAGAAAACGCGACAAAGAATGCATCGATCCGAGAAAAATTTCTAAATGATCTTATTCTCGATTTCTCTTTCCAATTTGTCTCTGGCAGTTTTCAAAAATTCGTATACGATTAGATAAAGAAGTAAAAGTGTACTCTTAATTATACCTATACCCTTTATCTACCGAGAAAAGAGATCTATTGATATAGTTTTTAATAAGGCTCTCCCGAACTTCTGTTCGGTCTTTAGAAATGCATCTTATCCACTAAGACTGGAGAGGTTCAACGTAAACCGCTAACAGACAGATAACAAGAACTCTAGAAAAATTCGTTATAAAACATAATAATATTTATAAAAAACTTGGATCATTACAGCTGGTGGTGACAGATATGGCCGCATTTTCCCTCAGAAATCTTGCTGAAAAATACGGCATATATATAGGTAGTGTAGCGCAACTCGATACCCCAGAGTGTGTCGAAATAATTAAAAAAGAATTTAATATTGTAACAGCAGCGACATTCTATTTCGGCATGGTTCATCCTGAACGAGATGTATACATTTTTAGAAATGGAGACTATGTAGTAAACTTTGCTGAATCAAATAATATGAAGGTACGTGGGCATACTCTTGTTTGGCACGAAGCGCTTCGCTCATGGATTACCGATGGAAAATACACTCGCGAGGAATGGATGAAAATTTTACATGAACACATAATGACCATCGTGCGGCGTTATAGGGGAAGAATTTACGCATGGGATGTCGTTAACGAGGCTATATCTGATAATGGAAACCTAAGAGAAAACGTTTGGCTGAGAAATATTGGCCCAGAATATATTAAGATGGCCTTTAGATGGGCGCATGAAGCAGACCCACAAGCCCTACTCTTTTATAACGATTACGGTGCTGAGGGTTTAAACGCAAAATCCGACGCCATATATAATCTTGTTAAGGGTCTTCTGAAGGAGGGCGTTCCAATACATGGCATTGGGTTACAGATGCATGTAAGCCTAGAAAATCCACCAAACCCAAAGGAAGTGGCAGCTAACATTAAGCGCCTAAATGACTTAGGTCTAGAGGTTCACATAACTGAGATGGATGTTCGGATCAGAATGCCCGCCAAATGGGAAGACTTTATTAAGCAGGCGGAAATATACCGCGATATCCTTAGAGTATGCCTATCCATGGATAACTGTAAAGCTTTTGTGATGTGGGGTTTCACAGACAAGTATTCTTGGATACCAACTTACTTTCCTGGATACGATGCCCCCCTAATCTTTGATGAAAACTTTAAACCGAAACCAGCATATCATTATATCGCTGTAACCCTCATGGAGCATGTATTTAAAAAACAGCTTAAAAGCACCATCTAGATTATATCTCTTAGGATACTTCATCAACTAATCCAATATAAGTCTATGGCTCGCAAAGAGAGGATTGGTTTTGCTTCTTCTTTTTCTGTTTTTAGCTAGGTCGAGTATGGTGTTTAGTAATCTCTTCCTTGACGCAACCATCATCTTGATGTAAAGGAGTTTTTCAATTCAAATCTAATGCCAAAACTTATTTTTATGAGATTTTATGAGACAGATGATAGAAATGAATACATCACATCATCATCTATTACTATACTAAACTACTCTATGGCTAATGACGGAAGAAAGCCGTTGCAAACTAGATATTTGAAAAGTGGACGAATATCCATGGAAGATTATTACGCCACCATTCCCAAATTTAACCCTCCTTGACTCACTCATTTAAGTCTAGCTGAGCCCAAGTAAAAGACCAAGAAGTTATTAAAGAAGAAATCAGAGAAATAAGAGATCTTATTTCATGCGTCTTAAAAATTAGGTTCAAGACCAAGAATTTATTTGTGTCGACAGGGATCAATATTATGGATAGCGATTTTTTGTTTCTCCAGATTTGTTTAACATTGCTTAAGTAATTCTTCTTTATTATGAATAGGAAAAAAGAGGTTTTCTAATATCTACTAAGAATCCTGGTTCGGTAAATCCAGAAATACCGGACATAATAATTATTGGAAAATACAAAATACCTAAAGCAAAGTACCGAGAAGATCGTTATTAAGTTATAAGGAAAGTAATAGGTTACTGACCCGCAACTCGCCTGAACCTCCATTAATTCTCGAATCAACCTCAAATTAAGTTTCTAACGTATATTTTGTTTAAGTGTTAGATTATTGGTGTGAGCTTCGGTGTAGCGTAGCCTTTCGACGTGTCCATTTCAAGGGCGTGGAGGTTTGTTCTAGGCTTTACGCCGTATACTAGTATGGCTCCGTGCTCCCGTGTGATCTTCAGGTGTATGTCTGCGGTTGATCCGAGAATTTTTGCAAGCCTCGGGTAGCCGGGCTTAATCACCGTTATGCCTAAACTCTCCGTTTCTCTCACCCTAGTAGTATAAGCTCTTATGGCCGATAGCGTATCTTTTAATCCATATGTGTCTATGAGCATGTCTGCTCCTGTGATATGCAATGCTGGCTGATTTGTTTTCTCCATAAGTTCCCGCTCAACCTCCATGTATTTTGCATAGTCCTCTGAAATGCTCTCGCCCTTAAACGTCACAATATAGGACTCAGGCTTAAAGCCAGGATAATCTTTAACGCATATTCTTAGGAGCCTGTTTATCTCGTCTTTTGTTGCACCTGCTTCCTCAGCCCGTTCAATTATAAGATTATGATCTACGCCCGCTGAAGGAATTATAATTACGCCCCTACCTTGAGCGGCAAAGTTGCAGGCCGTTGGAACAAGGATTAAATGATACTGCAGCGTCGAGACATGCTCGTCAACCTCAATGAGGACTGGTGAGCCTCTTGGGTAGCCTCCGCCAAGCATCTCGTCTAGGCTTGGTGAGCCGGATGAAAAGAGCCCCTCAGTGTCAGGCTGAGGCTGGAATCTGCGTGGCTTGTCAACTG
>JAWCEH010000076.1:0-11742 GCA_038859955.1 Bathyarchaeia archaeon | reverse complement strand
AGCGCCAGCGATAATATTAAGGCGGAGATTACAAAGATCTTTAGGAATCAGAATTTTACCTTCGAGTGAAGAAGCCAGAGAAGTTGGAAGTAGAAAAATTAGCTTCGTCTTAATCCTAATTTTATCATCCGCCATACTAATCTTAATCAACGCTCACATGATTGCCGCAAGCGGAGATATTCTAAGATTTCAATATTCTATTTGGGGAGAGACTTACAAGATCACGCTTGGCTATAAAGGTATTATAAAACCTATGGCTCCACATGGATACCTATGGTATCTAATCAGTATTGGCATGCTTGCCAGCGCATTGATGCTTCAAATTAAGCCTAAATATGGCCTGCTATGGGGGGGAACTGTAGTCACCCTATCTGGCATTTCAACAATTATGGGCGGCGGCTTCATAATAGGCTTTATTTTAGGGGTTATTGGTGGTTTGCTCAGCATAGTTAAAGCGCAAACATCAAAACTTCAGATGCCTGAAATGTTAAACGTCAATTTTCTCACATACTTTCTGCTAGCCTTCATAGGTAATGAATCTGATAATGCTTGGGGGAATAATATTTTTGCGGTTCCTCAGGTATACGAGGGTCTCTTTGGAATGAACTTGGAGTCTGTTAGATGGGCTTATCTAATTAGCCCATACGCTTACTTCATTATAAGGCTAATACAAGCAGTAATTGCCGCCCTAATTACCATACCACTCATTAACAACCTAAAGGCAGTAGAGTTTAATTGGCTTTATCCAGTTAAGAAAATTAGTTAAGGAAAAAGATTTATTCATCTGGTAATATATATGGTTCAGATGTATATGATGTAGACTTTAAAAAAGAGGATCAAGAAATAGAGTAACGCCCCAATTATGGCGGGGCTCTCGTTATGTTCGTCATGTAACAATATTGTAATAAGAAGTATATATTTGAATATTTGATGTATGAGATTAACTTTTCTTTCGCCACATAATGTCTAAAAAATGAATTAGTTAAAAAGGCATCATTTCAAATCGTACTACAATTGTTCCCATGATATCTAATTTCGCTTTATGGAAACGAATGAAATCTAGCTAATCTGCTTTTGCCTGTCATCTATGACAAAAATAGCTGAATAAAGTTAGTTAGAAAGTTAAGGCACCTTTGATGTAGTTTGGGGGTCTTTTGGACGCCAGTTCAAAGGCCTCTTGGGCATTTTTGTAATGAAACTTATGGGTTATTAGTGGTTTTTGATTAACTACACCCTTTCTTAGAAGTTTAACTGCGTCATGGAAATCTCTGTTAAAGTTCGCTGAGAATGCTGGCGACGTATTAAGTATCGTTAACCCACGTGTATGCCATTTTTCTGTTGGAACTTTCTCATCTATTACATGCCTCCCAAAAATTACTAGTTTTCCACCATCTCGAGTAATCTCTGTTGCCAAATTTATTGTTCCGGGCGCACCTGAGGCTTCGATTACCACATCCGCTTTTCCACCCAATATATCATGCACCGCGTTTACTACATCGCTCTCCATCGGATTGAGAACATAGTCGGCTCCAAACTTCTTTGCCAGCTCTAAGCATTCGCTTCTAAGGTCTACGGCAATGAGATTACCTAGTATACTCTTTGGCATAACTTGAATTAATAAGAGACCCATGTATCCACAGCCGATAATGCATACATTGTCGCCTACCTTGATACCTGAGCCCTTTATTCCAGTAACAGCGCATGCTAAGGGCTCTGAAATCCAGTAAATGAAATCATTTTCATCAACGTCATCAGGAATTTTAGCCACGTTATGGCTCTTCGTTTTGTAGTATTCTGCGTAGGCTGGTCCCCCAAGAGTTGTAACTTTATCTCCAGGTTTAACATTCTTAACGTTTTCACCGATTTCAGCGACTATGCCAACCCCTTCATGGCCCATAACACTGCCTCCCGGAAGTTTCCCCTGAAAGACGTAAACGTCACCCATACAGATACCGGATGCTTTTGTCTCAATTAGAACCTCATCTTTGTCAGGTTTAGCCACTTCTATCACGACGATCTCAGCCCTACCTTTATCTAAAAGCACACCATTAACTTTCATTAGCAACACCACCTTTTTAGCAATCCATTAATTTTATCTGCTAGTTATTAAATCTTTAAATAAACAAGTAGATTTTTTATTAAGCGGGCGCTCTTATTTTCTGCCGATAAATTGGGATATGAATAAAGAGTGTGGTTTAATTGGAGGTTTACGTTGGTACGTCAGGTTGGATGTATGGCTGGAATGAGGGCGGCAGCCTAGATTGGTATATTAAAAACTCTGGCTTGAATGCTGTTGAGTTGAACGCTAGCTTTTATAGGTTTCCCTTTCTAAACGCCGTAAATTCTTGGAGGGCTAAAGGTGAGGGGCTTAGGTGGGCTATTAAGGTTAATAGGTTGATAACGCATACATTTAAGTTTAATGAGAGGGCGCTTGACGGGTGGCGGAGGTTTAGGGACCTATTTAAGCCCATGGATCACATAATAGATTTCTATCTTTTCCAACTCCCACCGTCAACTAAAACATCATCCATCCCAAAAATAGAGGCATTTATCAATAGGACTGAGCTTAAATGGAGGTTTGCGTTAGAACCAAGAAACCTAGGATGGTTTAATGATAATGTTGTTAAATGGGCTTCTAGGCTGGGTATAACGTTGGTGAGCGTTGACTGCCCAGACCTCCCTACTGAAATATTTAACACAAATGGTATAGTTTACCTGAGAATGCATGGGAGAACATACTGGTATTCCCATTGTTATACTATTGAAGAAATGGAGGAAGTAAAAGAGAATATTCTTGAGAAGAAACCAGAAAAAGTCTACATCTTCTTTAACAATAACACAAACATGTTACATAACGCACAAATAATGCTCAATCTCTTAAAGTAATTCGTCAATGCTATTTATCTCTCAAAAGCATTTCACACAACCTTTGCTTCTAGATGATTTATTTGAGCCCCAATAATTCTGACATTAAGAAACTCTCCGAGAATATTTTCTCGGCTTTTTACAACTATGGGCTTGTAGGCATAGTTTCTTCCAATCCATGAATCACAAGCCCCCTTCTCATCGATAATTATTTCGCCCTCCCATCCAAGCCAATCCTCGTTCCTTTCAAGTGAGATTCTCTTGGCGAGATCAGCCATTAAACGGCTTCTGAAGACTATCTCCTTTGCTTCAACCTGACTCATTTTAGCAGCCGGTGTATTAGGTCTGGGAAAGAACTTAGATATGTTGATTACGTCCGGCTTAATATCGTCTATTAATTTTAGGGTTCTCTCAAATGCCTCTCTGCTTTCTCCAGGAAACCCGCATATGACATCTGTGGCTATAGTTATACCTGGTATTTCCCTTCTGAAAGAATCGATTATAATCTTGAAGTCGTTAACGGTATATCTGCGGTTCATCAGCCTCAAAACATCATCATCTCCGCTTTGAACTGGCAGATGGAGAAACTTGAAGATACGTCTATCCTTATAGGCGTCTATGAGCCTCGGTAACATCTTCAAGACATGGTTTGGGTTCATCATACCGACTCTAATAAAAAATTTACCCTCAATCTTACAGCATTCCATAAGCAGCTCAGCCAAGTTAGAGTTTATGTCCAATCCATAAGCTCCGTTATCCTGCGATGTTAACCAAATCTCTTTAGCGCCCTCAGAGACGGCTTCTTTAAGCCTATTAACAATTAGGTTTTTTGGGTAGGAGAAGAGTGTTCCCCTGGCAAATCTAACGCAGCAGAATGAGCATGCTCCTAAGCACCCTTCAGATATCGGTATAATCTCGATAGCTCGATTAAGCCTGATTTTAGGTTGCTCGAGCTTTACCGCTGGCCTACTTGAAAAAAATATTTTTCTTTTATCACCGTTTTCAGCAGATTTTAATGCTAAAACAATTTTATCGACACTGTATGGATCTAGAATAGCTGAAACATTAGGAGCCACCCTTACTATTGCTGCTAAGTTTATTTTTGGTAAGCATCCAGATACGATTAGCGGTTTATTAATACTACTTAATAAGCGCAACCTCTCTATTACTCGATCTTCTGTCGGCTTCTTAACACCGCAAGTGTTCACCAGTATGAAGTCGGCGTCCTCGAGTCTAGTGGACACTTTATAGCCTGAATTCAGAATATGAGCAAGCATTATCTCGAGATCCGCTTTATTTGCCGCGCAACCGTAGCTTTCGACATAAACTGTTCTCCCTAAGCTACAAGCCTCATTTTTAACATTTAGACATTCAAAGTTCTTCTCGCTTTCTATGTCGAACAATTTAAATCAAAGAACTGAAGCCAACTATATAAACTTGCACTCGGATGATCTTCAGAATATGCAAACTCTTTAATTGCATGTGGCAGACTCCCTTCAGTATATCTTTAGGATGCCAGTAGCATTAGATTTAAAGTTAGATAATTTAGTAAATGAAGAGGATTGTATGGATAATAGTTTTGTTAATGGAAATAAGAACTGGTTTCGGATTGTTCAATCTTATGAACTTTCAATCTGCAACGCCTGTATTGCGAAATAATACTAAAACGTTTAGAAATGGTTCATCAGGCTAATGGCTTCTCTTGATAGTATAGTATCTCCATAAATATGCCGATAATGAGTAGATTCAAATATCTCATATGTCCCAGTTCTCTAGAGATTTAGAAGAAATAAGTTAGCAGATGTCCTTAGCGGAGGGTTAAAGTGTTGAGTCAAAAGTTTAAGGCGATCATTGCTCTCATAATAATTGGGTTTATAGGCTTTATTTTGGGAGCATTGGCTAACCTATTATATTTTCGGTTTATACCAATCCTCATGGAGTTGTTCCCGCATTTGTTCACGCTAGAATGGGTTGTTTGGGGCTTAGTAGGGGCCCTGCTGGCGATAATATGCTGTCTAGTATACGCTTACCTGCCATAGAGGAGCACTTTTAGAATGAAGTAGAGGCGAAAACGCCGTGAAAGAGGTATCCCCACAATATAAGTCTTCTAGATGGGTTAACTCCGCTGGCGAGACGATATCTAAATCTTTCGTCTACGAGAATGTCTTCGTAGAGGTGATAGTTGAGAACCCTCTAAGAAAGCAGTCGGCTATAGGTTTAGTTAAAGTTGCAATATGTAGAGATAGCAAATTCATACTTGACATTGCCGTGAAGCAATCAAAGCATATTGTGACCATACCACCACTTTCAACAGAAAAAATACTTATACCCTTCAAGCCGCTGCAAGAATCAGAATACTACTATAAGATTTTCATCGAGGGTAAGGAGGTATATACCCAACCAAAAGATTCTCCTCCTAGACTACATGTCTCCAGAAGAGAATGCATCCTAATAATTGACGAGGTAGATGGGGATTCCAAAAATCCAGGCTTAACTGTAACTGGCAAGCTAATAGACGCTGCCACCGGAGAAGGCATAGAAGGCGCTCGAATAGGCATATATGATGAAAGAACTCTTAGAGGCGATGAGCTACTTGCTTATGGAGTAACGTTGAAGGATGGAAGCTTTAACGTCGATGGATTAAGAGCCTTTAAGATAGGAAGCAAACTCAAGGTTTACGCTAAATTCCTAGGAGACGACCTATATAAACCGTCAGTAAGCAACTGCTATACAATAAACTTTTCTCGAACATGAAGTATACTTATTTAGAAGAATTGAAAAATTATAATTTACTAATACCCTACGATATATTCTAAAGCTAAGTCGCTCTCAATACAAAATTATTAAAATAGATTAGTTAAATAATTCCGGCAAGATTTTTATAACGTTTACCTTTACTAGCTATTGGTGTTAAATGTATGGAGAATATTTAAGTTTTTAACTTTATTATCCTACCTGTTCTGGCAGATTCATAGGCAGCTTCCATGATTTCTACGACATGCTTTCCCTCTTCAGGGGTGCCTATTGGCTTTAGATTATTGAGAATGCATTTTATGAAGTGACGATGCGTATGCTGTGGTTCCTTTTCCTTGGCTAATGTTGGCATAATCCAGCTGTTTTCTTTCTGTTTGTAAAAGAGTACTGGTGTATTAAAATAGTTTAAAAGGGCTGTTCCTTTTGTTCCATATATACTTGTTCCCTCTAGCGTTGCAATTTGAGTCCAGCTTGACTCCGCAATAGCTATGGCTCCATTTTCCATCTCCATTAATAGCGCATTGTTATCATCTACTCTCGCTGGTTTATCTAAAGTAGCCACTAGCGCTGTTACATTTTTAACTCTGCCCAATAAATATACGATTTGACTAATCGCATATACGCCCAGATCAAATAAGGCTCCGCCATGAGCTCTTTCAGGGTCAAAGAACCAGCAATTCTTTTCTTCCCCAAACATGCGAGTTACTTCCTCTTGATATTTTTCTGGTCCTCCATGAGCTACGCGAGATCTAACCATGCATATTCTTCCTAGTTCGCCATCACTTAGAAGATTTTTAACGTAATCGAAAGTAGGGGTATCAAAATATACAAACGGTAAAACCATAACCTTTAAGTTTTTATGTCTACTCGCTGCCTCCACAATTGCTTCAGCATCTTCTACCTTTGTGCACATAGGTTTCTGGATTATTACATGTTTTTCAGCCTCAATTGCATCTACAGCGATTTTGGCATGCGTTGGATGAGGCGTAGATATAACTACTGCATCGACGTCGCTTCTTTCAAGAAGTTTCATGTAGTCAGAATACCAAAACTTAATACTAAATCGTTCAGCAGTAAGTCTGGCTCTTTCAGGTTTTATATCTGCCACAGCCGTTATCTCAGCCTCTTCTATAGCCTTAAGCTCTGGGATATGAAAATAGTTGGATATGCCTCCACATCCGATTATCCCGAAATTAACTTTTCTCATTCTTTTTTAACCTCCCTATATGGGTAAACATATTTTCCTTCCTTCAAGTGCTGAGCGTAACCCCGCCTCTAATATCTCCTGAACATTTCTATTAAATTTCACATTTAATGGCTCTTCCACTTCTTTATCTTTTTCAATACATTCTATAATATATTCGGGACCATTTCTCCAGCCTCGTGGTGGTGTAATCGGCTCTATAATCTCACTTTCTATATTTTTATAATCACCCTTAGTTTTAACCGAGTAGAAGTGTAATTTACCATCTTCCTCAACCACGAGGGAACCATCTTTACCATTTATAATTGGTCCATGAATAGGATACGGGCCTATTTGGGACCAGCATGCTTCAGCTACTCCAAAGGCGTTCTTATAATCCATTATTACTATGGCATTGTCATCAACTTCTAAGTAAGTTCTAGCTAAAGTTCCTATTATTCCAATTACGCTTTGAGGCATACGCCCCAGAAACCATAGCGACAAATTCACGCCGTAACAGCAATAGTCGACAAGAGCTCCAGCTCCATTAAGTTCCTTGTTGTAAAGCCATGTGTAAAAGTATGGTGAACAACCAACTTCTTTTGGTCCTGCATGTGCTCCTCTGAAACGTATATGGAATATGTCGCCTATTTTTCCCTCCTTGACCATTTTATATGCATGTTGCACGGCGGGGCTCCAGGTTGTTGGATAATTAACTACTACTTTGATTTTGCGCTTTTCAGTTGCTCTTACTATGCGTTCTGCCTGTTCTAAGTTAGCAGACATAGGTTTTTCCATGATCACGTGAATCCCTTTTTCGGCGGCTGCTTCTACAACATCTGCATGTCGACTATTCTCTGTGCACAATAAGATTAGGTCGAGATTATTTTTATCAATCATCTCTGAAAAATCAGTATAAATTTTACTTACGCCGAAAAGCGCTTTCACCTTCTCTAGTAAAGGAAGATTTGCGTCAGCCGCAGCCTCTATCTTTACTTTTTCTATATCTTTAAACTGATTGAGTAAACCCCAAACATGATCATGAACTAATCCTACTATTCCCAATTTGTACTGTCGAGACATAGTTCGGAATTATATGGCTTCGAATATAAACTTTTTGGCTTCAAGGGCAATATTGAAAGATAATCAGGCGAAAAAGGCTAAATACTTTATCTGAGTCAAATTGCTTACCAATTTTAACTAATTGTGCAGCCAATTATGTTAGATATACTTTTGTTGTCTTAGTTCATTAGCTTTTTATTTTCAGCATCTCAAAACTGAGATTGAAACTTCAAAAATTTGACATTAAAATATTGCCAGATATACATAAGGATATAAAGAGCAGTTCGAGTTTTTAGCCATTTTATTGTAGAGTCACTAAGAATTGGGAATAATTTCCATTCACTTTTCTAGTGTTAGCCAAGCTGAAACTATTGCATTTTTAATAGGCACAAATCTAAGTCGAATTCTATCAAATCCTTCATCTGTTTTATACCTCCACATTTTATTGGCCATTACTTTTTCCTCATATATCGTGATCCATTGATCTAAGCCTGCGGGATCTATCTGGATATGTATATCTCCTTGACATGTACTAGTTAAGTAAATTGTTTTGTTTTTAAATCCAGAGCATTGTATCGCAGAAGTTGTTTCTCCAAGAATACCGATTTCTCTCTCCTCCCATAAAGGAAAACTCAAAAATCTTTGAGCTAACGGATTTATGAGATTCGGATCTATTTGGGCAGCGCAAATCCTATGAGGAGCAAGTGCACTTGCACCCATAACTTCAACGTAGTAAAGCGTCATATCTTCCAAGAGTAGCCAGGGATGAACTGTGCTCATGTCCTGCTTTACGGCATACTCTGTTAAAGGGAAGATCGGGTTATCGGGGCATCTCGCCCACACTTTACAGTCTGTAGAATACGCCACACCAATGTTGTATCTATGCGGATAATTTCCTAATCCCTCGTAAAGCATTGTGAAGAAGTCTCCTATAGAAAGGAGTTGATGAACTTCGATGCCGGCGTCCCAGTGATCACATAATGGATCAGCAAACCAACCTCTCTGTCTAAACACTGGATTGAAAGGATATTTGTTCCAAATTTTCCCGTCTGTTGAAGTTGCTAATCCAAATTGCATAGAGTTTGAACCATAGCCGCAATAAATCATACGGTAATCGTGAGTACCTTTAACCACAGCGGGAAAAGCTACACCATTAGACTCCCAACTATCCGGTGGACCAGCGTCCAGAATGGGGTTTCCGTTATATTTAGTCCAAGATTTCAGGTCTTCGGAGGAAGCTAAGCCGATTCTTATTTTTCCGTCAGCGCCAAAGCCAGAATAGTAAAGCCAGTATTTGTCATCGACTTTTAGTAGTGAGCCACACTCAAAACCACTTTCATCCCATATTCCTTTAGTTGGTTTCATAATAGGATTTCCTTCATATTTCGTCCAATTCAACCCATCTTCACTTTCGGCTAAACCAAACAGTCTAGGTCCTTGCCCTTCTCGCCACCCTTGATACAACATATAGTATTTTCCATCTTCCTTCCAAACAATAGGAGCCGCCGTACTCTTTCCATCCCATTCTCCAGGGGTTGGAGGTAAAACTACGCCTATCTTTCTTGCTTTTGTAGTTGAGCTATTCATGTACCTTTCACCATTTTTCTGATCAATTATTATTTTAATAAATACATATATGCTGTATTAGATTTCATGTTAGCTTCAAATTTACACGTGTTCTTTGCAATTACCTTATCGCTCCAAAGATCTACTACGGTTTTAGCTTCTGGAAGATTGATGACTTTTTTGCCCCCTAGCCTAGGATACACACATAAGAAATGTTTGTTGCTGTACACCAAATCTCCGCTCTCAACATATATGTGCACTCCTGCGAATTTTGCAATATTCCTAATAATATCTTTTGATATCATTGGTGCAGACGAGTGAATTGACACCCAATCCCCAAATTCTTTAATTGTCAAACCTGGCTTATCGTTTACAGATATTTTTCCAAGAATTAGCGCTTCCGGATCATCTGCATAAAAAATTGGCCCTATAGTAAAATTCGGATCATCCTCAATGAAACCTGATTCTGTGAATAGCGTTGTATGCCATCTGCTAATTTCGGGCCCGAAGCATGTACCTTTTTGCAGATTTCTTGTGATTGGATGAGCGTAATTGATAATATCAATATGAAGGCGTGCTTCAGTATTCTCGTAATTAACGTTTATTCCTGTTAAATCGCTAATATTAGTGGCTGACATGCGATCATTCATTATAAAGTTTGGCGCCCATATCCACACAACAACTTTTCTATCTTCTCTTACAGCATCTTTAATTTTTTCTACTTCATCGTCTGTCATATGAATGTTATTGGGAAATATGTACATTTTATATCTTTTTAGCACTTCTTCATGATCAACAAAGTCGCTTTGTAAATATGTGTCGAATGGTGCTCCTATATATGCCAACTCCCACTGTCTTTGCGCTGATCGAAGCGACATCATCAAATTTTGGCAAGGCCTTTCGTACAATAAACTTTTTTCATCTAAAATAACAGCAATCTCATGATTTGATGAATGATCAAAATCTAAGAGGCTGTCTTCAATTTTTTGTATTTTGGCCAATGCTTGTAGGATTCCTTCATGATGGTACCAACCTTGACCGAAGAGATCAGTCCACCACATACCAACACCCAAGCTGTGTGCATAGCTGTAGTCACGTTTCATAATCTCTATAGTTTCTTCGAGAGACTGAGGTCTCAAATCTCCCTTATGATGCCATTTCATCTGCGGATCTGTAAGAAAAGTTTTTGGATCTACCTCATTAAAGAAGAGCTTCCCATGAAGCACTACGGTTTCAGGTATGGATTGCGAAAAACATACACCTTCAGTTCCTCGGTTATCATAGTCACAGGGGGCAGCAATAAAATCTATGTACGGAGAATGTAGTATCTTAGATAGTGCTAGGTGGCCAGCATTTTGCATATAAAACCCTCGGAAGAAACCAGTCCAGATATAGCCGTAAAAAGCACCAATAATTTTTCCCACACCGACTTTTCCTTTAGCAACGCGGCATAGTCTTAAAAGTGTTTCTGTATGAACGTCTTGAAAGCATAACTCATAATCTATTACTTTCATACATTTGGCTGGGTCACGAATAAGAAAGTTTTCCGAAGAAATTCTCTCTATCCGTGAAGGAATTTTTGCTGTAGAAAAATCAACATTCGGATCCCACCATGCTTTGCGTAATGCTTCTACATTTCCCTGATATTTCTTATATAACCATTCTCTAAAAGCCCTATTCATAGGCTTGGAGTAGTCAGGCCATGGTGTCGGGCAATTTTCTGCATTAAAACCTGGGCTACAAACGTACCGTAGATTATGGACTTCCTTCTCAAAATTAGCTGAGTCCCATGCAAACCACTCGGAGAAATGCCCATCGCATATATGAAAGCCAATAACATTTTCCGCGTAATCTGATTTCTCTACGTGCTCTATGAATTTTGAAAGGGCAACACAGGCCTCTTCGCGCCAGGTTAAAGAGGCGCTCGAATGACCAGAACCATATTCACCGTTAGAAAGTTTAACAAGCTCTTCCAGATGAATTTTACACCACCAGTCATTATTAGAGCCAGGAAAAGTTATTCGCGGAAGAATAAGAATTTCTGGATCAACCGAGAGGAATTCCAAGATTTGTTTATCTGTTTCGTAATAGTCAAATTTTTCTGGTCCGATCCAGCCGACTGATATCGGATACGTCACTATTCGTATTCCAGCTTTCTTAAAATCCAGCCAATATCTCGGTGCAACATAAGCTAGAATTGTAGGCGCTATCCTTCCATTTATTGAAATAAAATTGGAATCCTTATATCTCCTAATTTCAAACATGTTTATTCAGCTTCCACTATTTTTTTCTCATAAAATCTAAGTGTCCTT
>JAWCEH010000075.1:0-11764 GCA_038859955.1 Bathyarchaeia archaeon | reverse complement strand
TCCAGTTTTGGTTCAAGCGTTAGTTGAGGAGCTCGAACTCGTCGGCTACATAAAGGTTAAAGAGGGAAAAGCCTATACTACAGATAAAGGCAAAATCAAACTAGACGAATTTAAAGCAAGTCTAACAACGGAAGAAAAAAAGGCGTTGAAACTTAAATAATGTATTATCCTCGTATATGGAGAGGTGAAACATAAAAACTTTAAGGAAACCCTTTCAAAAGAGGAAAACAAGCCTTAAAACTAAGCTAACTTGTGGGTGAGAGTATGAAGTTTGGTGTATCTCCATCGCCTTTTTTGTGGTGGAAAGAAGTTAAGGAGTTTGATAAGTGGATTCAAGAAGCTGAAAACTGCGGATATGATGCCATATTTATTCCTGACCATTATAATCTACCAGTGCCAGACTTTCCCTCCGACCAACTAATGGATGCTTGGTCAACCCTCTCATACATTGCTGCAAAAACAAAAACCGTTAAAATTGGAACATGTGTTAGTCCTTTACCCCGTTGGCTTCCAAGTCAACTGGCAAAAGTGATAGCTACCGTCGACTTATTATCTGAGGGTAGAGTTATCGCCGGATTAGGTGTGGGGTTGTTTCCAGACGAGTTCATTAATTATTCTCCCCAAGGGTATTTAGGTGAACCCAAAGAAAGGGTTGAAAGATTTCTGGAAGGCTTGCAAATAATGATTAAACTTTGGACTGAGGATAAGGTAACATTTATCGGAAAATATTACAAGCTGAAGGATGCAGTCCTTTTACCTAAACCCAAACAAAGGCCTAGACCTCCCTTATGGTCAGGAGGCTTAGGTCCTCGTATGCTAAAAATCACCGCCAAGTATTTTGATGCTTGGTTCCCTCACAGAGCCGGGCCGGGATATCCGGACCCCGAAAGGTATAGACAAGCAGTGATAACGATTAAGGAACATTTAAAAAAATATAGCAGAAGCTTAGATAAGTTCACGTTTGCCCTTTTAGGCTGGATAACTGACAAAGTAACCGACGATATAAACATGCTAGAAAAGTATGTAGAAGCTGGTTGCCAATACTATGTTGTTGAAATTCCACTCACTCCTCCATTATCAAATGGAAAATATATAGAAGCTATAAGAAAATTTGCAAAGGAAGTTATGCCGTCTTTCTGAAAATAATACAAAGCCACGGACGCTTTCAGATTGTCACGGCGTTTATAATGGTATGTTAGGCTCTAAGACCATTCTGTCCACACCAATTTTTTCTAAATTTTCAGGAATCTTATCGTTTCTAAAAAATATTGTGTTACCTTTACGTATAAGCACAGTTGGCATCGCTTTGCTCCTTATGTAGAAAACGTATTTTTGGCATTCCTTATTGCATGGGAAAACGCCTATCTCATCCTCTTTTCCAAGCACATCACAGTTAATTGCAAGACAGGCACGAGTTGTGGTGACATATCCGTAGGGAATGTAAAGTGATGCGGAAATACCATTTTTTAGGTTTAGCTCGATGCCTTGAAGTAGATTGTCAAGTTCCACACGATTTATCCTATTTTTTAGGAGGAAATCTTGGAAGACTTGGGTGTCGATGCTTGCACCTTTAAAATATTTGATGGTTGTTTCTGGCAAGATGTCTATAAGATTCATTAGCCTAGGCCCTCGTTTCATCTTATTGAGCAATCGTCCCATAACTGGTTTCAATCCGTCTCTATATCTATTTAAAAGGACTCTTAATACTCCATAATCGTTAAAAACAACCTCGCAGCCGGGTTTTCTCCTTATTATGTAGTCAAGCAGCTTCTCTAAATTTCTAAGTCCCTCATTAGTAACGTAAGGTGTTACAAAAGTGAAATGCAGCTTGCTTTTCGAAACAAAATCGAGTATTTCCCTTAAATCCTCGAGTCTTGGTATAAGACGTTCACAAAATTCATTGCCAAAATATAACCTGGAAAACTGGTAAGATATACTTGCTAGTTTTGCTAGTTCACTGGTTTTTGTTATATAAACTGCTTGTTCCATTTAAAATCACTTCAGGATAATAACACATTATGACCCGGCATTGACGCCCATAAGTTGAAGTGTAAAGGTTTCGAGCAATGTCTCTGAACTCCCTCCTTGACGGATTTTTGCTCAGAGTGTTTAATAGTGAGCGGATGAATTTTACGTCTATAATCTTCTTGGAGGTTGGATAACCACGTCCTACAATTTTGACGTAAGTTAGACCTATCTCATTAAACTCATAAAGCGCACACGCACCACATGGTCTATCGTCTATGTGAAACCTTTGCCACACTTGCTGCCTCACTCCAGCGATTACTCGCTTTTCATCATCTTCAGACGATTCAACATAAATCTCATAGGGTAACATGCAAGCGTTATTATAAGCGGGATCCGAAAAAGTGAAATGCAAAAAAGTGCAGAATCCATCGATATTCGCACATTTTGAGTTCAAAATAAAAACACCTGTCTCCACACAGGATATTTCTTTGTGAATATCTCGTATCTCCTTCAACGTGAGGTGCCTCGGCAACTGTATTCTCGAAGCACCCAACTCTTGATAGAATTTAATAGATTCGGAATTAAGCGCCACTCCTCCTGTGCTAATGCTTAGCTTAACCCCAACATTGAGGTCACGTAACCATAACAAAAGACCAAGATCCGAAATGATAAAAGAGTCAACATCAGCGTCAACACACTTTTCTACGAAGTCACGCAAAAGGGGATACATGTCCTCGGTATAGTAGTGCTCGTTTATTGTCAAGGCAACTGGAACACCATAAGAATGGGCGATCCTTACAGCTTCTTTTAGTTCTTCAAAAGACTTAAAGTTACATGCCGGGGATGGTCTCCTGTTTATAGCCGCTATTGTATATTTTTTCAGAAATTCACGTGATAAGAGACCACAATAAAGTTCGTCCGCCCCTGCCTCGATTATTTGTGTTACCTCTTCAACTTTATCTACGGGAGCTAAAATTTTCAACACCATTTATCATCCTTATTCTCATCGTCCATGTTAAGTAGAACATGCATGGAATATGTTATGATCCAAAAAATTTCTTTTTGTCATTTCCAGTTTGACTAACTGTTTTCAACTGATCGCTTTTAATACAAGTTCTACTAGGTCGTAATATTTTATTTTGTCCTTATTTTTGGTTATAGCTCTGTTGAAATTTATAGCACAATGCGGACAGCAAGAGACTATTGCTTCAGCCGCTGTTGTTTTTGCCTCGTTGATTCTCTCTTCAGCTGCGAATGTGGCAAGTTCTGGAAATACCTGTGATACTTCTGTACCTCCGCCACAACACCATGCATATTCTCTAATTCGCTCCATTTCAACAAGGTCTATTCCGGGTATAGCCTTTAAAACCTCCCTTGGAGGATCGTAAACACCGTTAGATCCGAAGAGCCAGGTTTTGGGAGGCACATGAATACCAAACATTTTGATTTCACCTTCCCATGGAATATAAGTTTCTCCAAGTCTTCCAAGTAGACATGGGTCGTGATACGTGACTTTCAAGTCAATCTTATTACTTAGACTTAGCTTCCCTTCATTTAGAAGTCTTTTTATAAGCTCACTTGTGTGAACTACATCAAAACTAAGTTTGTCAACAACTTTTGGATACTCTCTCTTAAAGGTTCCATAGCAGTGAGCGCAACTAACCAGCATGGTTTTCGCCCCTAAACGTTTGACTGCCTCAATGTTGTGGACCATTACTTCTTTAGCGATGTCTCTTTGTCCTGTTCTCCATAAATGTGCGCCACAACAGTATTCTTCGGGCCCGAGCACGGTGAAGTCTATTTCTGCAGCTTTCAATATTTTTACTGTTGCTTTAGCTATCTCCGGCTTTAGATAAGCTGTCGTACAGCCCACAAAATAAACTAAACCTTCATTATTGCTCGACTTGGCTGGCTTTATGTCATCATACATCCACTTGAATCTTTCTTCATGAGGCTTGCCGTAAACATTCTTATATTTTATGACGTTCTCAGCCATTCTCTTATGTTGAGGTAAAGGTCCCTTTCCATCATCAACCATTTTTGCCCTGAGTTCTAGTATTGTATCAAGCACTTCCGCATTTGCATGCACCCATTTGCAAGCATAGTCACAATATCCACATGTTGTACAAGAGTACACAACCTCAGGTAGCTTTTTAGAAGTTTCCAATTTTCCCTCAAGCATTTTATATGCAATATTCAAAAGTCCCTGTCCTGAATAAGCGTCAAACCCGTATTTCTTATGTATCGGGCACGCTGAGTTAAATCTCCAGCTTTTTTGCATAGGGCCAAATATCACTTTACAGAAACCACAACGAGTGCAGCACATCATATCGCGTTTATATTTGTCTAGTCCCATCTGCAACTTCCTCCTTTAAAATATGGCTAAGGCACCGGGATTCAGAACACGGTTAGGATCAAATATATTTTTAAGTTTTCTGAGAATATCAACACCCTCGGAATAATTGCTATACATCATTGAAGCCCATGGACCATATACCCTGCTAAAGAAACCACCTGCTTTCATCAAGGTTTCGCTCGCATTGACGAGGAATTTTTGAGTTTCCTCAACCTCTTTTGAATCTGATGGGTCGTATGGAACATCAAACTCTATGTGGTACGCGTGTCCTTGAACGATGGGTTGCAAGTATCCACCTATCTCTCTCATTGAATATCCATGGTTTACTGCAGTCTCTTGAAAAACCCTGATGAGGTGGGATGCTTTGCTTGGAGGTGAAAGGAAAAATATTTCACAACAGGAGCCCTTATACCTCAGTTTCCAGTATGGTTCTTTATCCCAAGGTTTAGACAGCAAATCGAGAACCGTTTTTTCTTTCCCATAAGCTCCAAGTAAGTATTGCGTCGGTTCAAGTGCAAACTCTTGAGCTATTTCCATTAAACATTTCTCTTGGACTTTTAATCGTTCCTCCGCCAGTCGATAACCTCCAATACATATAATCATCACCCATGGAGGTAAGCTTTTCCTTAGTGCTTCAAACTCTTCTGGCCATTTCTCAGCCAGAATGAGCGCCAAGTTAAAGTTATTTAACGCTAAGATTTCGTCTGCGACGCTTCCCATAACTCCATACCTCAAAAGTTTGTTCATCGGTTCCACCACGTCTTCACTCCTTTCAAATGGTATGAAATACAGTTTTCGAAGCTTAGGCATTACCTCAACTTTCACCATAGCCCATGTAACAATGCCGAATGTACCGTGAGAACCTGATAACAGTTTAAAATATTTAACGTCTCCTGGACCAAACGGGTTAACCATGTCCGCATTTATCTCCTCTGGAGAACCTGGGCCTGAAGCTGTACCAGTTCTGAATTCGTCACCTGTTCCAAACACGACTTCCATGGTAAGCATCGGGTCTACGTAGTCAAATTGATATTTTGGCATCATAGGCGGCTCTCTTTCCAAGTAACTTGTGACCACTGATTTTGAAGCACGTGGAAGAAAGGGCATGTTAAGTTTTAAACCATATTTTTCTAGTTCCGGAACCAGCTCACCAAAAGTTACACCCGGCTCAATGCGCACGGCTCTATTTCTTGTGTCAATTTTTAAGATTCTCTTCATTTTGCTTAGGTTTATGATTATTCCGCCCTCCCTTGGAACAGTGTCCCCACGGAAATGTGGTGATCCAGAACTCACTGGAACTATTGGGATTTTATATTCATTAGCAATTCTTATTATCTCTTTAACTTCTTCTTTTGTTCGAGGATAAACGATACATAAGGGCTTAACCGGTTTAACGAAACTGTGATCTTTTGCAAACTCATTCAGAGCTTCAACGCTATCTACAACATTTTCAGGGCAAACTATTTCGGCCAGTTTTTTCTTCAAGATTTCATATTCTAAGCTGGACACTTCAACTCCCTCCTAAAAGCTATTTTCAGGTATTACATAGTATTTGGGGTTAGCTACCAAATTAGGATCCAAAGCTTTCTTGATTTTCATCTGCCATATATGGAAATTAGAGTATAACGGACCAAGCCTTTTAACATCGTCATCGTTGAACATAAAGAAGCGAAACATTACGTCAGGAAATCTCTCCTTTAAATTTCTTTCAGTCATCTTGCTTACGTAAGAAACCATGGCTCCCGCGGATTCAGGCACTGTTGTGTCGCCGAAAATAAGGTTTTCAGTCACGGCCATGTGGCCGTATTCTGTTGGGACGATCCAGTAGCTGTCGAAAGTGTCCATAATCAAACCCTTTTCAACAAATTCTTTCCTAATGCTTGGGATACCCATACCCCACTTGACCATCGTGTCTATTGAATCGACACCGCAGGCGGTAGTCGCAAATCCGCTTGTCTTTTGAGCCCTGCAGCTTGATATTCCCAATAATATACTGGTTGTTGGAAGATCCAGTTGTATACACTTTCCAATCTCCCATCCATCATCATAGAACTCCTTAGGAGCCTCTTTACCACCAAACTCAGCAATGATTTGCCTTACAACATTTTCTTGATATTTCAAATCTTCACGACAACACGCCTCTATAAACACAACTATACATCTGGAAGTTTCCCGTTGGAAAAAACCTTGAACGTATGCTTCCCAAGCCTCTTCCATGGTACTACGCCCTTCAATGATTATTGGAAAGTTAAAAAGTTTAAAAACCGCCGTTCCTACCTCAGCCTTACTAATCTCGTATAAAGCTTCACCTAGTTTCCTCAGACTCTCTTCCCATCCCAATTCTTCCACGCCTGGCATCTGGAAAAGCAGAAGCTTGAACTTATCTTCTGGTAGCTTCGTTCTATATGCTATTGCTCCTGTTCTGGGATTCTTCAAAGTTTCAACGTGAAGCTCCCTTGGGCCCCACCATGGATATAATTTTATCGCTACTTTAGTTACTATACCCATACCAGCCCGTGTTAGCAGACCATCTAAGCCTGGACCTGGTCCCGTAGGACAGAACCAGTTATCGCTGGTATGTAGGGAGCCCAACCTTAAAATGTCTCCAGATGGCAAGACCCATTCAACAGCCAATGCGTGCCGGCGACCATCAGAAAAGCGGTTAGCCATATAACCATGCCCCTCAATACCTTTTGGCACAGCTCCCACTAAAGCTGAACCCACAACGCTAGCCGCAGCATACTGCAACCCTTTTTTAAAGCATTCAATTGCAAGGGCAGCACGTGTAACGCCAGGCTCAACGATGGCGTACATATCTTTCTCGTTTATCTCAATTATCCTATCCATTCTTTTGAGATCAAACAGCACCATTCCGGGTTCAAGACACATCGGAGCCATAGTCACAAAACAAGAAAACTTGACGCCATATCGATTACAAAGTTTCACAACGGCTGCAACTTCTTCAGTAGTTTTAGGCATAACAACAAGAGTTGGCCGCTCTGAAGGAAAGGAAGAGCCAGCAACACCTATCTCTTGGTAATAGGCGGCTAATATAGCCGGATCGTCGCTTACATTACCTTCCCCGACGATTTCTTCAATCATACGGTAGAGTAGTTTTGGTGAACTCAACGCAACACACCTCACAACATTTCGAAGAATTTTGAGGTAGTTTACATATAAGTTTTTGCATGGTTTCTGCTGCTCATGAAAAGTAAACCTTGACTGGAAAACTCTTCAGGAACTGTGAACTAGCTGTTTAAATAATAAGTTACACTTCTCATGGTCATGAAGAAGCTAACGGGTTCTTCAAACATAGAAAAATAGGATGAACTCTAAAGCACCTATGACTTGTCCCCCCAAAAATACTTAAGAATATTGGCAACTATTGTAGGTGTTTTATCGCCCGGTTTGAAGTAGTGGATATCAAGCTCCATCACGTCTAAACCCACAAGAAACTTTTTGTCTCCTTTTATAATCTTTCCTATAGTCCTAGCAAGTCTATAAAGTTCGGGTTCACTAAGGCCTCTTTCATGAGGTAAGCACCGTGTCAAGGTTATCGCCGACCCACAACCTATATCGACATCGAGCGAAATATATACAAACTTAGTTGACAATTTTTCTATTACACTTTTGAAAGTTTTTGATTTTACTATTTCATTTGTGACTATATTTACACCTTCATTTTCCAAATTTAGATATGCATTCACATAACTTTGGATGAGAGAGTCTTTTTGTGCTAGCAAGTCTTCAACCGGATAATCTTGAACGCCCACGACCCATAAATTTGTCGGCAATATTGTTCTCTCCTTTATCAGATAGTAAAGGAAAGTCCCCTTGTTGTAAGAGTCTGGTCTTTTAAAGGCTAACGGATCATACAGACTTGTACTTAAATAGAAACTGTCGGGGTAAAAGAGGGGCGAGTTCTTTCTTTTTAAAAAGGTAAAAAGTTTATAGCGTGCGGAAGTCTGAATAGCATCGAAATGAGAGTCTAAGATTATTACAGAAATATTTTCAACACCATATATTTCCGACAAGGCTTTAAGCATTCCTCCAGTCATTGAGTGGTCTATGCCTATCATTAATGGAACAGTATTTTCATCTGTTATTTTTTGAACAAAATCTTTCACAAGGTCAACATATTCTCTGCATCCATTTGCATCTATGAATGCAGAGTAGTTTTCGGTATTAACGAGAACTTCATCATCCAACTCGGGTTTTGGCGACAACCAAGACTCAACAGGCACCTTGCCCAGTTTGATTACTGTATTAGGCTTATATATTTCGCAAATATAAGGCATCATTAAGTCATATGGATCGGAAATTTCCTTAATATAGTCGATTCCACTTTTCAGTAAAGCAAGGTAGTACTGCCTTTCTATGGCACCTATATATTCGTCGGGATCAAATGCAACTCCGAAGACTTTTATTTTCTTATGATTTCTCAACTTAAACACAAAATAATGGGGTGATTGTTAGAGATTAAGTTAGGGCTTAATAAAAGGTAGCATTTGAAGGTCTTCAGGCTTAGCTTTATATACCTTACAAAGGAGGCCTCTGTTCCACCAGTTCCCATACATGGGACATAATGTATCAGAGTCGTCAAGTGTGAGGACGTTAGCATTGGATATGAAAGCCCCACAAAGCCATGGTTCTTCTGGTGGAAGTTCTGGATACCACCAAGATGCTTGAACATTCACCACCTTTGGATGAATGTGAGGCCCAACTTTTGCCTTTTGGAGTATTCGTCCTCTTCTAGTTTCTATCCAAACCCAGTCCCCATCTATGATTCCAAGCTCACGAGCTGTCTCATAATGGATGTCACAAACCGGCCAAGGATGCTGTTCTCGAAAACCTATACCCCATTGTCTGTTTTCTCCGTGAAACATCGGCTGAAATCTTCCACCAGTTGTGAGTATTAGAGGATACTCTTTTGCCACTTCAGGGGTGCTTATTGGACTTTCTGGTGGCTCTATGTATTCGGGTAATGGATCATACCCTAGCTCTTCGATGATACTGCTCCATATTTCAGCTTTTCCGCTTGGTGTTGCGAAACCCCTTGGTTTGCCAGTCTTTGGTTCGATGTAGGCGTAACTGCGATATTCTGTTGGTAAGTACCCCGGTGTGTTTGAGAATAATGCACCTAACTGTGCTCCCTCTTCAAGCGATAGGCCAAACACCTCTTGAAGCTTGGTTTTTTCATATTCTTCTACATCCTTCCAAGGAATATATTCACCAACTCCCAATCTATCAGCAAGATCCTTGAAAAACTCGAAGTCGCTTCGCCTCTCACCAAGAGGTTTAACCGCTCTTTCTCCGACCCAGAGAACATCAAATGTATCTTCAAAGTTGCATGCATATGAGTGTTCAAGCGATTTACAAGCCACGGGTATTACGTAATCTGCAAGAGCAGCTGTGGGAGTCATCCAGTGGTCCAGTACGACTAATAACTCTAAGTTTGGGCTTTTAAGCACTTTATATACCTTTTTAGTGTTGGGGGCCCACATCATGGGGTTCCCGCCCCAAACAATAATAGCTTTCAACGGATATGGTTTCCCTTCCAGCACTGCTCGCACAAATGTTGACCATGGACTTCCAAATGTGTGGCTTGCTTGTGCTTGAGGTACACCCCAAACCCTTTTGTAATGTTCGTTATGCATGTCAAAAGCGAGCCAAGAAGACAGTCTAAATTCGTCATAGCCAAGCTGTTTTTTCTTAACCTCCGGTTTAACAATCTCTTGTAGTTCAAAAATACTTTCTCGGAATGGCCTCCCGTTTATCACAGGTCCAGGTTTATGTCTACCTAAAACTTGTCCTCCATCAACGTCTAGATTCCCCAGCATGAGAATTAGTGTAACAAGCGCAATGTGCCACCTGTTGTCACTTCCAGTTTGGCAGGGAGCTACTCCTTTAGCTATACCTCCAGGCCTATTCTCCCAAAGGAGCTTAGCGGTTTCAACAATTTTTTCTGCAGGGATCCATGTGATCTTTTCAACATACTCCGGAGTGTACTTGTTCACTCGTTCAATGAACATTTGCCATACAGTTTTACATTCAACTTCTCTCCCACTTGACAGTCTTACTTTATAAGTTCCAGTTAGTGTTGGAACAGTGTCTTTAGGGTTATATTCAAAACTTCTAGATTTCCAGACAGCAACTTCGTTGGTTTTCTCGTTCCATACCACAAAATTTTCTTTGGAACCGTTTGCGATGATGTCGCTTTCTCTCAAAAGTTTTCTTAAATCAGTCCTCACAAGGAATGGTGCGTTAGTCCATTCTTTTAAGAACTCTTTATCATACATTTCATTATCAATCAATGTCTTAATCCATGAGAGAACTAAAGCTCCATCGGTTGCAGGTCTTATTTGTAAATGGATATCGCCCTCTCTTACAGTTTCGGTAACTCTAGGATCAACCACCACCAGCTTGAGGTTTCTCCTAAATTGTGTTTTTATTATGTGCCAAGTACGGGGTAATGCCTCAGCGAAATTAAAACCTATAGAAACCAGCAACCTAGTTTTATCAGAAATTAACGGAGTTGTCTCTATACACGCGCCGATCATCATCTGCTCCAGCGCCCAATTGTTATGATGGCAAACTGTACCAGGTGATGTATAGTTCCCAGGATTCCCCCAAGCATTGGAAAACCGCGCTCGCACCAAAAACGCATCTGACCGATAAGTTCCCTCTATGAAACCAAGACATTCAGGTCCATATTTTTCCTTTAGTTCTTTTAGTTTAGCCGCAATCTCATCTAACGCTTGCTCGTAAGATATACGTTGCCATTTGCCCTCCCCTCTTTCACCGACCCGTTTTAATGGATACAAGAGTTGGTTTGGATGATAGAGTAGAGATGCTGGCCAATTTTTAGTTTCAGCGGCTTTTCTTCGACCTAGGCACATGAAACCTCTGCTTAAAGGGTGATCTGGGTTTCCCTCCACTTTAACAAGTTTGCCGGTCTTCCTGTCAATATATGCTATTAAACCGCAATGTTCAAAACATCCGCCCATACCATTGTGACATATGATCCGCCTTACCTCAAAATCTTCATCGCCCAATAGTATTCCCTCACGAAGATTAGTATTTGCATAGTTCTGTGGTTAAAAGCTTTACTATTTTCGCCTTTCAAGATGTTCTAAACTCTAAACCACGAAGTCGTTATTTTGTTTTTGAGGCAAATTCTTCTGAAATCCGCTTGTACATTTCCAGTTCTCTTTGCGAGATGGGTTTAACTTTTTTCAATGCTTCTTCGAAGTGGCGCTTGTGTATTTTCAAGTTTTTAAGACCTTTCTTTGCTTCTTCTGGGTTTTTGTTTTCCATTATGTGTTCTCTTATGGCTAGCATGACTGCCGTGTTGCAAATAGCCGCCAAATCAGCGCCGGTATAGCCCTCCGTTCTTTTGGCAAGGTCATCTATGCTAATGTCTTCGGCTAGGGGTTTTTT
>JAWCEH010000074.1:0-11805 GCA_038859955.1 Bathyarchaeia archaeon | reverse complement strand
TCGACGCGGCTATTTGGCATAGGTTTTTCAACATCCCTCATCTTCTCCACGTCTACATCAAAGCCATAAACGTCAAACTTCTTGCTCTCCTTCAACAACTCAAAAAGCAGACGGCCGACTTCACCCAACCCTACAACTAAAACCTTCCCCCCAGCCAACTCCTCCACCTCCAACAGAGGCAGTAAAACAGTTTAAACAAACGCATCTATATAAGATTGCATAGAGCCCTAACGGTGTACGTCAGGCTTGAGACTATGAAGAATGCTTGGAAGAGCCTAGGTAGCTTAGAGTCGAATCTACCGAGGAAATTGGATATGCGCCATAAACCCTCTGCTATGAGGAGTGGGAATGGCATGGCTAATAGTAGGCGTGATTGTAGGGCTGTGCTTCCGAGGAGGAATGGTGCTGATGCTACAGCTACCCATGTTATGGTTAGTTGCGAACGCTTGTCTCTACGTTTAAAGAGGTTTAGAATTCCTACCAACGCTAAGAGCATGTGTAAAGGGTTGAAAAGCAGTCCGCTTAAGTACGTCGTTGTTATACGGTGTAGGTTCCAAAGTAGATGTAGTAGGTTGTTGAAGTTAAACCCCCTGCTGACTGTGTATGCCGAGGTTACCAAGCCACCTCTTCCGAAGGTGATTGCGTTTTTTAAGAGGTCCGCCATTGCGTTTGAGATCAAGACTATGAAGATGTACTTGTTAAACTTGACGGCTCCTCTTTTAAAGGATTTTAAGGTCGATGTGGCTAGGTATGCGGTTAAAACCGCCATCAGCAGGCTCCAAGTCCACGGGTGGATGTAAAGCGTCAAAACTGAGGCTGAAATACATCCCGCTAAGCTCTTAGCATCCCCCTCTTCTAAACTCGGCGTTAGAGCTACACACGCGTAGAATAGCGATAGAGCCATCCAAGCCGTGAAGAAGCCCCCCATCATATTCGCGGTCATATCGAAGCCCAGTATGCCAGCTAGCGATGCTAAGAGGGCGTATAGATGATTATTGGAGAGCTTTCCAGCCGTGAAGTAAACCATTAGAGCGAACAAGGGAGCGATTAAGACGGCCTCAAGGTTTAAGACGAAATCCCTAGGCACCCCTAGGATTACTAGACCGTAGAGCATGAGCAGGTATAGCGGTCTATCTCTGTATCCACCGTGGAAAGCGTAGTCTACGGCTCTCCAGCAGTCTGTGGAAAGCATGTAATTTAGAGGCCTAGAGTAAGACGGTATGTCAACGGACACGGGTCTGAATTCTGGGTTTATGGATGGTAGATATGGTATCGTGGGTAGGATTGCACTGAGTAGTGCAATTGATATAAGGCCGAGTTTACGTCTGAATGCACTAGTCGACTGAGGTTCATCGTCTGCCGTTTCTGAAGTCTCACGTGAGCCTATTCTAAGCCTAATATGTCCTCTAAATTTCTTAAGGAGGAACGGAAGCATCCAAGAGTACATCGTAAGTATTAGAAGTAATGGATACATGGGAGCACATATGTAGAATAATTCGGCGTCTAATTCTGAGATCATTCCATGTATTTGGTTTATCGAAAGTGGTGGATTGTACAAGTAGCTCATCCAGTATGAGAGGGGTATGAGGTTTATAACGATTAAAGCCGATAGGAGGTATAGAGCCACTTTGACTGGTGAGGCGCTCTTAAGCCCCTTAACCGCGTAAATGCATATGGCTGGGAAAATCGCCACGAGTGGTATGAGTCCGTAAACGCCAGCGTCCACCAGACTGAGCCTGTAAGCCTTATCCCAAGTAACGCCTCTATATAGGATGAAGTATTCGGGTTGGAAGAGGTCAATTACGTAGAAGTAGATCGAGATAAGCCCCAAGGCTATCGATACGTTGGAAATCTCTACGAGCGCCATCTTAGACGACGTACTACGCACCTCACTTCTCTTCAACACTTAGAACCTCACGCATTTGTGCCAACTCTTGAAAACGACAGACCAATTAATAGCATCTGAGACATGCTTAAAAGGCTTGGTTGAAAATTACTTCGTCAGGGAGTTTATATGACGACTTCTGAACAGTCTTCGACGCGTAGTTTTATCGTCCTTCTGCCGTCGCCTCCCATGATTTTTGCGTTTACTTATCAGGCTTTTCTCCAGCCTTTTAACACCAACTATCTTCACCATCTCCTTCAGATTCTTCACAGCGGTTTTGTCCACTACTTCAACTAACGTAATTGCTAGCATGTATATTACGAGGAAAGCTACGGCCCCGATTGCTAGTTTAGTCCAGCTTGGTAGAAAAAGTCGGGAAAGAACGATGAACGTTGTTAAGGCGGAAAGCATGGAGACCGAGATCATTTTTATCGAGGAAACAAAGTCTATCGTCGCGTTGAAATGCCTCTCAACGTATCGTATGCTTGTCTTCAAAAACAGAGGGCTGATCCTCTTATTTAATCCCCCTTGCCGCAACTTCGACGTCGGAGTTCGGAAGAAATTGACATAGGTTTGCAATCATGTTAATGAAGTTCACCTTCATCGCAAGAAGGTGTTGCTCGCATACTTTATTAACTCGGCATTAACAAAGGTTGCCCTTAAGATAGGGATGAGGCGTCGCCGTAGAATTCCCTGTATAATTCTTGAACGTATCTTCAGACCTTCTATCGCTTTCATCAATCACGATTCTATCGGGTTCGAAGGTATCCTTCACGGTACCGTCCTCTCTCAGGGACTTCAAACTTAGTTGGATCTTCAACTTCCTTGAGTAGGACCATAGCATCATAATCGCCAGCCATGAACCCATCCAAGTAATCTTTGATGCCATGCTGGAGCACGCTATATCCTAGGTAGACTACGAACTTATTGTTGCTGGCAAGTTCTTCGCAGAGGCCAACCCTCATGAGCTACATCTAAGGGCCTTCCTTAGTAGACGTACGTAGCTCTAACCCTAAACTCATTGCCATTTCCATAGTGCTCACGGACAAGGTCTGGAAGAATATAGCCTAAGACTTAGCTATATCCTCAATACCTGAACCCTTGAGATCCTCTAAAACATATTGGCTGACTGGCTTATTAGCGATATGTATGAGTCGCTTAAGACCACTGAAAGTTAAAGGCCTAAACTTCGTTCTAGCACCACCATGTAAAATCACACTCTTCATTTCTTAAAACCCCCTCATTATCAGTATGCCCTCCTTAAGAGCCTTGTAAAAGCCCTAGGTAACAGCTACTTAGAATTATCATAGTAAGAATAGTTTCAATTAGCTAGACCATTAGCAACTCTACGGGTTTGAGTTGCTTCGTGACTAGATCTACTTGAGTAATCATGTTAGCCATAGACAAACACATAATGAGTTTCACATAGTCTTGCGAGATGGGTTAAAGATCGACGTTTATATATCTATAAATAGCTAAATATAGAATTTTTCAAAAACTGCAATTAAACCACAATAATATGGACTATGTATTTTCTCAGTTAAAAGGCTTAATGTTATAATAATAGGCATTATTATCATTTTGAGGGCAGAAGTGTTTTTGAGTTTACCATACCAAATATGTGAAAGTGCACCCGAAAGACTTGAAGTATGTGGAACTACGGACACAGTTTTAAATCCATTCATTTCGAACAAAGACCTAATACGATTCGGGGTGTAATGTCTTAAATGACCTATTTTCTGGTCGAATTCAGGGGTAAAGTAGTGAGGGTAATAAGGTGTTGGAACACTAACAATAACTCTTCCTTTAGATTTGAGAATTCTATAGATCTCTTTGACAGCCTTATCATCATTTTTAACATGCTCTAAAACATCAATAAGAAGAACTTGGTCAAAGTAATTGTTAGGCAAGGATTTTAAGTTTTGGGCGTCTCTTCTTCCAAGAATTACATAATTTTTTAGCCAGTCCACTTCTTTAATAATAGATAAGGCCTCGTTATATTCATCGATTGTATAGGTTAACACCAGTATGGGTCTTTTAAAGTTTAAAATGAAATGGTAGCTCATTACTCCACTACCAGCTCCAATTTCAACGTTTCGAAATGAGGGTGATAGAACTTTCTTAACAGCACGGTATCGAATATGACTATGAAAATCCATAACACCAAAAAATATAGTGTATATAGAAAGTAGCCATCTCAACTTAGATTTTGAACGCTTGAAATAATACTTAAATAAAAAGAAGCCGTAGCTCATAAAACCTGCAGATAGTGAATACCATTAATATTGGTATCATTTGGTTCCCAATGTGGTCAATATTTCTTTGTATACTTTATCCATGTTCCAGTATTGCCAGCATCCCCATCTACCAGCTGAAATAATGTTTTGTTCTTTTAGCCATGCCATAATAGTTCCGCGTTTTTCTCTAAGACCTATTCTATGGATTGGATATCCATATTTGTACAACCACGCATTTGCGAAGAGTATTTCATCCCGCTTAAATACGTCAAGCTTTTCAAAATCTCCCATGACTTTATTGGTTAACTCTTCGATATTTGCCTTTTTGTTTGGCGGTAGCGTAACCTCAGCTAGTATTGTGGATTCACCTTTTGGAGAGTTCTCTGGGCTGTAATTAGATATCCAGGCATACCTATGAAATAAAATGTTACTGTTTGGAACATAAATCCAATGCTGTTTTGGCGCGTCCTTTTTTAAGGCTACACCCACGACCGCTACTTTATTATAATCTAATCCCTCAGATGCTTTGATGACATCTTCAGGTCCGTCTAATGCATTTACAAGTTCTTTAAGTGGAATTGTGTTGATTAACCTTTTAGCTCTAACCTTATCATTTATGACCCATTCATCGTCAGACCTTTTAATTCTGGAAACTGTAAAATTCTTTACGAACTTTACGCCGAGTTTTTCAGCTTTGTCAGTTATTGAATTAAATAAAGCTTGGATGCCGCCGTGTTTTGGGTAGTAAAAAATGCTTTGTTCGACATAACCAACGGTAGGTACGCCTATAGCTGATTTAACAACGTCTTTCCAGTCAGGTATTGGCAGTCTACCAGACGTATAAATCCAATCAACATCGATCTCATTTAAAGGCCTTTTCCAAATCTTTTCATTATATGGAACTAAATATTTTTCAGCTATCCATTTCCCAAAGAAGCCATAAATCCAATCTTTGAACGTTTTCGGCACCCAACTTACATCTCTGAAAGCCCATGCCTCAAGGAAATTGATTAAGGCTTCTGCCCTTTCTTCTGGAGGGAGAACGTAAAGTCCATTCTCGAGAGGGTATGGAATGAATGTTGAATCCAACATTACTTTAGTATTTCGTTGGTGAATTACAAAATTCTCACCTAAAAATGAGAGCAATTTCTTCAATAAAGTTTTGTTGTGAGAAAAGATGACATGACTGCCACCTATATCAAAAACGTGATTTCTAATAGAAACGCTTTTTAAGAGACCACCAAGAATACTAGATTTTTCTAAAACCACTATTTTGACATTGGGAAAACTTTGTTTGAGTTCTAAAGCGAAAACAGTACCAGCCAAACCTCCACCCAAAACAGCAACATCAACCATAAAAATCGCCCCCTATAATATCCTTTATAATAGTTATTAACATCTATGGTCGTAACAATAAGGTTTGACTGTATTTTCATTACAACTTTTTAGTCATTTCTACTTTATACAGTCTCTAAATTAACCGCACAGAATTTATATGAAATTTTAAAGCTTATTTCACTCGACATAATAATATGTTATATACTTTATGATACTATTTCATTCAATATTTGAATATATGAATGGACCATAGATTTTATATGGAAGAGCTCTTTAAATCGTTTTTGGGCTCTTAAGGATAATTTTCTTCTAAGTCCCTCATTCTTGATAAGTTTTATTATAGCTTTTGCTAGTGTTTTGGGGTCGTCAGGTTCTATAATAACTCCAGCATCACCTATTGCCTCTCGATTACCTCCAACATCTGTAGCAACTATTGGTAACCCAGCACTAAGGGCTTCAAGAATTACTAAGTCTAATGCAGATCTTCTAGCGCTTGATACAAATATATCTGCAGCAGAGTATACATATGAAATATCCTTAACGTGGCCTAGAAAATGAACCTTCGACTTTAAATCTAATAGTTCAACTAAATCTTCAAGGACTTTACGTTGCATTCCATCGCCTACTATTACTACATGTACATTCGTCAACTCTCTATCAAGATATTTTGTAGCTTTTATAAGAATGTCAAATCCTTTTTCTGTTGCAAGACGCCCAATACCTATTATTAGTATATCTTTTGAACTTAAGTTAAGCTTCTTTCTCAGCAGATCCCTTGATGTAGTTTTTAGAGGCTTAATGCCATTGTAAAGTATGTAAGTTTTCTTTCGCATTTGTTGGATAAGAGGTTGATCCTTCATTAGGAGACTTAACGCACCTTTGCTTGGCATTATTAAGGCAGTTGATAACCATATAGCATAGAGTTCATAGAACTTGAGATATTTACCGAATCGTGTAAACTCCTCCTCAGGATAATATTTTAGTGTTTCTCTGCTTGTCGAACCAGGACTGTGAATTGATAAAAGAATAGGTTTAAATTTACAGTGATCACATAAAACTTTTGATAACGCAATGAGAGAATAAATGTCATGAGCATGAATAACATGCGCGTTTTTTATCTTATCATAATTCATCCTTAACAATTTTTCAAAACGATGAATAAGGGAAAAAAGCTGTATTAATCTTATTTCGGTAATTAAAAAACATAACACATACCCTACAATAGGAGTATTTCTAAGCCGCTCTATTAAGCTTTTAATAAATGAAGGGAGTAATGTTAGTAGACTGTGTCGATGTGTTTCTCTTACACATGGGTTCGAAACTACTATAGGAAGCCATCCATACTCACATGGATTAGAAATTAGTTCCTTTACAAGGTTATCAATAACGGCCCCTGGACCACCACGACCAGGTTTTGGAACCTGTTCAACAGTAACTAATAGAACTGTATTTAGCATCTTGTAACTTCAACTCCTAACCTCTTTTTAAATATAAAACGTCTAAGGACTATTAAGCTTCCTCTGTAGGGTTTTGTTATGAGGTTGGGAAAGCTTTCCGATAGGAAGTATGAGTTTATTGTATCTTTGCCCCTTTTAACGTCGGGACTGGTAAGTTTAGAATTAATGATAGGGTCGTGATGGACTATTATTCCACAATTATAAACGTTTTTATTTTTAGTATTATTTGTATAAGAGCTGCTCTGCTCGTTTAATAAATTAACTTTATATACGGCAGAGTTCCCATTTTTGAACATTATTTGTAGAAAACTGTAATTGTCAAATATTTTAATATATTGAATAGGAGTTCTTGGTTTTGATCTATACCCATGATCCCACCATCCGCATTCACTAGATACGAAGACATAACTAATGTTATATTTTCTAAGCAAATTGATGACGAGAGTTTTATTTTCAGGGCTCCTCCATATGGAACGAAGCTCAGCGTATTCTCCTACTAAATATAGACTATCAAACGGTCCTTTTGCTGAGAAAGAATGAATGAATTGTGATGCAAATGACGCATCTCCTAAAATAATATCCTCTGCTGGTACATTATTGTGTATCCATTCTAATGTATCAAAATTATCGGGATATTCTGATAAAATAAACCAACCGAGACCTCTAACAGAGTTTATTAGAGGTAAAGGATATATTGGGAAAAATAAAATCGATATTATTATGAAAGTTAATGGAATGAAAGTTTTTGGGATTATTATAAGGCGGTCTCTTTTGATAAGTAAGGCTTTCAAATTCAGAGACATATGAGAATTTGAAATGCTATGAATAAATAAAGATAAGACTATCCATGAAAGGCCAGAGACGATCATGAAGCTACGTGAAGGTAAAATAGGATAGAAAAAAGAGTGAAAAGTAGGATGAAGTGTTGATAGGATTAATATCGAGATTATGATAACATACGATAAGGGCATAGTAGGGTATTTCCTTTTGACTAATAAGTATAATGCTACTGGTACACTAAGAATTGTAATGTAAAAATTTATTGTATATCCACTCATGAATGTGAATTTAGGCATAGAAAGTTTATAAAATTCCATATTTTTCAAGTTATGTAATTCCACTATTTTATTAAATACGATAATTCCAGAGTAAAATAAAATTATAAGAGTTAGAAGGAGAATAATGGACCATCTGTTCTTCTTTTTAAAGACTTTAATTATTGTTTTGTACTCTGATAACAAAATGCATAAAACATTAAAGGGAACAAACGGAAAGTAAGTTGCGTACATATGAAGCGTCAATATAAAGAGTATCATAAATTGATTTTTCTTAGACATGAAATATTCTTTGAGGCAGCAGATTGCGAAAAACGTAAAAAAGACCAAGAACCCCCAGAGGTTAGGATATGGACCATTATAAAAATATCCGATAAACCAACGTTCCAAATTAGTTTTTTCGTAAACTAAGCTTCCTATGAAGGGGATGAGTGCAATACTCTTGGATTTTATAATGGTGAAGGTCAAACTATATAACACTATTGGAATAAGCGTTACTATAGTGGCTCCTAAGAAAAAGACAGTTTCTCCAGGATAAGTTCTTAAGAGAAGTGAGAGATATGCAGATAAAGCGTGAAAAGAGAATGGATAATAGATAAAGAATCTAGAGAAATCACTAAAAAAACCCTTTCGAGCGAAGATTAAATATGAAACTGTTCTACCATGGGAAAGTAAATCTCCCACGGGTGGCCATTTATAATGGCCTACTATAAAACTAAAATGAAAGAAAAGAACAACGAATAGAATTAGAGGTAAAAGCTCATTAGAATCTATAAAATGTCGTATAGTAATTTCTTTTCTATTTAATTTATCGAAGGGAAATTTGTTAATAATGATGATAAACCAACAAATTAGAGAAATAAATAGTAAAATGTATCCATTTACAAAAAATGGAATCATAATATATAGTGTAATCCCAAGAAATGATAAACCCATTGAAACGTATAGTGGATAACGAACAAAAAAGGGTATATTTGAAAGTCTGTTTCTTGAACTATAATGTAGGAGTAAATACCCAACTGGAAATGATAATAAGTGAACGGCAAAAGAATAGAAGATGGCTGTTAAAAAATTCAAGTGCATGAAATAACCTCCTAATAGTTTTCAACAGTTTTTTGGTATACTCTTAGAATTTGCTTAGTAAGATTAGCCCATGAATACTTTTTTGCGTATTGTAGAATGGCCTCTATTTCCCATCTCTTTTCCAGTGCCTCTAAAATAGCCGAGAAAAGCATCTCAGAGCTTTTTGGATTAACGAGAATGCCTAAATAATCGCATGTTATAGCTTCTGGTATGCCACCCACTTTTGTAGCAACTATTGGCTTACCGCATGCCATAGCTTCTGGAATTACTGTAGGAAAGCCCTCGCTTAAACTTGGCAAAACAAATAGGTCGCAAGCGTTCATCCAAATAGGAATTTCTTCATGGGGTCTACTTCCAATAAATATTATTCTATCACTTAAACCTAGCCTCTTAACCCTCTTCTCAAGATACTTCCTTAAAACACCAGAGCCCACGATTATGAGAATAACATCACTTCTTTTTTTCGAGACAAAATGCATAGCATTAACCAAGTATATATGACCTTTAACATCAACCAGATTACCTACGGAGAGTAGTATCTTTTTATTAACTGGTAAGCCAAGGTTTTCCCTAGCCACATGCGTAGGAATTGGTCCAAAAAGCCTTTCATCATATCCATTAGGTATTACATGTAATTTATTAAGCGATGCTCCAAGGGATAGCAACTTCTCAACATTATATTTGCTAACCGTTATAATTTGATCTGTTTCTTTAAGGACATGTTTTGAAAGATTCCTATACCAGTTATCTCTAAAAGGCATGTCGTAAACATCACTACCATGAGCAGTTATTACAAGAGGTTTACTGTATATCTCTTTCAACCTGGCTCCTATAATCCCATTATCCAGAAAGTGTACGTGTAGTAAACTGAACTCTATTGACTTCTTAGATAAAGTTTTAATGCAACTTCTTGCGGCAAGATAGCAATTCCTTCTTTGTAACATTTCACAAGGTAGACTGAAAAATTTTGGTGAAATTATTACAAAGTCTTGTAATAACTCATTACATGATTCTACTCCAAGCTTCAAATAACTAAAGCGTGTTTTTAAGAGTGGAAACTTTAATAGTATATCAGAAAAATAAGCTATTGGTATTAATACAGTAATGCTGTTAAGGTAGGGTCTAAGATAAATTGCTTGGTCCCTTATAAATACTTTAAAATGTGGAGCTATTAGCAAAAGTTTTTGAGAGGCTAAGTTGCTATACTGGATAATTCCTAGTCTCATGTCCCTTATAAACCATTCATACATTGATTTGCGACATTATTCTCGAAATCAAAGACCTCCATCTGTCACAGTTACCAAACTCTCTCATAGCATATATACGGCTTCTTTCCGATAGAACTTTAAGGAAAGTCTTATTTTCCACTAAGAATCTAATAGTCTTAATATAAGAGGAAACATTCGGTTCGCAGAGCAATCCGACTTCTCCATGTTTTACCAGCGCAGGCATTTCACCCATCCTACTTGCGATAATAGGCTTACCACATGAAAGGGCTTCTATTTCACTTTTTCCAAAGGTCTTCTGAAAACTAACAATGACTTTAACTGTGGAAAGTTTGCTAGGTATTTCATATTGTGGAACCCATTTCACAAATTTAACATTTGGAAGTACTTTTAAAGCCTCTCTAAACGGTCCATCTCCAAGGATTATAAAGCGTACTTGAGGCAGTTCATTTAAAGCGGTTTTGCATAATTCCAATAAAAGGTGTGCACCTTTTTCTTTTACTAATCTTCCGATAAATCCAACTGTGAATTCGTCTTCATCCTCTGCTTCAATTCGTAATGGCTTGAATTTTTCTGTATCAACCATAGCCCTCATTACAAATATTTTATCTTCTTTCACGCCTAGTTTAACCATACTACCTTTAATAATACCATCATTGACGACAATAGCGTCTGATATTTTACCTGCGACTTTAACCAACATATAAATGAACGTAGTTAAAAGTATTCGCATGAAAGGTCTTTTGGGTGAAAAGTTAGGTTCTTCCCATAGAGCAGTATTCCCCTCATAACATAAGATTTTTAGATTTAAAATTTTGGCAACGAGAATGGGAATAAAACCACTTATAAAGTCGACTATTAAAAGCATTCTTAATCCCCTTCTCTTTAGTTGAAGAATCTTAATAACGGCTTCGGTTGCGTAGAACATAGCTGAAAAGAATTGGAAGAGCTTTGCAAATCGGGATCTAGGAGGATATTCTTTAGCTGCTGGAAAGTAGAGATTGTTTAAAGTAAGTCTATCTTGTACCTTAATACTCTTACAGTACCTTCTGAAAAATGGAGAAACAATCACTACGGTAAAATCCTCGCTTAGAGCAAGGGCCACTTGCGAGAGGCATGCTTCACGACCCCCGCCTCTTTCCGTAAAAGCTTCTAAAACGTTCGGCAAAATTATAAGAACATCAGGAGATGCATTTGATTTATTCATTTTACCGTACATTTTTTTCCAACGACCTCTTCATATACTTTCTCCAATTTACAAACAACTTTTTCTATGGAGAATTCTTCTCTAACGATTTTCATGCAATTTCTCGAAAGTTTTCTGCGTAATGAATTATCAGAAACAATTCTATATATGGCCTCAGCAAGATCATGAGAGGTTGGTTGAGTTACATGACCTGCTTTGCCGTCTATCCACTCTAATATATCTCCCCTATTAGTTGTAACTATAGGTGTTCCAATGGCACAGGCCTCTAGGAAAGTCATTGGGAAACCGTAGAAGGAAGGTGTGACAAACACTTCAGC
>JAWCEH010000073.1:0-11849 GCA_038859955.1 Bathyarchaeia archaeon | reverse complement strand
AGACGTTACTGCTGATCAATATCCATACACAGCGTCTAGCACAAATCTTTCAGCCCTATTGCCAGATTGGGCTCATGAAGGCGGCTCCGAAAAGCTGCTGGAAAGGCTCAAAAACCTGGATACAAGAGCCGCCATTCTAAAGCATCTAAAAAGATATTCTGAACTTGAGCCAGATTACTGGGATAGAATAATAATTGCACAGTTGAATAAAAACCTTAGTTTCCTCGGCAAATCTATTAAAGAGATCTCTAATCTTCTGGGTTTAAGCCCGGAGGAAACGGTCATTAAGCTTTTAATCGATGAGGAGACAAGGATTTCGCATATAAGCTTCAATATGTGCGATGAGGATGTGGAGTTCGCCATGCAGAAGCATTGGGTGATGGTGGGTTCAGACGGCAGCGCAGTCTCCCCAGAAGGAGTTTTGAGCAAGGGTAAACCTCACCCAAGATACTATGGCACCTTCCCACGCCTTTTAGGAGTATATGTTAGAGAGAAAAGAACGCTATCTTTAGAGCAGGCTATTAGAAAAATGTGCTATCTCCCAGCTTGGAGGCTTGGATTCAGGGAGCGCGGAATTATACGAGAGGGAGCCTACGCAGACATAACCATATTCAACCCAGATACAATAAGGGACAACGCAACATTTACGGATCCGCATAGATTCCCTACTGGGATATTACATGTGCTAGTAAATGGTGTCCCAGTAGTGCTCAACGGTAAACATACTGGAGAAAAGCCTGGAAGGGTTCTAAGAAGAAAAATGGGAGAATTTATTTATTAAGACTCCCCTCCTCTCAACTTACCCTTTAGAAAGAGGAAATTTTTGGAGCTTCAAAGATGTAAGAATCAAGCTAGAGAACAACGTTTTTCCCAGATGGCTTGCGCGACATGATAGAGCTTATCTCTTTAACATCAATAATCAAGAAATTTATTTTTTATTATAGGGACATAGACTTTAAAATTGATAAAATCTATCGTATTTATACAAACCTCTCATTGGGCTCAGCATTATATGGAGCCTGAAAGCTCTAAAGAGAAGGTCTATACTACCCCTTAATCCGCAAATTTTCGCCCGATCTTCTTCTTAATGCCTAGAAGTAGATCCTTTTCCAAAAAAGTAAACATTTACTATGTGTTTGTTAATGCAATTAATTTCTTGCCTCTATTGGCAGAGCCTAGAAAATAGATAAATTTAAATTACCATCTTTTTTAAAATATAGGGGAGACGCAAATGAGCCTACAAAAAGTCCTCCTTTTCGTGCTCATCACATTATTGTCATTATTATCTTTTTATACCCATTATGTAAATGCTCATTTTTCCTCTCGACAGATGGAAGAGATATTTCTTGATTGGTCATCTCTCACAGGAAGAATTAACAGGTCAAATATAGTTGAACATCTGAAGTTCTTCAGTAGTCTTTCTTCACGTGTCACAGGATATGAAGGTTACTATCAAGCAGCTAAGTACATTTACGATAAATTCACCGAATATGGTCTTAACGCTCGCTGGGAATATTATAATATTACCATTCCTATAGATCTAGGGGCTAATATAACAATTCTCTCCCCCGAAAACGAGCCATTAAAGATTTTACAAGCCTATCCCTTATGGCCAAACGTCGTAAACCCATCCCCATATAAAAGTCCTCCTGAGGGAGATATACTTATTTATGGCGGCTTTGCAGACTTCTCGGATTTTACAAGCATAAGTAAAAAATTAAACGAGTCGATTAAAGGCAAATTTGTGCTTCTTGACTTTAATTGTAGGTGGTACTGGAAAAATGCTGCAATATTAGGAGCTAAAGGTGTTATTTTTATTGAACCTGACTACACCTATCGCTATGAAGCAGAGCAGAAAATGTTCTCAATTCCTGTAAATTTCCCCAGACTTTATGTAAAGAGAGAAGATGGAGAATTCCTTAGACAAATCTGCCTAAAAGAGGGAGCTGTGAGGGTTAAGATAAGTTCGGCTATGATGTGGACTAGGAAGCTTGCTGCAAATATTGTAGCTACAGCCGATGGAAAAGGGAAATTGGCAAGTCAAATCCTAGCTATCTCTGCCTACTACGATTCTTGGTCCCCAGTCCCATCAATATCTCCAGGCGCTACTGACGCCCTGAATCCATCGATACTCCTTGAGTTAGCAAGAGTTATAGGCGATATTGCTAAGAATGGTACGTTAAATCGATCTGTAATGTTTATTGCATTATCTGGGCATTGGCAAGGATTATGGGGTGCAAGAGAGTTTATAAGCGCTCACTTTTCTGAAATCGGAACTAAAATAAAGTTTTTCATCAGCATAGACCTATCTACAGATTCAAGTAAGATTGCCGTTTATCACACGGGCAACTCCTACGGTTACACTGTTCCATCTGCGCTACAAGCGAGGTACATTTGGGTAAGAGACTTCATTTTTAATAAGTACCTCCCAAGTATTAAAAAGTCACTAAATTTAGAGTTGGATGTAATAGATGGCATTGTCGTTGTCACACCACCTTACGAGCCTCAGCCTCTATTCTTTGACAGTGATGTCTTTACATTAACTTGCTATGGAGGAGGCTTAGCATTTCGTACTACTGACTGTATTAGAGCTAGACAAAAGACACCCTTAGACACTTTTAATACTTTAAACCTTGAAAACCTTTGGCCTCAAGTAGATTTATTAACATGCCTGCTCATTGCTTTTCTCAATGACGAGGCAATATCGAGCAACTTCATTTATGCTCCAAGTAGACTAGCCACTGATTGGGGCTTTGGAACAATCATCGGCCAAATTGCCAGATATAACATGACGACAGGCTGGTTTGAACCCCATGACGATCCAAAAGTCTTAGAAGATGCAGTTGTTCGTGTTGTTCAATTTGGTCCAGCAGTCCTCATACCGGGTGTACTGCAGGCGCAGGCACAAAGCGTCACAACGCCCACAGGTGTTCCAGGTTTCGTCCCTCCATACCCAGGGGCTCCAATTGCGGCAATCGACGTTATAATTAAGCCTGATGAGCGTGGCATAGTGGAGTTTAAAGGAGTAAAGCCTTATACGTATGGCTTAATGCATGCCTATGTTATTAATCGCACGACAGGTGACATTGAGTATGTTTTAGACTTAGGGGTCTATGGCTACAGAGACTCTTATTCTCCTCCTGCGCCAAACCCGACAACGCAAGTTTTCTACGTTTATAGGTCTACAGTATTTAGATATTTGCCAGTTTTTAGATGCTCTTCTATCGCTCTACTTAATATGTTTGATCCCACAAGGTTGGCGCCGGTTCCTTCAGGTGCAGTAGAAGTTTATAATTTCTTTTCTCATGGATGGCACATATGGCACTGCGAAGATATTTTTTGGCCTGAAATTATGGTTTACTTTCCGCCAGAGACTCCAACGGAGATCATAATAAGAACAGGTGAGAAGTCAGCTTCGGCTGGATTCTATTATCCGCTGGTTATATTAAATAATGCCTCTAGCAATATAAGGGAGGGTTCAGGCTACTCACTTAAACCTGGACAAACACTTATTTTAACTCCTTTTGAGGTAGCTGAAAACATTTTTTACTTTGCTGCTGGTAGAATAGATATTCTCCACAGGCACCACACTCATGATGTTATAATGGATCAATATTATTCGTGGGCAGAAAAATTCATTTCTAAAGCTAAAGAGTTCTTAAGCAGCTTTGACTATGATAAGGCATATGCTTATATTGTGAAGGGTTGGGTATTTGCACGTTATTCTTACTGCTCCTCAGTAGACATAATTGTAGACATTGTACTAGTAACCTTATTCTTCTTCCTAACTATGGTGCCTTATAGCTATGTCATGGAGCGGCTTGTCTTATCTTCCCTTGAAGGACGAAAGAGGATATTATATATTCTTGTAATCTTTATGGCAACCATAGGTTTCATAAATCTGCTGCATCCTGGTTTTCACATCGCCACTAATGCGCCGATGGCAATTATATCGGCAACAATAGTAATTTTGTCTTTTGCAACACTTAGCTTCATCTTTGGAGAATCTAGGCAGGTTGCGCAGAGACTCAAAGAAGAGAGTATGGGTTCACATTTTGCGGCCATAGAAAGACTTGGATTTGTAGCTATGGCTTTTTCCGTTAGCGTACAAAATATGAGAAGACGAAAGTTTAGGAGCGTTCTAACTCTCATATCCCTGTCTCTTACAGTAATGAGTCTTATATCTTTCACATCAATTATTGGGATGCCAACAATGCGAGGTGTTGAACAAGTTCAAAAGCAGCCATTATATGAGGGCTATCTTATAAGACTCTACCCGTGGTCGCCTATACCTGAACCTATGGCTCTCAGCATAATGAGCAATTATTCCCAGGGCGCTCTCGTGTGTCCTAGAGCTTGGATCCACCCACCTAGACAGGAGCTGAGACTCGCTCCAGGAGTTATTGTAAAAGCTCTGCTGGCCATGACGCCTCAAGAAGCGCAATTAACGAAAATTGATAGAGCACTAATATCTGGACGATGGTTTTTGGAAAGTGACTTAGAGAGTTGCATTATTAGCAAATATATTTTAGATCTATTAAATAATGTCACTGGCAGAAAATACAATGTTGGCTCAAAAATCCAAATTTGGGGCCTTAATTTAACAATAGTGGGAATTTTTGACGGAACATTATTATGGGATGGTGTAAGTGGTTTAGTGGACCTTGATGGAGAAGCGATAACTCCCATAGATACTATGGCGGCGGGCACCGAAGAAGCAGTAATCACTACAGTTATGCCCCACCTTGAAGGAAGACACATAATAATAATTCCTTATAGATTGGCAGTTAGCGCCCTTTGTGCTCAGCCTATAAGTGTGGCAATTGGACTTAAATCACTAAATGCATTCAGAGATGCGGAAATACTATCATATTCCGTTTTAACAGATGTTTTTGCCTCGGGCATAGAGAATAATATAAGTTTAGTCAGAGTTTACAGGTCTCGAAGAGAAGTTTCTGCAATCGGCATTAATATGGTAATTCCAACTTTTGTTCTAGTAGCCTTCATAATCTTAAACATGATGCTTTCAGCAATAGTGGAGAGAGTAAGGGAGATAGGAGTATACTCTTCTGTCGGGCTTGCTCCAGTACATATTTCGGCCATGTTCTTAGCCGAATCCATAGTTTATGCGCTTATAAGCAGCGTGCTGGGCTATTTATCCGGCCTTCTTATACTAGCTGTATTGGATATTTTCAAAGCATTGCCTCAAGGATTCTATCCAAACTTCTCCTCATCCTTCGTCATAATTGCCGTTATAAGCTCAATAGTTACAACCATCTCAGCCACCATCTATCCAGCTACAAAAGCTTCACGGATCTTAACGCCCTCTATAGAGCGGAGATTTAAGCTTCCGAAACCTAGAGGAGATGAATGGGAAATACTCTTTCCATTCTATGAGTCTAAGAGAGAAGCCTATGGTCTTGTAATGTTTATGAAAGAGTATTTTGAGGGACATAAAGTTGAAGGAGCTGGCACATTTATAGCTAGCAACATTAATATTGAAAGGAAAGCATTAGAGACTTCGGTAAGTGCAATAATATGGCTTGCGCCTTACGATGCTGGGATAAGGCAGTATGTGAAGTTTTCAATAATTATGATTCCTGAAGCGCAGCAATGTCAAGCCAAGATTTATATAAGAAGGGAAACAGGTCTTAAAGGTGGATGGGTTGCGTCTAACTATAGGTTTATTCGTGAAATTAGGCGGCAATTACTTATATGGAGAACACTTCCAAGGGAGAGGAGAGAAGCATATTGTGAGCAAGCCCAAATCTTAAATCGGGATAACGTAAAGTAGGTATGGGAAACTAGGAGGGATTAATATGGGTCTTAAAACCGGAATTAAAATGCCATTCTCGTGGAGAGTTGGATTAGCCTTTTTACTCGCGCTTACATGTCTGCAGCCAGCAGTCATATATCTGTATTTGACAACTGGAAGCGGTCTCACAATGTCAACTTGGATGATTATTATATTGTGGTCGGAAATAGCGAGAATGTTTGGGCAAACTCTTACACCACAAGAGATATTTTTAATACAGGCCTTCGAGTATTCTGCCGTTGGAAACGCTTGGATATTTATTGACATAATTAAAAATATTTGCTTCGCAACCTCGCCAATTACTGAAGCGTTCGGCTTATCTCAATTCATTCCACATTGGTGGGCTCCTACAAAAGAATTTGTAGGTCAGGTTTTAGCCCACAGGTCCTTACTCGCTCAGCCCCTCATTGTTCCAATATTGGTTCTCATTCTTACAGCAATTCTCGACCTTACGGCGAGTATCTCTCTAGGATATTTCTCCTATCATCTGTATGCTGTTGTAGAGAAACTTCCGTTTCCCTTCCAAACAGCAACAGCAGAAAGCATTATTACAGTGGCAGAGAGAGAGGCTGGTAAAACTAGAGCTCTAATGCTTTCGGCGCTTGCAGGCGCCTTGTACGGCGGCCTCTCCAATATGCTCCCATCCCTTACTGGCTCAGCAGTCTTTCAAATACTTCCACGTGGGTGGAAAGACTATAGCTACCTATCTGAGCAAATATTACCAGCATCTTGTATAGGTATTGATGCTACTTTAACAACATTTATATCAGGTTTCATCATGCCGCTGCCTGTGCTTATTGTTGCCTCTATAACAAGTTTAGGAGCATACTTCTTTGGAAACCATTATCTCCATAGGCTAGGCATATGGCCTGAGTGGAATCCCGGTATGCAGTTAGTAACATCTATTCAGCGCTCCCAGCTCTATTTTTGGGTTAGCTTCGGTTTGGGGTTAGCTATTTCAGCGGCCTTGATACCATTGGCGCTTAGGCCAAAGATTGTAGCAGGCGCATTTAGAAGCTTGGGCGGATCTGGTGGGCGAAAAGGAATAATATGGATGTTGCTCGGACTCTTCTTTACCGCAACAATTAGCTCAGTGCTATTGGTTAAGGCTTTGGTTCCAGATTTTCCAACATGGATATTAATCTTATTCTCCGTGGGCTGGTCTTTCTTCTCCACACTAATCGCAACGAACGCTATGGGTGTAGGCGCATCCGCATACTTTAATATACCTTACTTAAGAGAGAGCCTTATCTACTTTAGTGGATATAAGAGAGCTGATATATGGTTCGCTAACTATATTACTTGGGGAACAGCTGCTCCAGGTGCGCCAGTCCCTCCGACATTCGGGCTTCCGTTAATAAGCACAGGCGCGTCAATTGCAGGTTCTCTTAAAGCGGCTGAAATTGTTGGGTGCAAGCCAGTTGATTTCATTAAGACATTGGTCATTATTACTTTAGCTAGCTGGCTTGCAAGCTTTGTCTTTGCAAACGTTTTTTGGTCTATTGCCCCGATTCCCTCATCTGCTTACCCATATACAGTTACAGGTTGGCCCGTTGAGATCGTAGACAGAAACCGCTGGATAAGATGGCTTTGGACCGGAATACTATTTAAGCCCGACTTTATTTTGCTCGGCTTTATACTTGGCTCCGCAGTGTGCATAGCGAGCAATCTTATGAAGGTGGCTTATATACCGGTAGCCATGGTTATGGGCGTTTTCACAGGTATGCCGACAATACTCTCACAGTTTATTGGATGCATCATTGGAAATATGACACTATTCAAATTCAAAAATCTAATAAGATATCGTTCACAAATAGTTATAGGTTTCATGATGGGGGATAGCATAGTTGCTTGCATAGTCTCATCCATTATGCTTGCGATAAAATCACAGTGGCTACTACCATATTGAGATAATTTATTACTGATATTAATAGAATATTTATTATATAGTAACCTTTATATATTATCTCTACGCCTAAAAAATATTTGGGGGAGTACTTATGGCAAAAGAAGAGTTGAAGTCTTTGCTGACGCCTAGCTTCATGGCGATTATAATTATTATCTCCGCCCTTCTCTCGTGGATCAGCATAAACGCTGTGATGTTTGTCAGCTACTTCACACACTTCTTCAGTTTTGGAAATAACTGGTGGGGACTGGCACCTGGCCCATTTCTAATGATAAGCTTCGTTATACTGGCGAGATACTTTCATCCATCTTTAAGGAAAAAAATTGATCCAAAGCGCTTAAACATTCTGTGGGGTGTAGCCTCAGTAACGGTTATGATGTCGAGCTTTAGGTTTCCGCTCTGCTTATCTGCATGGTTCCCAATTAGATTTAATGACCCTTGGAAGGGAGTTCTAAGCCATCTAATACCAACGTATTTCTTCCCCGACGAAGATGTTTTGCGCCCAGCATTAGAGGGTGGCTTTCCAACACCTTGGAGCGATTGGCTTCCGGCAATAGCTTTCTGGGTAGTTTACGGCTTATCCATGTACTTTCTAGCGCTCTCAATAGCTCTCATTTTCCGAAGGCTTTACATTGATATTGAAATGCTACCGTTTCCCGTTGCCCAAGCTGCAAATGAAGTGGTTATGCTAGTTGCTGCCACTGGAAAATCAGAGGAAGCGGGGTCTGAAACATCAAGAGTAAGGTTTTCAAGGCCACGTTTAGTTTTACTAGGCATCGGAGTGGGTTTCTTATTCTATTTGCCATGGATTTTGAGGATGTCGTTCCCATGGTTCCCATCCATATATGGATGGGAAGCATCGCCTTGGATAGGACACGCAGGAGTCCTGAACTTAGAGGCAGCAATACCGGCACTACACTATATGTTACCTATGGCGTGCCTTTACGCAGCATTTAATCCAGTAGTTATAGGAATAGGCTTATTCATGTCGCTCGATATGCTATTTAGCGCCTGGATCGCTTGGATAATCTTTGAAATAATAATCCCTGTTATCTTGGCAAACGCTGGACTTTATCCTTCTCCAGGGCCGTTCTCAAGCTCCTCTCGATACTGGCTCTTTGGACACACAGGCCCGTATAGGGCTGTCGCAATCTTTGATATTGGCGCAATGTATTTTGGATTAGCGTTATGGCCAATAATCTTCAACTGGAGATATATTGTAGATATTATTAAATCCATTGGAAAACCAAAACCAGATGAGGTGGAGAGAGAGGGCTTAACTTATAGGGCAATCTTCATAATGTTTATCTTGGCATGTATTGTTCTTGGAGCTTGCTGCGTGGTTGCTGGAACCGGTTTTATTTCTGTACCAGTTCTAATATTCTTCGCAATCCTAGGAATACTTTCAGTTGGCATACGTGTTCATGGTGAAGCTGTAACCTTTATGGATAGTATACAACATTTCCATAGCGGAAACCTATATAATGTTCTTTTTCAGGGATACACTGACGAAATGGTTGATCAGAAATATTACATGACTATGGTTATAGGTCACGATTTGTTTGGAAGAACTTTTGTGAACCTTCCGGGAGGCGTAGCGGCATACACAATGGATTCATTTAAGCTGCAAAAGTATACAGGTGTAAGCATGAGAGATCTCATTGTCTCCCAGAGCATAGCTGCAGTTATATCGATAGTAGTGGCTCTGACAACAATGATCAATTTATGGTACTCAGTTGGGATTTTAAAGACACCTGGAGGAAACACTGCTTATTGGTGGCTCTGGTGGATTATTCCGTCTCAGATGCCGAGTGGAGCGGTTACAAGGCCTGAGGCACCATACTGGCACTATAGCCTGTTGGGCTTCTGTATAACAGGAGCAGTGATGTTTCTACGCGCAAGATTCCCATGGTTCCCATTAAATGCCACAGGTCTCTGCATTGGTGCAACAACAGCCCAGGCTTTTCAAGGCATAGCCGCTGGATACTTAGTCTCCTGGATAATTAAATATGCTGTAATTAAATTTGCAGGCGCCAAAGTTTTTGACTCCTATGTTATACCATTTACTGGCGGCTGGATCAGCGGCTGGTTCCTCGCCATTCTGCTAGGAACAATCTTAGCAACAGTTAAGTTCTTCTACCCATGGTGAAAAACATGAGAAATAATAAAAAAATCTTCCTCTTTTATTTTCCCTCTATCTTCGTTGTGCTGCTAGCTTTGATCTTACCTATTTTTCAACTTAGGGCAGGCATAAATTCTGAAATAGGTCTTTCCAGGGTCTTCTATGTATATGTGCCTAAACCTCTCAGAGAGGCTTACACCCTGAACATAATAGGCATAGAAGACCAGACAAAAGTTACGATCTACGATATATCTAAGAGGCCAGCCTCAATCTTAAAAGAAGCTACCATAAACAAGAAGGAGATTTTAAGCTATGGGGAAACTAAAGAGGCTTATCTAAAGATAGTTTCTGATAAACCTGTTGTTGCAGTTGCTGGAGCCAGCACAAAAGACGCTCTTTTCGCCCCAAGTGGCACAACATTTTACCCAAGCTTAGATGGGGGATACGTTGGTAAAAGGTTCTTGTTTATGTCGATTTCTGGATGGTTGCTTGAGACCTCTCAAGCGGTTTTAGCGGGTATCAGAAGGCCTGGACCATATGCAACCATAGTTTATGCCGTTGAGGATGCCTCGTTCATCGTCACAGATGAGGAAAGCGGGGAGATCATTGCCGAAGCCACTCTTACTGCTAATAGTTACCTAGAAATATTCTTAGAACGCAAAAAAATGTACAGGGTTGAGTCTACTGGAAAAATCATGATAGCAGCTTGGTCAACAGGTCTTACTGCGTTGCCGTCAGACTCAGGTAGCTTTGTAGGTCGAAGATTCTTTATGATGATAATGTATTACCAAATTGTATGGTATCAATCTACATGGCAGAATGCTGCAGGAAGAGGAGCTTTCTTGATATTCGCTTATGAACCTGGCATAGTGAAAGTATACGATGCCGATACAAATGAAGTTCTATACACCCATGAATTTAAGAAGCCTGGGGAATACTGGTACGTATATGGACCTAATCCGCCACCAAGCACAGCCGCAGGTGCACCTCCGCCCACACCTTATGATCCAAATCTTAAGCCTAAAAACATTCGCATTGAAAGCACATGCGACATATCAGTTTATGGAGGAAATGGAGGCGGTCCCATAGAAGGCGGAGGAGAAGGAAGCGAGTTTTGGGACAAAGAGTGGCATGGTCTTTTCGGCCTTCCAAGTGATATATGTTTCGCTGGCGGAAAGGATGGGAAAGAGTTTTGGGTTTTTGCGGATCGTTACGCCATAATTTTTGCGGGTGAAGATGATACACGTGTAACAGTTGAAGGTCTGAAGGTTGTTCAAAGGCGCGCTGAGGAAGTGAAGATTGAAAGAACTCTTAGACAGGATGAATACTTAGTGCTTGAGTGGGGATACTACCACATAACCTCAAACAAGCCGATAATTGTTGAGCTCTCGACTGGTGGTGGCATTGAATATTTCGGAAATTATTTGGTCTCTTACCCCGAAATACCGGCAAAAAGCCCCGAGATTGGCCAGCAGACCTTCCCAATTTGGATAATAATTGTACCTGTCGCTGTGGTGGCACTTATTGCCGTAATATTTCTACGAAAACGCTCTAAAGCCAGCATTTAATCTCCAAATACTATTCATTATTTTTGTTTTTTGTTATTAGAAATCTGCACCAAAAGTACCCTTTTTGCCCATATATCGAACGCCGTAAAAGGAGAAGATGATGTGTAAAGCGCACCAGAACTAAAGGTATTGGTGCTCCGGGCGGGATTTGAACCCGCGTCTGCGGCTCGAGAGGCCGCCATACTTGGCCGGGCTATACTACCGGAGCACAGGTATCTCTCATACTTATGAATGAAAGTATTTGGAATATTTTTCCTTTTCTGTTTCCCAAAATACTTTTAATTTCGCTCAAGAATTCACTTCCTCAAGTCCATTTAAAGAGCCTTTTTGATGCTATTAGAAAAATGCCCTAGTAGAGTAATAGGAGATACTGAAATCTCTTTAAACCCTAATTATTTCGTGATACACTATGATGGCGATTTATTTAAACTAGAAGAC
>JAWCEH010000072.1:0-12024 GCA_038859955.1 Bathyarchaeia archaeon | reverse complement strand
AGAACACCGATAATAGTTATTCAGCCAGAACCAGTCGAAGCCGAAACGCTTGAAACTTCCACATCCACAACCTATGAAATGCCTACTTCACAAAAACCGGAAACCTTCAAAGAGCCAATTGAGGGGAAACCGGCGGTTAAAGTTGAAAAATCTACAAGCCCAAAATCAGGATTAAAAGAGAGAAAATAGAAGATTAATAAATCTCTTTTTTGAGTGATACCACATACATAAAAATATGGTATATAAGGCTTCGTTTCGAAAGTTCATAGGTAAATTTCTATGGTGCGGCCGCCGGGATTTGAACCCGGGATCGCAAGCTTGGAAGGCTTGTGTCCTAACCAGGCTAGACGACGGCCGCGTGGCCCCCTTTGAATTACATGTTGTTTCTCTGCTTCCGGGTTAATTAAATTTTTTGCATTGATTTTTATTTTAAAATTAACTTGGATATTTTGAATCTCGGATGGCTTGGAGGTGGACGTTTACCCTCTTCCATCAGTATCTGTGCGTATGCTGCATTTATGAGACTTATCGCAGGGAACATGTATTCTGCATCGCTTATTGGTCCATATAATACGAAGTCTGCTCCTACAGCGATTGGCAGCCCATTTGCTATTGAGGAGCAAACCATAAGCAGAATTCTATCCTTTTTCTCTTTTAGGGTTTTCCATGACGCTACGGCGTTATGAGCTCCACAACCAGATGGATAGCCATACCGCTCCTTAACCTCAAATATAGCCTTACAAGCTAAACCTAATGTTGCAATATCTAAAACAACTGTATCAACAAGTATTTTCCTTATTCCAGCAGACTCCATTTTGGGGATTAGGGTTTCAAGTATCTTAATTCTCTCCTTAAATGATATTATAGCTTTCGTGCTGTACGTTAATGCTATAGCCGATTGAAGTCCAACTTCTCTAGCCTTCTCGTATATTGACGGCTTAGTTTCTGGATTAATAGAGTTTAAGATTGTTCTATCTAGAATACCAATGTCTTTGGCAGCTTCCATTCCACATAAACCAGCCTCCTCAGAAACATAATCTATAAGTATAGGCATCTTCGTGGCCTCTGCAGCAAACTCAAGATACCTCCTGGAGTTTTCTGGGTTAGAGCAAACAACATCAAGCATTGCCGGAAGTCCAGTTCTATCAGAAATATCCTCCAGCTTAGAGATTAAGGCCTTAGCGGCCTCACAGTCGAAGATTCCAGCCTTCTCGTCCTGAACAATCTTGTCACCCTTATAAAATATGCTTCCAATCATAACAGTTGGGTTTTCACCAGGCTGACCGCCAACTTTTACACCAGAAATTTCAAAGGTTCTTTGCTCCCTATCAAACCTAAACATTTACAAGCGCCTCCAAAATAGGCATATAACCAGCCTTAAGCATCTTTTATTCCTTTTCATTTTTAATGCTTTCCTTTTTATGAATAAGGCTAAAATGCTATTAGAGCCTATTTCTAAAATTAATTTAGGTCTTAATGGAGTCACTTGAAGATGAAGAGGGGCCAATTAATTTGCATAGAGGGGCTTGATAAAAGTGGCAAGACAACCCAGTCACTACTTTTAGTTGAGGCTCTCAAGAGCAAGAGCTTTGACGCAGTATATACCACTGAACCTAGCAACGGTGAGATTGGCAGATTCATAAAGCAATATGTTTTAGGGAGACACCAGCGTATACCCGCTTCAATAGAGGCCCTTTTATTTGCAGCGGATAGAATTGATCATGTTGAGAGAGAGATAAAACCAATGCTTAATGAGGGAAAAATTGTTGTCTCAGATAGATATGTTTACTCATCATTGGCATATCAAGGTGCCGCTGGACTCGATATTAGATGGATAATGGAAATAAATAGAATGGTTCCTGAACCGGATCTAGCATTATACATAGATGTTCCTGTTGAGGTTATAATGGAGAGGATCCAAAAGAAACGGGAGAGATCCGTCATGGAATTTCAGGAAATACAGATGAAGGTTAGGGATGTTTACATGAAACTTGTTAGAGAAGGTAAACTTCTGCTGGTTAATGGAAACCGGCCAATATTAGAGGTCTCTGGAGATATTCAGAGGATAGTCATCGAAAGGCTAAAACAGACAAATCTATTATAAAATACGCCTTTCGCATTAAACAGTCTGCATATATTTAATTTTCACCGGGTTAACTCCTTCCAGAGCAAGCTCCGAGTTTATTTTATCTGTAAGAAATTTAATAAGATCTTCTATTGATACGCGTTGCAGCCCCTTCTCATGAAATATTTGAATCTCAAACTCGCCTCTGTTAAAAAAGAATCTTAAAAGATAGTAGTCGAATCTTAAGGGTCTTTTCACTCCACTTTTTAGGGCATAATATCTGAAAACGCAGAAAAAATCGAGAATGCGAGATTCTCTCCTATTGATCTCCTGCAAAAAGACTTCTAGGGTCTCTAAGTCAAGATAATTGAATGTTAAGCCCTCAGCTGCCCCAAACTCTACAATAACATCCAGATTGGATTCAATCAAATCTGATAAATTATCTCCTAAATTACATCCATTTAATTTATACAATGCATTTAACACTGCTTTTTGAAGATTGCTTATGGAGGTGTTAAACTCCAGTTGAGCAACCCCATGATATATGCTTGGAAAATTTATGTAAACCCCTAAAGTTTCTCTAGGCGTCATACTTTCATTTTCCCAATTCTTCTAATCTTCTCAAGATTCTCTAAAAGAATGGACATTACGGCGCTTAGTCTCTGTATCTCCTCTGGATTATCTTCAATCTTAAGTCTCTCATTAATCTCCCAAATTTTCATTAAGAGTGTTGATTCCGCCTGGTTTAGGGCTGACAGGGTCTCAATCTCCCTAACTTCCTCTTCCTCTTTAACAACAACCACCTTCTTTTGGCACTGCGCACACCACAATTCACCGCTCTTAAGCCTAAAGAGTGGTGATGCACAAACCGGGCATGGAAGATCAGTTAATGTGGCACCGCTCCTAAGCATGTCAGCCATTAAGCGCACCTTATCACTTCTGCTACCTTCCCCATTAGACAAGCCGATTCACCTTACATTCTCCCTAGAGAATCTTTGCCCTTATTAAAGTTTTGAACACCCTCAGCCGACTATTCACCCTTAATCTTATATATCTTGACGAGCTCAACAGCATCCTTAACGTTTTTAGCCCTAGCTAACACCCGAATCTTCTGCGGGTTAATCTGAATTTGATGACTGCACCTCAAGCATTTAGCAGTTTTCTGCCCCTCCTTAGCATATCTAACTAGCCCACATTTAGGACAAGCAAACAGTATGTAATCAGCCAATTGCATCGAAACCTGCCGATAATTAAAGTTTAACGCTATATAATTCAAAGAAAATTTGCTTTTAAGGATTTACCCGCATTTCACTACTTTCAAATTTTATTTATTTTCATCAATTTCGTAATAATAGCTCAATACGTTAACAACAGACCTAAGCTTTGATCTTAAGTCAAACTATCAACTCTTTTTGCAACCGAACTTTATTCCTTCATTACAATTCAATTTAGAATAAATATTATTGAAGGCAACACTTGCCTTAAAGTCTCCACCATATTTTTTCTTCACAAGTTTTTTACCTTTTAAGATTTAAATAATGAGCGGTCGAAGTGAAATGGGAAAAATTGGACTAATTTTGGTCGTCGTCTTCTTCATCACGCTTACCGTATCAAACATTCTGACCTATACAACTCTACAAAACCAGATAAGCACCCTTACCGCAGAGAAGACCAGTCTTCAGTCATTGTTAAATTCTCTAGAAACAGAGATATACGAGCTTAATTCGACGATATCTAGCTATAGGTCACAAGTCTCAACTTTAGAGTCGCAGATTGCAACCCTCAAGTCGCAACTGGCAGAATCACAGAGTCAGGCGTTTTCTTTAGGATCACAGCTGGTTAATATGAAGGCAAAACTAGATAAAATACTAGATATTAAGGTGACTCAACATTATGAATGGGTTTATGAAACATCGCTTCGATTGGAACGCTACCAATTAGATCTAACGATACCTCTATCGCTTTACGTTGAATTTTTTGAGCGACCAAGACCGACTTTACGAAGCGATTGGGTTTCTATGGCTAAAGATCCTAAAGATGACCATTGCATTAACCAGGTAATTCAGCAAATTAATGCAATAGCGATGAGAAATAAATTTACTGAACTTGAAAAGGTTAATTTCGTCGCTTCCTTCGTTCAAAGCTTACCATACACCGCAGATAGTGTTTCTACATCCTGGAATGAATATCCTCGATATCCAATTGAAACCCTCTTCGACCGAGGAGGAGACTGCGAAGATACATCAATCTTAACCGCTGCGCTTCTCGATGGAATGGGATACGATGTCGCTTTACTTGTTTTCATAAATGAAAGTCACGTAGCTGTTGGCGTTTCAGTGGAAGGCGCTTATGGATCGTATTACATCTACGGTGATAAGAAATACTACTATCTGGAAACAACTGGTGAAGGATGGAAAGTAGGTCAAATGCCAAGCTTTAGAGATGAAAGCGCATCCATCTATCCATTAAATCCATAGTAAACCTATAAATTTAAGAGTTAATAGAAAAAAGAGAAATATCAGATCTCATTATGATTAAAACCCTTGGCCTTGGGTCAGTCTATATAGAGTGAAGCTTAATACTCCATTCCTATATGAAGGGTCTAAAACTTTAGGTATTACTGGCACAGGCAGTACGAGGTGTCTATAGAACCTCACGTCTTTATGTTCGGCCTCAATTATAACATCCCATTCTGAGACTGTTACTTTTATGTCGCTCTCTTCAACACCCGGCATATAAGCCATTATGAAGACTTTATCCAGCTCAACGTATACGTCCACGAGTGGTGTTCTAACCCAGGGTGCCACAATAGGCCTATAAACTCTGCTTTCTTCGGCCGATATAGCTCTCCGTCTAGGTTTAATGCTGAAGACCTTGATGGTGATTAACCCGAAAACAAAACCGCCTATATGTGCCCAAAAAGCTACGCCAGATGTCATACCGGTTAATGATACTAGGCCCATGAGTAGCTGATAGAGAAACCAGAATCCAAGGTAATAATATGCTGGAACACTAATAATTGTGATGAAGATATAAAAGACAGCGGTTCTTATTCTAGCGTTTGGATATAGAAGCATGTAGGCGCCTAAAACCGCCGAGATAGCTCCAGACGCTCCAACAGCCGGCGTTCGAAGTTCAATTATCACGTATGGTATGGGGCTTGTATAAAGAGATAAAAGAGTTGAGGTTATATGAATTAGGCTAGCAAACAAGCCGCCGAGCAAATAAAAAATTAAGTATTTAGTGTGGCCTAAAGTATCTTCCACATTATCCCCAAAAACCCATAAGTACAGCATATTACCTAAAAGATGTAGAATATCAGCGTGCATGAACATGCTTGTGAAGAGTGTTTCAAGCCTTTTTCCGCTCAAAATATACGCTGGGATTGCCCCATACCTCATGAGGGCATTATTGAAGGTGGACGAACCCTGCAAAAGGAAAAAGAAGAAGATAACTATGTTCACGAGAATCAGCACGTAATTTACATATGGCCTTTTAGAAGGTCTATTCTCATCACGTATTGGCATCATTTCGCTTATCCGCAACTTTACACTTCATTAGGACTCTAAAATTTTCTCTACGGTCCTTTTATAGATTTTTATGCCAACTAGGTACTCCTGTACATCTATTTGCTCGTTGAGAGAGTGGCTTAAGTTAGAGTCTCCGGGCCCATATGTTGCAACTGGAATTTCCCTGAAGTGTGCTCCGAAAATGTTCATGTCTCCCGTTCCTGTTTTTCTAATAAATTTAGCCTCCTCGCCAGTTTCTTTAAAAATGGCTTCCTTTAGAGCCTTGGTGACAAGAGTGTTTCTGTCAGCAACAAACGGCTCCACGCGATCAATAACTTTAAGATCGATAGTTAACCCTTGATTTTCTCTTTTAAATCCTTCAACTAGATCGTTGACAATATTTATGGCTTTTTGAGAGTCAATTGTGGGCGGCAACCTTAAGTCAATACTTATGACGCATACATCTGGTATGCTACCAGTTGTTCCCCGACCGTTTATTCCAATTATCGCTGGCGTCAGTGAATAAAAGATGCCATATGGGGATTTATACTTCTCTTCGCATAAATTCTTGATTTTATTCCAAATTTCAAGGCATTTTTCAACAGCATTCGGTATTAGATGCTGAGCGCCCACATGTCCTGTACGTGTTTTGCATGTTATCCTTAGTTTTAGGTGGCCTTTATATGCAAACGTTATATTCTTTATACCGCTTGGCTCGCCGAAAATAGCGTAATCGACATTAAGTCTCTCACGTATAAGCCGTTTAATACCTCTGCCCTTCCGCTCCTCGTCGACAACGCATGCAACTATGATTCTTCCATTTGGGATGCTTTGCTTTAGGCTTGCAGCGGCGATTATCATAGCAGCTAGTGAGGATTTCGCATCCACAGCGCCTCTACCATATATCCTGTCACCTTCAACCTTAACTGGTATCCATCCGGGGACGGTATCCATGTGACTACATAAGAGAACCGTTGGTTCACCGAAGCCGATCTCGCCATAAACGTTGCCAACTTCATCTCTTCTAACATTTTTAAAACCCATTATCTTCATCTCACTCAATAGAAAATACGATATTTTGTCTTCCTTTCCACTTGGGCTATAAATCTCCAGCATTCTCTTCAAAAAGTCTATTGAATATTGCTCGTCATCACTCATGCCCAAATCACTCTTAATTATTCGATGCCCTCAAGTTTTTCTTCTTTCTCTAATAAAGTCTCTCTTAACACACTCACGACAAATTCAAGCTGTTCAATGCTTATGACGAGTGGAGGAAGAAATCGTATAATATTCCTACCACAGTACAGTAGTATTACGCCTTTCTCTAAAGTCTTCAATAGCACGTTATGTACATCTACTCTAGCCTCAAGCCCAAGCATCAGACCTAGACCACGTGCCTCCCTAAGAACCTTAAAATCTTCCACTAGCCCCTGAAGCATTTCCTTGAATTTATTACCGAGATCCCGGGCTCTCTCCACAAGATTCTCCTCAATTATTACATCTATTACTGCACACGCTGCTGCGCATGCAAGAGGGTTTCCACCGAAGGTGCTCGTATGCTCTCCAATCTTTATCGAATCCATAACATCTTCTCTCGCCAATGTTGCGCCTATCGGCAATCCGCCACCCATGGCTTTTGCAATGCACATTATATCCGGCGTGACATTCCAATGCTCCGAAGCCCACATCCGCCCAGTGCGACCGAAACCCGTCTGGACTTCATCGAATATTAATATAACATTGTTTTCATCGCAGAGCTCTCTTAAGCCCTCTAGAAAACCTTGGGGTGCAACATGGATACCTCCCTCACCTTGGATTGGCTCAACGATTATTGCGGCTGTATTCTTTGTAATGGCTCCCTCCACCTTTTCAAGCTTACCAAAAGGTACAAACTTGAAATTTGGATTTATGAGATTTCTATATGGTTCGCGGTATTTTGGGTTCCATGTGGCTGATAAAGCTCCCAACGTTTTCCCATGGTAGCCTCTAACCATACTTATGATCTCCTGCTTGCCAGTATATTTTACGGCAGCTTTTATGGCACACTCAACAGCCTCAGCGCCACTATTTGATAAGAAAACTTTGTCCAGCCCTTTTGGAGCTATTTTCGCCAGCTTCTCTAGGAGTTCAGCTCTCTTATCGTTATAAAGCGACCCATGGCATGCTATGAGTCTTTCACACTGCTCCTTTATAGCTTTAACAATCCTTGGATGGCAATGTCCAACTAGACTTACCCCGTATCCGCCCATACAGTCTATGTAGGCTTTACCGTTTATATCATACAGAACCGCGCCTCTTCCTTCAACAATACATACTGGAAACTTTTGATAAACATTGGCAAGGTATAGGTTCTCAGTTTTTATTATATCTTCTTCATTCAGCTGTTATCACCGTACCGTTTAACCCACTTAAAGCATTTGCTAGGGGGCTGTTCACTAAACCACATGCTATAATAGCTTCTTTAACGCCTGCGTCCAGAGCCTCTATTGAGGCGATAATCTTCTTATCCATGCCGGGTCCTATTTTGGGTAGAATTTCTTTGGCAGTGCTAAGGGAGATTCTTTTAATATATTCTTCACCTAAGCGCACACCGGGAACATCAGTTAGAAAGATTATTCTTTCGGCCCTCAAAGCTCCAGCTATCTGCCCAGCAGCCCTATCACTGTCAACATTTAAGTATTCGTTCTCCTCACCTATGGCCACTGGAGAAACAACTGGCACGTATCCATGGTTAAGTAGAATCTCAAGTATTTGAGGATTAACTTTAGATATTTTTCCAGTGAACCCTCCGTCAATTATGCGCTTTCTACCTCTCTCATCAATTATAAGGAGCTTCTTCTTTCTATTCGCTACCATTAACGCTCCATCAATCCCCGAAATGCCGACCGCCAATATACCATGGCTTAAAAGCCACCTAACAATCGCCTTATTTATTCTGCCAGCCATAACCATTGTGTATATCTCCACAGTCTCCTCATCAGTGTACCGGCTTCTTATACCCTCAGGCGACGTTACGAAAATTTGCTTTTTGCCGAGTCTCTCAGATATATCTGTAACTTCATCTCCTCCGCCATGAACGATAACCACTTTATCATTCTCAAGAATTTTCTTCACATCATCGATCAGGCTTTCACCTAGCCCCCGCTTATATATGTCTCCACCAATCTTTAGAACAATCATTCGATCACAATCACCTTTAGAGGATTTTATAAATTTGATCCGCTAAATTGGGTGAAGGGCAGAGTATCGTAAACCCTCTCTCTCATCCCAGCCACACATAATATTCATGTTCTGAACGGCTGTTCCAGCAGCTCCCTTCATCAAGTTGTCTATGGCTGAAAGGACAACAAGTCTGCCAGCATGCTCATCTATCTCAAAGCCTATATCACAGTAGTTTGAGCCGACAACAATCTTTGGATCAGGATATCTGTAAACACCCTTAACATCGCGTATGAATCTAATGAATGGCTCGCCAGTGTAAAACTCCCTATATAAGCGCCAAACCTCAACGGGTGTCACAGTTTCCCTCAAAAAGGTATGGCATGTTGAAAGTATACCTCTAACCATGTTAACTGCATGGGCTGACATTGAAACTTTAACTATTTTGCCGCACAACAGACCTAGTTCCTGCTCTATTTCAGCGGTATGCCTATGTCCAACAGGTTTATAGGGCCTCACGACACTGTAATGCTCCGAGTGATGCGACGACAAGGAAGGTTTTGCACCAGCACCTGAGGAGCCAACTTTAAAGTCAACTACAATTCTATCATTCTCAATTTTACCAGATTTAACTATAGGTGCTAAAGCAAGGATCCCAGCTGCAGCCATGCAACCTGGAACAGCGACAAGCTGAGCTTTCCTTATCTCCTCACGGTGAAGCTCTGGAAGACCATAAACAGCTTTCTCAAGCAACTCTGGGCTTTTATGGCTCCAACCATACCATTTCAAGTACTCCTCAGGATTTTTAAGCCTAAAATCAGCGCTTGTATCAATAATTTTTAAACCAACCTCAATCAGCTGTGGTATGAACGTTGATGATACACCATGTGGCGTTGCCACAAATAAGACATCGCATAAGCTAGCCACCCTAGATGGATCAGCCTTAATGAACTTTAAAGTTGTCTGACCCTTCAGGTTTGGATGAACCCTGTGAATGTATTCGTCAGCGTAAGTATTTGATGTGGCAGCTGAAACCTCAACTTTTGGATGCGCTAGAAGTAACCTAAGGAGTTCACCACCGACGTATCCTGAAGCGCCAAAGACTCCAATTTTCATCCTTTCATCACCTTAATAGCGTACTCAATGATCTTCTCGGGAATATTAACTTTAGTCGCGGAATAAAGACCCTTAAACTCAGGTGTATTATTAACTTCATGCACAACTATACCATTTGGCGACTCCATACAGTCAACAGCTAAAACACCACCCCCAACAGCCTCGGAAGCCTTAAGGGCAAGTTCAGTAAGCTCATCCGTTAATTGGCAGGGTTCAGTTCTTCCGCCCCTAGCAACATTCGTTCTCCAGTCACCCTCAGCCGAGTAACGGTATGCTGCTGCGACAACCTCATCTCCAACAGTTAACACCCGTATATCTCTTGGAGGTCTCTTAATATATTCCTGGAGATAATAAATCTGCATAAGCGCGTTCTGCATCTCCTCACGAGACTCTACAAGCGCCTGAGCTGACTCTCTATCTCTAATAAGAGCTACGAGCCGCCCCCAACTACCCACAACAGGCTTTAAAACTGAAGGATAGCCTAATAAATCTAAAGCTTTTATGGCACCTTCACCTGTAAATGCCACAAGCGTTCTAGGAATTGGAATACCAGCCTTAGCCAGGGCGAGAACTGTAAACAGTTTGTTTCCACAGATCAAGGAGACATTAAAAGAATTGATGACTTTAAGCCCCAAAGCCTCTAGAATAGCTGTTATGTGTAAGCCTCTAAAGTAACTTATGCAACGCTGGATTACAACGTCGCCAAATTCATCCCTAGTTTTCTTGGAATCCTCAATAACGCTTAAGCAAACCTCCTTAGAATCAATCAGCTTTAGGTCTAACCCTAAATTTTTTGAGGCATCTATTAGCGCCTTTTCCTCCCATCTGATCCTGTCGTATACCATGCCCATCTGTTTCATCTATTTTACTCGCCCCAATCTTCGCCTTCCAGCTCCGCTGGTTTAAGGCTGATAATGCCTTTCTCCTCAAACTTAATCTCTAAGTCTAAACCGCAATCCGGGCAACTAATTATTTCGCCCGAAATAGCATCGTCCGGAATATCTATTTCAGCATCGCATTCAGGGCATCTTGATTTGAAGGCTACCGCCTCCTATTATTCACGCTCTAATAGGAGAAAATATTTTTCTTTATAAATGTTTCGGAGATATCAAAAACTCTTTAATAACTTCAGCTTAGAATGCTTTTCCCCTCAATTAATTTATATATTTGATTTAAGAATTTTTATTTGAAGGGAGCAAAAATGAGTTCAGAAATAGATGACGTAGATAAAGAGATTATAAGGAAGCTACAAAGCGATGCAAGAATCTCCTTCAGGAAAATAGCTGAGAATCTAAATGTAAGCGAGGCAACTATTTTTATTAGAGTAAAGAAGCTCCTTAAGAAAGGGATTATAAAAGGCTTCACAGCGATAGTTTCACCTGAAATGCTTGGCAAAAATATAACCGCCTTTATCCTCATAAATGCGGATCCGAAGAAGCTTCATAATGTTCTTGAAGCTCTAAGTAAAATTGATGATATTTATGAAGTTTACGATGTCACAGGTACATATTATGCAATTGCGAAAGTTCGAACAGAAAATCAGATAAAACTTGCCAAAATAATTGATGAGATAGGCATGATCGACGGGGTTACGAGCACCGAAACAGCGCTTGTTTTACGATGTATAAAAGAGGAAACACAAATTAAAATTTAGGTCAGACAAGCAAGGTCATTAAAGTTATCTAGAATTCTCGTAAACGCCTTCAGAAGTAAAGCGCTTTACACATAAAGAGTGAATAATGATTGCTGCTTCGTTAATTAGACCTTTTTCTAGTACTAGAAGAAAATTTATTTAAGTAGTATCAAAGTATGGTAGTTGAAAAACGGTTTAAGGTGAGGATAAAATATCAAGCGCGTAATAGTTATTACTGGGACGCCTGGTGTTGGAAAATCACTAGTGTCGGCGGAACTTGCCTCTAGAATAAACGCCTACGTCATATCCTTAGGAAACCTTGTTAGGGAGGAGAAACTTTACACCAGCGTAAATATGGAGAGAGACACATTAGTTGTGAATCTAGAAAGGGTTTCTAGAAGAGTTATGGAAATGATCTCAAGCACCCCTAGAGATGTGATAGTTGAGGGCCACTTTGCTGTTGATGTTGTTCCATCAGAGGAAGCCAGTATAGTTTTTGTTTTTAGAAGAGATCCAGAGGAACTTAAAAGAGTTCTTGAGAG
>JAWCEH010000071.1:0-12077 GCA_038859955.1 Bathyarchaeia archaeon | reverse complement strand
ACCTTATGGCCAACGTCCAGCTTAAGAGCCTCATTCATTATTGAAACCATGTCTCGCCAGGCTAACCCGAACTAGGCGAGTGGGCTAGCCTTGTGGCGCAGAAACAGTCTGCCCCTCACCTATAGGCAGCGGGGTATCAATGGCCGCATAAGGCTTCTGACTCTCGGGCAGAAACAAGACTCTTGGAACAATCCTCATAGCCCTAATAACCCTAGGAGACCTAAGAATACCAGACCTAATCAAATCACGAATAAGCCTATCCCAATCATCCCCAACCAAGCTAAGCCCTCCCACAAACCTCAATAGGAAACCCACACTTAAATATTAATCCAAAAATACCAGGAGAAAACCTAAATAGGACGCAGAAAATCAAAAAATTATGGCGGCCGTCGTCTAGCCTGGTCTAGGACATCGGCCCCCCGCGCCGACAACCCGGGTTCAAATCCCGGCGGCCGCACCAAACCGGGGGCCTCGCCCCCAAGGTTTCCCCCATTTCCCAATTCTGTTTGAGAAAAACGGTTTATTTCTTGAATCAAGGCATTTTCACAGATATACCTGGCAAACATGCAGAGAGAATACGCAAAGCCTCATAAATTTTAATAATTTGTTTAATGCATCAAGCAATAGTCCGCTTGACATTCGGACTTAATCGCGTTTTCTAAGCATATACACGTATTAAGGATAGATTCTAAGAAGTTACGATGCATTGTCAACTAAACCTATTGGTATTAGGTGAGGACTAATTCTAAGATATGTTAATGCGTGTTCGACCCGTCAAACACATCAGTCCAAGCTTCTCAGCATCCTCTACAAAGAACACTAGAAGGGAGCAACATTAAATGAGCTTACCAAAAATAAAATATAGATTTAGTGCATACACTAATGATGCTCAATATATATGGTTTACAAAACGGAGATGGCATATTTATGAATACTTCGTTCAAACAACGAGGTTCATAGGCAGGTTTTAGGCGTTTATCTAGCTGGCTTAAGCCCCGGAGGAGATACTTGTAAGCATACTTGACTACTTAGTTAAGGATATAAGGAATTTGGACCTTATGAGGTAGGTGCCCGGCCAGGGTGCCATCTCTTGGGGTTCGAATCATTTTCTGCTTTTAAATTCAGAAATAATGAGTTTATTGCGAAGAGCGCCATGATTATCATGAGAAGTTTAGGCGTTATGGATGGGTCATAGCTGACTTCGCACCATTTTATGCTATAAAATTTTTGGAGGGTGTCTTGTTCATACTGAAAAATATTCTGCCGTGCTAAAGGCGAAAATTTTATAAGCGGCAAGGTTTATGGAAGTGATCTAGGGGGAAAGATTATGGCTCTAGAATTGAGAACTGGATTAACTAAAAGGGCTCTCATTTTTGGACTAATATACTCTATGATAGTCGTCGTATTTGTTACAGTAATGTCTGGTTTCACATCGTTGAATCCTGATGCAACAGCTCAGGCACCTTGGGACATTTCTGGTCCAGACTGGACGGCACGTATACATACGGCTCCTTTCCTATACTTCGTCATGCTGGTTCCACTTATAATATCATCATTGCTTCCAAAAAACTCTAAGTTTACTCAAAGCGAACTTACAGTTATATATACGATGATAATGTCCTCATGTTTTCTAGGATACACATGGTGTCTCGCGATTTATCCTCCCCTAGTATGGCTGCCCGCTGGAATCGCGCAGGGTGAACCATGGTTAAGCTATTTCCTTGAAGCTGCTCCAGAAATATGGTTGCCAGGAAAAGACTTAGCGCTCATGACTGGCTTCTTATATGGTGGCACACCCGTCCCCTGGAGCGTTTGGCTGCGCCCCCTAATATACTGGGCTTTATGGGCAATCTTATATGGATATATCTTCATCTTTATGGCAGCGCTGATGAAGAAGGCTTATACTAAAACTCTAGCATTACCCTTCCCCTTAGCAGAGGGCGCGAAATACCTAATACAAACCTCAAGTATTGAGGTATCAGACAATTCAAGCATATTTCGCAAGAAGTGGCTTTGGATAGGGTTTATTATCGGGGTGCTAATTCATTTAATGGGGGTCTTTCACTTCTATATCCCTGAAATTCCCTTCTACAGACCGAGAGTAGATTTAACGCCTATTATACAAGGGGTTCTTCCATTCTGTACGCTAATCCTCTGCTTTGACGCATTTTACATAGGTGCTTGCTATCTCCTTACTAGGGAAATATTAATAACAACTATAGTCTTCACATTCCTAATAGGCATAGTCTACCCGTCTATGTTCGTATCCTACTTTGGAGGACCTGGCGGAATGGCTGCATCAGCATGGTTAGTATGGGGCTACACGGCCATGCATTGGTGGGGGGCGCCAGAATTAAACTTTTCACTGCAATCCCTTGTCGTAGGCGTAGTTTTTGGAATGACAATATGGCTCATCTGGAAGGCTAAAGCGGATCTCAAAGAATTGTTCACTTTGAAAAGTTCTGAGATTTCTAGCGAGATTCCAAAGAAATATCTCTGGATCGGTTTAATAATCACATTTATACTTTACATTATAATTCTCGCAATAGCAAACATACCAGTATGGTGGACTATTCTCTCAATGATAATTCTTGCAATTTGGCAGATAGGTGTTACTGTTTGGAGAGGGGATAGTGGAATGGCTGCTGGTTTCGCTATGCTTGGAACAATGGGTGGACGTTACGTTATAGCTATTACGTGGGCTATAACGCTTTGGATACTTGGAGGAGCACCAGCTCTCGCGGTGGGCATGCCAATGCAGCTACTTGCGTTCTTCATATACGATCAAGGACAAGGCACGTGGACTATGCCATTCTTCTCGATGGAGACATTTAAGCTTGGAGAGCTTACAAAAACAAGGGATAGAGACGTACTTTTAAGTCAGTTAATTGCATATGCACTGGGTATAATAGTTGTTATGCCACTAGCTCTCTTCTGTGGCTATACATGGGGAATACTTGGAAAATGGAGCTGGACAGATCTGCAAGGGTCTGCTGGTGCTTGGAGCATACAATTCGCAGCTCAATCCGTTAAAGAAGGAATTTGGCATACTGGTCCTAATCCTCCTGGGACGCCCTTTGATATCTCAGTTTTTGTCACTGGACTATTGCTCTCTATAGGTTTCTACTTTATCCGCTCTAGAATCCCAGCTTTTCCACTCCATCCCGCTGGTATTCTCTTGGGTGCGCTCTTCTATGGACAACTTTGGGTGCCAGCTCTGATAGCGTTGATTGCGAAATATATAACTATGAAAGTTGGCGGAACAAAGCTATATGAAGAGAAAGGTGTTCCGGTGGCTGTCGGCTTGATAATGAGCATGGGGTTCATAATGATTTTAGAGATTATTGGGCGCCTAATAACGGGTGCGTGATAAATGCAAAATAAGCGTAAACTCCCCACTTTATTTATTGTCTCTTTTTTCCTATTTTTGTGCTTAAATCCTATCTTAACTTACTCTAAACAGAGTTTCTTGCAAAATTATGAAATCTTAAATTACACGGATGTTTTAAGTCAACTTAACATGTCAAGAATTGATGAACATATTCGTTTCTTTTCAAGTCTTGGCTCGAGAATGACTGGTTATCAGGGATATTATAAAGCCTCAGACTACATCTATAATTTCTTTGAAAAAATCGCAAATCTTTCAGATGTTCAATTTCATAATTTTACGGTGACAGTTCCAATAGACTATGGAGCCACTTTGACAGTTCTAGAACTGGATAAAAATATTGAAATTTATCCTCTTTATCCGAATTTAGTGGCTACACCCTCAACACCATATGAGGGTATAAGCGGACAATTAATTTATGTTGGTGAGGGAGATTTATCCAGATATGATAAGAAAGAGGTTTATGGTAGTATTGTACTCATGGAATTTAATAGTGGCAGAAGATGGTTAGAAGCAGTTAATCTTGGCGCGAAAGCTGTTATTTTTATTGAGCCGAACGACACAGTTTTAGATGAAGTATCGCAAAAATCATTGCCAATCCCACTCAGCTTTCCAAGATTTTATATCTCCTCTAAAGATGCAAAATACTTGCTCTCTATCTTAGACAGAGAAAATGATGGCACAGTTTATGTCCGGATAAAATCCAAAGTAGAATGGAAGAAGGTAGAAGCAAGAAATATTATTGGATTTATTAAGGGAACGAGATTCCCGGATAAGATAATTGTCTTAAGCGCTTATTATGATTCATTCTCAATAGTTCCATCACTGGCCCCTGGAGCAGAAGAGTCTTGTGGAATTGCAGCACTTCTTGAAATGGCCGCATTCTTTAGCAAAAATAATCCATCATACACACTCATGTTCTTAGCTCTTTCGGGCCATCATCAAGGTATAGCTGGGGCCCGTGCTTTTGCTGAGGATTTCTTTTTTACCGAGAAGTGGAACACCATAGGGCAAAAGATAATCCTATTAATAAACTTAGATATAAGTTCCTGTAACGAGTGGATTGCTCCTACAGTTGGAGGCGGCTGGATTTTCTTCCGCGATGATGTTGTTAAACCTTGGGGGCCTTTGGTAAACTTCTTTGTCTCATTAAAGGAACAGATAGAAGCTGGTGTAGGCAAAACATATAAAGTTACATCAATTGGGCAGAGTGGGCAATTTCATAAGGGAGGATACGCGGGGTTGTTTCCCGCTCACTTCTTTCCAATTGATAGCCAAGCTTTTACTTTAGCAGGTGCACCCGCCTTCAGCATAATAACTCCATTTCGATGGGGAAGATTCATATATTCCCCGCTGGATACTTTTGAAAAGATTAATACAGAAAACTTAAGGTCTCAAATCGAGTATATATTATGCTCGCTCTATACTTTTGTTAACATTGATTTGTTCCTATATATCCCGGCGCTAAAGTCGGGATGGAGTCCTGGAAGAGAAGAATTTAGGTATGGGCATGTTGGTGGGGCATTTGGCACATTAAAAGGTACCGTAGCTACGTGGAACCAAGCAATTGGGTGGTACTCAAGTATTCCAAATGCATTAGTATGCTGGGTGGATGATGGTCCAATGTACCCTATGAGACTTTGGTGGGACGCTATACATGTTGATATGACCGACGAGAATGGCAATTTTAGGATCTATGGAGTTGCTACGAGCGGTTCACTTGCATCTGGCGGTGAACAGGCTGGTTCAGGGTTCCGTAAAGTTGGAAGTGCAGGAACATATCAGCTCTTCGCCTTTGTAGTGAATTCTACTGGTTCAATAATTTATGCCACCGATTTTGGGAAATATAAGTGGATTAGTGGTCCAGAAAGAATAAGTGTTTTTCTTCCAAAAGGAATTAATGACATTGGTTATCTAGTGGTTTTTGAATGTGGAAGTCTTGTCTTGTTAGATCTGTATGATCCATCTCGTCAACAAATACCCTTAGATGGAAGCTTAAGCGTTAAGGTTAATTCTTTCTATTCACATGCAACACCCGACTCTTATAGCTGGTATATTGACTTGGATCCGCGAACAGGCTATTCAGTTGCCACAGTTTTTGTTCAGCCAAATACACCCGTTGAAATACTCGTTACAGCATCTTATGCGAGGAGATATCCACTATTAGTGCTGATTAATGCTAGTGAGATTAATCCTATAGGTTCAGGTTATACAGTGAACATGGGCGAACAATACGTCATAAAGAATTCAGCCCTTCATTATGCAGAAAATCTATATTTCATTAATGAAAAGCGACTTACAGAATTAAATAGTTTTCATATAAAGATACCTAGTTTACAGATGCATATTAACGCTAGCGAATTTATTAAGAATGCCCACGAACGTTTATTTCAAAAGTTATATAGTGAGGCTTATGCATTCTCAAATTGGGCTCTCTCTTTGGAAAGATATGTCTATATCGATGTGAGAAAGACTATTGAGGATTCGGTTGTTAGCATATCGTTTTTTGCCGCTGTTCTTATTCCGTTTGCTTTTCTCTCAGAAAGACTGTTGATGGGCTGGAGTGGTACGAAAAGATTAGGCGGAGTACTCTTAGTAATTCTCATCTATCTCTCATTGTTTCTCTCATTTCATCCAGGTTTCAAACTAGCAGGGGACGCGCCTATGATTCTTATAGGGTTTGCATCTCTAATATTAACGATACCAATCTTGTCAGTTATTTTTGATATTCTACTAAAATATCTCCGTGAAATAACGCGCAAAAAGATGGGTACGCATCTAATCGAAATAAGAAGAATGGGATTGGGAATAATTATACTATCCTTTTCTACTGGAATCGAAAATCTAAAGAGAAGGAGAATTAGAACTCTACTAATATTACTACAAGTAATTATTGTATCTTCATCAATAACATCATTCACATCGTTATCTCCCATAAGCTATATGCGACCTTATGAATTCTCTAAAATTGCACCATATGAGGGCGTTCTTATTCGGGAGCTTTCTTGGGGGAGAGGATGGATTGGATTAAATGAAAAAGTATTAGATAGTATTAAGCTATTGCTAAGCAATGAGGAAGCGGTGGTGTCTCCTAGAGCATGGATTTATCCAGGCCCAGGTCCACTATTTGCCTTTATCGTATCTTATAAATCGAAGACCTTAAATGAAACTGAAGCAATTTTAGGTTTCACGCATAAAGAAGCTGAAATACTTCCAGTAAAAGAAGCATTAATAAGTGGAGACTGGTTTAAAGATGATGAGTGTTATTGTTGCATCTTACCAAAGACCATTGCCACCAAGCTAGGGGTTTCAGTAAATGAGACCATTTATATAATGGAGTTACCATTCAAAGTTGTGGGAATAATAGATGAAACAAAGTTTTCTCTAATTAAAGATTTAGATCAGGAATCAGTCACCCCCCTACTTTTAGAGATTGTGCCAGGTTTTGGTACTCACTTAATTACAGAGGTATGTATAATAATACCATATGAAACGGCAATTCATCTTGGAGGGACTCTCATGTCCATTTCACTTAAAACTAATTCAAACTCTACGTTAAGAATAGCTGAAAAATTATATTCTTTCTTTAGGGATCTTAATATATACTCTGTTTCTGTTGATAAGAAAACCTATATTTATAGATCCGGTGTATCTCAACATATATTTGGATGGCAGTATCAAATTCTGCCAATCACTATAGTTATTCTCTCAATACTTTCGTTATCTTTAGGTTCTCTCAATGAAAGAAAAAGAGAAATAATGATCTACAATACTGTAGGTTTGTCTCCTTCCCACATAACTATGATGTTCTTTGGCGAATATCTGATCTATGCGATAGTTGGAAGTATAACAGGTTACCTCATATCATTAGGTGGCAACTATGTGCTTAATTTGTTTGGAATAGGGCTTCATGTGAATACTTCATCTTCTTGGGTTCTTATAGTCTTGTGTTCTATTATGTTAATAATTCTTTTGTCCACAATTTATCCAGCATACATAGCGGCAAGTCTCGCTACCCCCTCTAAGGAAAGAGTTTGGGTGATTCCAACGGAGCCAAAAAATGATGAATGGGTTATACCGCTACCATTTGTAATAGAGAGCGATAATGAGGTAAGGGCTATAGTATCCTATCTATATGAATACATGGAATCTCATCTAAGTCCATCTGCTGAACAATTCTGGGTGCTAAATCTTCAGCAGATAGCAGAAAATATTGATGGCGTTGAATCCGGGACATTAGATTCTGTTGTACGTTTAGCACCCTACGAAGCTAACGTTGTTGAAAACGCCAAAATTAGAATAATTAGAGATAATGTTTCTGGAAAATATTTTGTGCAAGTTTTTCTGCATCGGAGAAGCGGAGAGAAATCAGTTTGGAGAAATCTAAATAAGGGCTTCGTCGACAACATTCGTAAGCAGTTATTACTATGGAGGAGCTTAAGTAAGGCAGAAAAAGAGCGTTATGGTGGTTAGAATGATTCTCGAAGATGTCAAATTAAGCTGGAGAATTTTTTTGATAATGCTATATGCCCTAGTAGTTTTTATGCCGGCGCTAATATTAATATATCTGTATACCTTTAATTTGATTTTGGTCGTATCAGTATCTTGGGCAACGCTAATACTTTCCATAGAATTAACACGTTTATCAGGTAAACCTCTTAGCAAATACGAGGCTGGTGTAATTTATCTTGCATGCAGTGTTTTAGGCTTAGTTTGGTATCCGCTTCAATGGATTTACCAAATATACTTCAAAAATTCGCCTGTAGCAAGAGGATTTAAAATATCCGATTTAGTACCTGATTTTTACTCTCCTACGGATCCAATTATTTTTGAATTCCGAACATTTTTCGATAATTCATGGTTATTGCCAATAACGGTTGGTTTACTTTTCATTTTATTTATGATCATCACAGATATATCCTTAGGCATGCTAGCCTATTATTTAATAGTTAGAGGTGAAAAACTGCCTTTTCCACTTCAACATGCAGAGGCTGAGGGAATTATAACATTAACTACTCGAGAAACTAGTAGACTTAGAATTTACGCGATTTCATCTTTTATTGGGCTTGTCTATGGATCTATAGCTTATGGCGTTCCTCTTATAACCCAAAGTTTAGGTATGCACACAATAATAATTCAAACACCTTGGGTTGACTTCAACAATTTTGTCCATCTAGTGCTACCAGGAGCTTCGCTCGGCTTATCCACCGACCTGATTATATTATCCTTGGGTCTTATTATACCCTTGGAGATATGTTTTAGCATCTTTATTGGTTCATTTACCCTATACTTTGTTGGAAATTATATGCTGGTTACATATGGCTTTACTGATTTTTCTCGTGAATTCAAGTTTGGCATGAGTATAGCTGACTCGATGCAGCGTTCTCTTATGCACTTCTGGATTTTTCCAGCAATAGGATTTGCGATATCTGCTGGCATCATGCCAATTCTCATGCATCCCAATATCTTTATTAATTCTTTAAAAATTTTTAAAAAAAGTCATAAAAGCGGCGGCAAAATAACAGATTTACACTGGATAATTATGGGAGTCTTATGTGGCACTATCGGTTCATGTATTCTTACATATATTCTTGTATCAGACTTTCCAATATGGCTTCTCATAATAGTATCATTAGGCTGGTCAACGATTTTTTCAATAGCATGTTCCCGCTCAATTGGATTGACTGGAACGGGCTTTGATGTTCCCTTCGTGAATTATTTGGTATACTTGGGAAGCGGTTATGAGGGCTATAAAATATGGTTTGCCCCACTAGTTCTTGAAACTTCAGCAGGAGCGCCAGCATGGTGCGCTAGATTTAAAATTGCAGAGCTCTGCAATATTAATCCAATGAGTGTAGTCAAAATATATTTGCTATTTATACCCTTAACAGTCTTACTAGGTTTACTATATTTAGCTGAATTCTGGAGGCTTGCTCCTATTCCTTCAGCAATTTATCCTGGAGTGGACATTTATTGGCCCCTTCAAGCAACAATTCAATCTATGTGGGTTTCAAGATCTATATCGATTATGCCAAATATGATAGTTGTTGGCTTCTTAGCCTCCTCAGCTCTATATTTGTTCACCGAATTTTTACATCTTCCCATATCCATCGTGGGAATCGGAACGGGGCTTTTTACTGCAATACCTGTTGCAACAGGGATTTTGTTATTGGCGCTCTTAAAAAAAGGCTTTGAGAAAATTTTTGGTGAAGAGTGGTGGAGGAAATATAGCGCCATTATGGTAGCTGGTCTTTCAGCGGGAGAAGGGTTATCCATGATAATAGGCAGCACAATCTCATTAATTATTAAGGGGATAAGTTTATTGCCATATTAGGAAAGCAACGGTTGAGGAAGTATGAAGACTATCAAACGTTCAGTGCAGATTAGCTCCTCAAACTTTAAATTAATCATTTATAAGGAACCTTCGACTGGAAAATTTGGGTTAAAATTTCTAAATAAAAATGACCCTAAAAAGTGCCTGTTTGAAAATCCAAAGCCAGCGGAATTTTCGCTGTACGATCAAAATGGTGTGAAACTTTCTATATTAAATTCAGGTTACGATTTAGTGAAGTATAATAGAAGATCTACAATATGTTTGAAGAGGTTCAATTTAAAGGATGACTTAATCTTATTATTTAAGGATATTTTCTCGCTTATAGATGAGGACTGTTTTAAAATTGACAGATCAATTCTTGTGGAAAAAAGCGTGATGGATGATATCGCATTTAATTCCTCTTTTTCTCTTCTAACGTCTTCTTTTATAAATATAAATGAAAAAGACTTGGAAAATTTACTATGGTTTGCACCAGGTGCTTGGTATAAGAAGAACAAGTATTCTGAGAGTCGTATTGACCTCAAAAATAGGTTTGAATTTTTTAGGGAAGATCGTTTATCTGCTCCATTACTAATGCTTTTCCTTCCAAACTTGAACTTGTCTTTAACGGTTGCTCGAGGAAACATTGATGCTTCTTCAGTTCAGAGAGATTCTAGAAAACGCGTGCTAATTGATGGAAGAATTAAGGTTGGAAGTTTTGGCGCAACATATTCAGATAATAAAGTTCTTTTAGGCTGGTGGTATCCGGCCATTGAAGGTATGTGGAGGTATACGGATAATCCCTCAAATACTTTTCTTCTCGATTTACATCCGCTAAATAAGAACTTCTCTCAAAAGTATGCCCTGATTATTAGATTAAAAGATCATAGATCATTCATTGATGCTGTACTGGACACCTGGAGGTTCTTTTACAATTACTATAATCCGAGACATGTTAATGATGTAAATTTGGATGAGATTGAAAGATGCTCAATAAATCTTCTCTATAATCTATGCAGAGACTTTGGCAACGGCGTTATAGGAATACCCCTCTATATTTGTCCACGAACAGGATATGTTTGGAATAGAAATCTTGAGGTTGGTCATACAGGTAGACAGCTACTTTCTGCTTATTATTTAATACGTTTCGGGCTTAATGAAAACCGGACTGATATGCTTGAAAAGGGAGAAAAAATGATTGATTTCTGGGTTAAAAAATCTGGCTTTAAGCTCTCTCATGTCTCCTACAATCCTGATACACAGTGTTGGTATGATGATAACCTTTACCCTGGTGGAGGATCATCCCCGCCAAATAAGGTTTTTTTGAGAAAGGAGGTAGAAGCTCATTTAGCCGTGCTTCTTGCTATACAGGAAGAAATTAAGAATGGCCGTGAAAGGCCAGAATGGGAAGCATGGGTTACGAGTTTCGGTGATTGGCTGATCGAAAATCAAAACTCAGATGGATCTTTCTATCGCCAATATTATGTGGATGGCACACCATCTTGGTATGAAAAAGGTAACACTTATGAAGTCGTCCCCTTTTTAATTGAACTTTACCGCTCAACAAACGAGAGAAAATACTTAGAATCAGCAATTAAAGCCGGGGATTTTCATTGGGATTCTTATGGAAAAGAATTTGAATTCTTTGGCGCGACGCTTGAGAATACAAATGTCTATGATAAAGAAGCTGGATTGCACTCTTTCGAGGCTTACTTATCTCTATATGAAGTTTCAGGAGATGAAAAGTGGTTAAAAGCGGCTGAAACAGCGGCATTATTCGCTGAAACGTGGATTTACATATGGAATGTCCCTATGCCAATTGATGATCCGAAAGTGGAATGGGATGTCTCAAAAACAACTGTTGGTACCGGTTTAATAGCAGTCGATCACTCAAACGTAGACATGTATCAATCATTTAATGCGTATGAATATTTTCGCCTTTATCAAATCACAAAGGATACGCATTACTTAGATATCGCAAAAATTCTATTGAATAATACCAAGCAAATGATTGATTTAAATGGAAAGCTCAATTTTGCTGAGCTTGGCTTTCAGCAGGAAGGATGGTGTTTCTCTATAGACCGAAGATTGAAAAGGGGTTATGGCGTTTCAGTGTGGCTTCCATGGGTTTCAGTATCACATTTGCATGGTATTCTTAAAATCAGAGATTCTTATGGTACTACAGACCTCGATTTAATAGCAGACTTTCCAAGACGAATAACGCCTGGGATTATAGGTAATATAATAGGTGCTTCTCTTTTCATCAAATCTTATAAACCAACAATAAATATACGTGTTCCACGCGAAATAAAGAAAATTTTTTTGGATTGTCCGCCTTTTTCTGAAGTTTTTTTGCAGACAAAAACAACAAATATT
>JAWCEH010000070.1:0-12124 GCA_038859955.1 Bathyarchaeia archaeon | reverse complement strand
TTGCTGAAATCGCCTATAAGATTTATTGTAATATTATTGTCCCTTGTTTCCTGTTCAAGTTTTACATCGAATAGATCGCTTAAAATGCGGCTTTTATTGCCTTCCCAGACTTTCATTTTTAGCACTTCCTCTAAACTCTTTCCGTCAAAAATGTCTGGGGATACACAATCGGCGTAAACGGGAACTTTAAACTTGTATTTTGGAATAACTTGGAAGATTATATTCTACACCCCCGCTCTAACCATTATTGGCTTTGAGACCTTAAGATATTCTTCTGGAATAAAGTAGTTATCAAACTCAACAGTCCAATACTCACGGAATTTTCTTTTTAAATCAATCGAGTTGGTTGAGAGAGATGGCTCAAATTTTATCCAGTAAGTCATTCCATTCGCAACTTTAACTACTTCTCCATTTTTAACAACTATCTTTCCACCTTTTATAGTGTAAGCTGCCTTTGAGAAGGCTTTGCGAATGATTTTATAATTGGTAGACGGATCGATCTTCTTTGGATTGATATCATAAATTGCTATGTCAGCATCAGCATTGATGCCTAAATGCCCCTTAAACTTTAAGCCCAATGCTTTCGCTTGCCCAGCTCTAGTAACGATTGCTATCTCATAAAATGTAAACTCTCTATCTATGCTTGGGAGCAGCGATCTCGCCCTGGCCTTTCTGTTGATCTTCTTGAGGGTTTGTTCCCTCGCTTTTCGGCTCATTAACCAAGATATTACCTTAGGGTATGCTGTAAATGGCCCTCCATTCGGATGATCAGTAGTCAGATAAATTTTCCAGGGATCATTTATAAGGAGGGCCAACTCAAGTCCAATAGACCACATTGTTGCATGTACATAACTCTTCCGCCTATATCTAAAAGGAACTATACCTGAACTTGTTTCAGTTTCAACGTCATGGTTAACCCATTTGTTTCCGCTAAGCTCATAAAGTGTGTATTGCCAAGGTCCATCAGCCGTCATCGTAGTTGTATCTGTAAAAATAACTTGACCCATATCCAGCGTGACGTGATTATGTCCATTAACATATTTGGCTATCTCTTCAGCTCCAGTTTTCATATCACGCCAGCTATCACCTTTAAAAGCACTGAATTGGCAATGTGTAATGTGAATAGTGGGTCTATTTGGATAAGATAGATCTGATACGCAATCCATTGTTTTAATGGTCGTGGAATAATTACCTGGTTGTCCAAGCCTATTCGTATGAACGTGTATTGCGTGTGGCAAATTGAGAATATTATTCACTATACATAACCCGCGAATAATTTCCCTAGGAGTTACATTAAAATATGGGACTGGGTCATCTATGTCCTTAACATTTCTACCGAAACCCCATGCTTCTAAACCTCCAGGGTTAACTATTTTAATCGCGTAGCCTTTAGTCGCCATTATCATCCACGCAACGTGCTCAGCGCACTCCTTAATCAAACCATCCCTCAGATATTCTAAAACAAACCACCAATCTCCCAGAAGTGGAAATGTTGCCTTGTCAACTATGGGCGTATCCTCAAGTTCCTCATGCGTATGTCTCGCCTCCAGAGGCGGCATTGAAGGATTACAAATCATCGTATAACCCATACGCGTATATCTGTAACCCGTTGTAAATGTTGAGGGAATAGAACGACCAACTCCAGACCTAGTAATCGACGTCCTATATTCGAAATCATAGGCGTGATCTTCAGGTCTTAGAAGTCTTCCGGAGTTAACTTCTGATCCAGCTATATGGGAATGTATGTCAACTCCTCCTGGCATGACTATCATTCCTGAGGCATCAATAATCTGCGCTCTATGCTCATCAATCTTCTCAACTATTCGTCCGTTCTCAACGGCTATATCCATGACTTCCCCGTCAATCCCGTTTAAGGGATCATAAACGAAACCATTTTTTACGAGCAAGCTCATAACCGAACTCTTCCAAAGAGCATTAATTACACAAATTTCTAAAATTTAGTTTTTAAACTTATTTAACTATTGCTAAATGAAGGAGAAGAGAAGTAAAATACATTTTGGGTTGGCGGCAAATAGAGCTAGCGGGCGTGTAATGCTATTCTTTCCATCTCATTTCTTCTTTGTATAGCATAACTCTTAAGATCTTTATTTGCTGCTAGAATTATTTCCTCAGCTAAACATTCCTCGAATGGTTTGGGGTTGCTGAACGCAGCTATCCTCGCGCCTTCAGCGATGTGGCGCAGAGCTAGATCAACTCTTCTTTGAGGCGATATGTCAACAGCTTGATGGTAAACTATCCCACCGTACATAATTCTTGTGGTATCCTCGCATGGTGCGGCATTCTCGATCGCTCTAACAAGAACTTCAATGGGATTCCTGCCAGTTTGGAGATATATGATCTCAAAAGTGTTCTTCAAGAATTTTATTGCCCTAGCCTTCTTACCGGCGTTCTTTCCTGGACGCATAAGTTGGTTTACGAGTCTCTCAACAATATTTACTTCAGCCTTAGCAAACCTATGATGCTCATGCCTACCCATAGAGTGTGGTATAATAATGGGTTTAAGTGAAATATATCTCTTAAGTCCTGGGTCCATCACTTCTATGCCTTCGAAACTCCACTTTTCGAAGAGTAAATACTTCTTGTAATCCTCACTCAATGCTTTTTCACCTAACTTAGACATACTGGATTAAGCTGAATTATTTAAGGATTATGGGCGAAAAATGTTTTCTGAAGTTTATTAATTAGCTTTACCTTAAAACAAATATTTTCAGAATTTACCTAGAAGCTTTAACAATATCGCCTTGGCTGAATACAATCTGTTCTCACTTTGCTCATATATTATTGACCTTGGATCCTCAATCACATCCGGACTTATTTCATATCCACGGTGAATCGGCATGTCATGCATTATTAATGCATTACTACCAGCCAAATTCTCCTTATTTAGCTGGTATGGCATCATTAGCTTTACACGCCTTTCCCTTTCTTCAATGTACCTTGGGTCCAGAAAGAATTCCATGTCAACCCACGTATCTGTGTAGATGAAATCTGCATCTTTAACAGCTTCTTTTAGATCTAGCGTAGTTTTCCAGTGTCCGGTTTTCTTAGCTTCCTCGAGAAGCTCATCATCTCTTGATGGCTCATTAAAAATTGGCGTTATAGTAGTTATTTCGATCCCGACTTTTGTACACGCTTCAATCAGAGAATTACATACATTATTATGTATGCCGACATAGACGAGTTTTAACCCCTTCAATGTACCTTTTTTCTCTTTCATTGTTATTAGATCCGCTATCGCTTGGGTTGGATGATATTTTTCATCGCATCCATTTATGACAGGAACCCGCGAAGCCTCAACCATAACTTTAAGATCGGAATTTTTTAATAGCCGAGCTAATATGCAGTCAACATTTCTTGAAAGATATTGTGTCTCGTCGTATATATCTGCTAGTGTAAAGTTTGTTGCTCTCCAATCCATAAATATTGCGTGTCCACCCATCTGCGTCATAGCAACCTCGAATGATACTCTTGTTCTGGTTGATGTTTTCTGAAATATCATAGCTAGAGTCCTACCGCGTAAGGAGGTACAGTATTTCTTTGGATTATGTTTTACCTCTATGCCTTTATCTATAATCTCAATAATCTGCTGGCCAGATAAATCTTTAAAATTTATCAGATGCATACTTGACTTACCCTCCAAACTAAACTTATAAAGTTTCACTATTATTAAGTATTATCACGGTCGACGGCAAGATTTTTACATTGAGAGTGGCATATACTTCTTTTGGAGGGTTCTTCTTGAATGCCGGCAGCCATGAAGATTTGAAAGCCATTAGAAATGAGATGGCTAGGTTAACGCTCGAGATAATTCGTCTATCCGGTGAGAGGCTTGCTTTAGCCAGAAAAATAGGTGAGATAAAGGCTCAGATTAATGCGCCTATAGAAGATCCTTTGGTTGAAAATGAATTGAAAATAAAAGTCGTGAATTTTAGCAAGGAGCACGGCATAGATGTAAATTTTTCGCTAAAGCTTCTAGATTTATTGTTAAGTGAATCTAAACGTATACAGCAGGGTATCGTAAAATCTAAACTCAAGATTTCGTAAAGCTTTAAATTTGGGGGTTTTGGGTTTGCTTGTTGCGATAATTGGTGGAGCCGGAAAGATGGGAATGTGGTTTGCTAAATACTTTCTTAGGCGCGGTATGAATGTTATAATATCAGACGTAAAGGCTGACAGAGCCAAATATGCCGCTGAACATTTAGGTGTAAAATTGGCAGAAGACAATATTGAGGCCGCTAGGATAGCTGATTTATTGTTAATTTCAACTCCTATAAGCGTCACACCCAAAGTTTTAGTTGAAATACTGCCAGAACTAGAAGAGCGAACGATCATTGTGGAAATATCTTCGCTTAAATCTAAAGTTCTCCCAGTCTTAAGAGAAGTTGCCAAGCGTGGATTAAAAATCCTATCGCTTCATCCGCTTTTTGGACCTGGGGCTCAAGAAATGTTTGGAGAGAGAATCGCGCTTATACCAGTAAATAATCAAGTGCTTGAGGAAAATTTAGCAAAAAATTTCTTCCCCGAGGCTGAGATAATAACGGTCGATTGTGAGCTTCATGACAAAGTAATGGCTTTAACTCTAGCTTTAACTCACTTCGTAAATATTGCTTTTGCATCAGTAATTAGTGAAGAAGATACGCGCATGCTTAGACGTCTTGGCGGGACAACATTCACTTTACAGCTCACTCTTTGCGAGGCTGTTATATCGGAAGATCCTTTATTATATGCATCAATACAGATGGATAATGAACATGTAGCTAATTATCTGGATAAGTTTATGTCTAGGGCTATGAAATTGGAGAGCATTGTTAAAGAAAAAAACTTTGAGGGATTTATTCAATTTTATAAGATTACTTATGATATGCTATCTAAAGATGAAGACTTTGCAGCGGCGTATAATAGAATGTATCGCGCTCTCAGAGCCCTTTAGGTAGTGTTGCCTTTATTTCACATGCTCAAATTAATCCTTAAGTTTTATTAGAGTTTTCGTATTTAAAACCCATGGTAATTTCCGTATTTCATCAATCTTGCTATTTAATTCCTCTATTGTATAAGCTTGAATTAATGCCGCAACGTCATATTCACCAGAAACCTCAAAGACACGATCAGCAATCTTCTTTATTTCTCGAGTAACCTCCTTAGTTCTAGCTGGTTCAGTTTCGATCAAAACTATCCCCTCAAAATCAACGCTGGTCTCAACAGTGAATCTTCTTATAACACCCTCATTCTTGAGTTGCTTTATTCTTCTCCTTACAGCCCCCTCAGTTAAACCGACAATTCTTGCTATATTCACATATTTAGCCCTAGCGTCCTCTTTCAGGATACTTAATATTTTGAGATCTATTTGATCCACAATTTATTATTTCTTTTAGCCTAAAAATATTTTCTGCGAAAATCGTAGATTTGTACGTTTTTCGTAATATTTAAACGAAAAACATAAATAACTAATCGATAATCTTCAGAGTAACTTCGAGGGGAATGATTGATGAAGGTAAAAAAGTTTGAGGGCTGCTATACGGCTTTAATAACACCCATGAAAAGTAATTTTGAAGTCGACTATGAAGGCTTGAGGAGGCTTGTTGAGTTTCAGATTGAGGAGGGTGTAAGCGGGCTTTTGGCTGTTGGGACAACTGGCGAAAGTCCTACGCTAAGTCATGAAGAGAGCATAAAAATTATTAAAGAGGTTCACGAAGAGTCCGGGGATAGATGCGTTACTATAGGTGGAACTGGAAGCAATTGTACGGAAAAAACTATCGAAATGACAAGGGAGATTTATGATTTCGGCGTTAGGTGCATCCTTCTAGTTGATCCATACTATAATGGACCTAGCTCCTTAGAAATAAGGAGAGAATATATAGAACCCGTAGCTTCCATGTTCCCGGATGTTCAAGTTATTCCCTATGTTATTCCAGGAAGAACTGGAACACAGCTTCTACCCCAAGATCTAGCAACTCTCCATTCACGGTTTAAAAATGTTAGAGCCGTTAAGGAGGCAACAGGCAATATTGAAAATATGAAGTTAACTAGGAAGTTTTGTGGCGAAGATTTTGATATATTATCCGGAGACGATGATAAAACCTACGAGATGATGACTAACCCGGAAATACGTGCGAGTGGTGTGGTCTCGGTTACATCGAATATTGCGCCTAAAGCTACTAGTATGCTTACTAAGGCGATTCTCGAAGGAAGAAGCGAAGAAGCTAAAAATCTATTTGATGGTCTAAAACCGCTTTTCTCAATAGTAACGGTTAGAACCGAAGAGGAAACATTATATGGCAGTATTCCATGTAGAGCCAGAAATCCGCTTCCATACAAGACGCTCATGAATATACTTGGAATGCCCTCCGGGCCGTGCAGACGTCCACTTGGAAGAATGACAAAGAAGGGTCTGGAAGTGATTTTGAATACGGCTAGGGTAGTTTATGAAAGGAATCCGGAGATCCTTAAGCCTATAGAAGACTTCTTTGATGTAGATTTAAGTAAGCGCTTATACAATGAGCGTTTCTGGGAGGGGCTAGCATACGACCGATATTAAATTATGTGTTGCTGGTGCAACCGGAAGAATGGGCAGCACGTTAATCAAGGAAGCCATTATGAGGAACTTTAAAATAGTGGGTGCGGTCGCTGCTAAAGAGGATCCAAACATTAACAAGACTTTAAAGGAGTCTGGGATCTGCGACCTAAATATCAAAATCGTCGATCCAACAAGGCTTCAGGAAGCTGTTAAAGACGCGGATGTATACGTGTCTTTTACCACGCCTCAGGCCGAAGTTACCAACTTGCCAGTAGTGGCTAATTTAGGCAAGAAAATAGTTATGGGAACGACTGGTTTCACAGATGAGCAAATGAGAAAGATTAGGGATGCTGTTACAGGCAAGGTTCCAGCGGTCTTCTCACCAAATTATGCTATAGGGGTAAATATACTATTTAGGCTACTTCGTATGATGAAGATTTTCCCATCCGGCTACGACTTCAGTATAGTCGAAATTCATCATTCCGGAAAGAAGGATGCTCCAAGCGGAACGGCAAAGAAGATGGGAGAGATAATATCAGAGGCTAGAGGTTACACAAGTATATCCTATGGGCGAGAGGGCTTGAGCGCTAGGAAGCCAGATGAGCTGGAAGTTCTCGCTGTTAGGGCTGGAGGTGTTCCAGGCGTACATGAAATCATCGTAGCTGGACCACATGAGATGATACGTATTGAGCATATGGCGTTCTCAAGGAGTGTATTTGCTCAAGGAGCCTTATATGCTGTGGAATGGATTTATAAGCAGGAGAAGCCTGGAATTTATAGCATGGATGATGTGTTAGGCTGGATTTAGGAGGGAAAGTTGACTCCTAATGGGCGGTAGAGTTGTCGTAAAATTCGGTGGCGCAGATTTAGCGACTGGAGAAAAGATTAGAAAAGCCGCTGAGATGGTTTTAAAGGCTGGATTTGAAGAGGTTGTTGTAGTAGTTTCCGCCATGGGCGAAACAACAAACAACTTAATCAGCACAATGTCACAGATAGGGAATATAAGCGATAGGGATTATGCAGACATAATCTCTATGGGTGAGCGAACTAGCGCGCGAATATTCTGCTCAGCCCTAAAGGCGTTAGGCGCGGATGCAATTTATCTAGAACCGAGCCATGAGGAATGGCCTATTATAACCGACTCAAATTTTAAAGATGCGAAACCAAATATGGAAGAGACTTGCGCACGCGTAATTAAATATATTGAACCACTCCTTTCAAATGGAAAGATTGTTGTTATCTGCGGCTTTCTTGGAAGAGATAAGAATGGAAATGTGACAACTCTTGGGAGAGGAGGAAGCGATACGACGGCTCTTTTAGTAGCGAATTGTCTAAAGGCTGAGGAGGTTATACTCGTTAAAGAGACGGAAGGCGTTTTATCAGCAGATCCAAAAGTTATTCCAAATCCACGCGTTTTAGATAGACTGGACATACATGAAATGTTTGCCCTAGCTCATGGAGGCGCTAAAATCATTAAAGCTGAGGCGCTAAAGTATAAACTACCAGGTCAGAAACTGAAGATTGTTAGCTTTATGTCTGGCGACCTAAGATCTTATGGAACTGAGATATTAGGAGTATTTAATTCAAACTCCTTTGAGATTAGGGAAGAGGGGAACTTGGTTGCAATAAGCCTAATATGCGATATAGAGCCTGAGAATCTAAGCAGTATATTTACGACGCTTGCTGGAAATAAGATTTTCGGGGTTAGTACTGGCAGAGGTTCAGTTACAATCTTTATTTCAACGCCAAATTTAAAAGAGTTGATGAAAAAAATACATGATTTGAGTTCTGTTAAGGCTTTAAGTTGTCTAACTAGTGTTGGACTCATTGAAGTGTCACATCCAGTCTTTGTTGATTCACCTGGTTGGGTTGCTAAGATAACTAACGCGCTGGCGTCTAATGGGATAAATATCATTGAGGTTACAACAAGCAAGGCAACAATAAATATATTTATTGATGAGGCGAAAGTTAGACAGGCTGTTAATATTGTGAGGGATGCGCTTGAAGCGTAAAAGTGTAGCATTATTAGCCGCAACTGGTGCGGTTGGACAACGTTTCATACAACTTCTGGAAAATCATCCATGGTTTGAGATATCTGTACTTGCTGCATCAGAGCGATCGGCTGGTAGAAAGTATAGAGATGCATGTGTGTGGCGTATGGAAACAGAGCTGCCTAAAGAAATAGGTGAAATGACCGTTGTTAATACTGATTTAAAGTCAGTTAAGGAGGCTGGTGACGTAGACCTAGTCTTTTCGGCGCTTCCTGGAGATATAGCTGGTCCAATAGAGGAGGTTTTTGCAACACAGTTTCCGGTTCTTAGTAAGGCAGCAGCACATAGAATGGATCAAGATGTTCCGCTTCTCATACCTGAGGTTAACCCAGAGCATCTTGAATTAATACCGATACAGAAGCGCCGCCGCTGCTGGAGCGGTTTTATATCAACCGATCCGAACTGTTCAACCATACAGATGGCTATGACATTGAGACCCCTAATGAAATTTGGTTTAAAAAGAGTTATTGTTACAACGATGCAGGCTTTGAGTGGAGCTGGCTATCCAGGGGTTGCGTCACTTGATATAATTGACAATGTTATTCCTTATATAGCTAAGGAGGAGGAGAAGATGGAGACCGAGACCAAAAAGATTCTCGGAACATTCGATGGCGAAAGAGTTGAGCTGGCAGATATCGCCATAAGCGCCAGCTGCAATAGGGTTAACGTTAAGGATGGACACTTAGAAGTTATCTATGTTGATTTAGAGACTAAGCCATCCATTGATGAGGTTAAAGAAGCCTTCAGAGAATTTATAGGTGAACCCCAGAGACTCAAGCTTCCAACAGCCCCCGAAAAGCCGATAATAATTAGAGACGAGATTGATAGGCCTCAACCTAGGCTTGATAGAGATGCTGGTAAGGGGATGAGCGTAGTTGTTGGGCGAATACGTACTGATCCAATAATGACCATTAAATATCTCTGTCTAGGTCATAACACGATTAGAGGCGCCGCTGGAGCTGGAATATTGAGCGCTGAGTTTATCTGTGCTAAAGGTTATATTTGAAAATGCGGGCGGGGGAGATTGAGCGTTTGCCCACATCAACTTTGTATCATAATTTTTTAAAGAATGTGGGTGGGGTTCTTTATATAGATGGTGTATCAGCAGCTGAACTTGCGGAGAAGTTCGACACGCCACTGTACGTTTTGATCGAGAATCGTATACGCGAGAACTTCCAAAGAGTAAAACGCGCGCTGCTAAAGTATTATAGCAAAAGTAGGATTTATTATTCCGCTAAAGCTAATACTAGTTTAGCCGTTCTCAGGATTTTACAGAATGAAGGGGCATACCTCGACGCAGTGAGCCCAGGAGAGGTCTTCTTAGCACTAAAGGCGGGTTTTAAGCCAGATAAAATACTCTTCACGGGAACAAGTGTAAGAGATGATGAACTTAAATTTCTTGTCGACTCCAAAGTAATAATTAACGTGGATTCTATTTCGCAGCTAAGGAGACTCCTAAAGATTCATGTTCCAGAAATATTATCAGTTAGAGTGAATCCCGAGGTCGGAGCTGGTCACCATGAGCATGTAATCACAGCTGGCAAAAACTCGAAATTTGGCGTCTGGGAATCTGAAGTTATAGATGCCTATAAAATGGCTCAGAGAGCTGGAGTTAAGCGTTTTGGCATGCACATGCATATTGGATCAGGAATACTGAATGTTGAGCCCTTTATTTTAGCCGCTGAGAATCTCCTGAAAATAGCTCACCAAGTCCACGAAAATCTTGACTTAACATTCGAGTTTATAGATTTTGGTGGAGGATTAGGTGTACCCTATAAGCCTGGAGAGACGCCCTTAGATGTCGACGCCTTTGCAAAGGAGATGATCAGATTATTTAGAAGCAGGATTGAAGAGTATCATTTAGGTGAACCATTCTTTTGCATCGAACCAGGGCGGTTTATAGTCTGTGATGCTGGCGTGCTATTAACTAGAGTTAATACACTAAAAACTACGCCCTTCAAGAAGTTTATTGGCGTAGATGCTGGATTTAACACGCTGATTAGGCCAGCTATGTATGGCTCCTATCATCCTATAATTGTTGCGAATAGACTTAATGATGATGAGAAAGATGTGTTTGACATTGTGGGACCATTATGTGAGTCAGGTGATATACTGGCAAGAGATAGAATGCTTCCAGAGGTCTATGAAGGCGATTTGCTAGCAATATTGAATGCTGGCGCCTACGGTTTTTCAATGAGTTCCCAATATAACTCTAGGCCTAGATGTGCTGAGGTTCTAGTTAAGAATGGGCAATACGCTTTAATAAGAGAAAGGGAGAGTCTTAACGATCTAATTAAAGGGCAAAAGATACCGGAATATCTCGAGAAATCTTAAGATTTCATCGCTACTAATATGCTATAAAAAGAGAATAAGAGAATTAAGTTCTCTTATTTCAAACTTATTTTTCGACTCTATTTTCAGTTGCCATAGACTTATTCTGCTGAAAACTAAAACAACTCGTAATACCTTTTTTTATTCATAACGCATATTCCTTGTCAAAACAAATATATCTTGTTAAATTAACACTCAAGTATGAGGGATAAAAATGAACTTTAGTGAGGAAAATATAGTCAATTTAACTTATGACGAAGCTTTTAGTGCCATTGTTACAGCTGAGTCATCTAGCTTGGGAAGAGCTTTTGAGGTCGCTCGGAGGGTTCTTTGTGTTCAACCTCATCCAGATGATACTGATATTGCTGCTGGGGGTTTAGTAGCTAAGCTTGCAAAGCGTGGGTGCGATATAGCTTACGTGACGATGACCGATGGGGCGATTGGAACGCTGGATTCGGAAACTTATCCTGAAAAGCTCGCTTCCATCAGAGTATCTGAACAGGAGGAGGCTGCTAATATTCTGGGCGTAAAGAAACTTTTATGGTTGAACTATAAGGATTCGGAGCTTAGGCCTTCCCTTGAAGCTAGAAATAGGCTTATAACAATTATAAGGCAGTTTCAACCGCACATTGTACTAACTGTTGACCCACTGTTAGCATACGAAGTTCACCCAGATCATAAAGCGACTGGTTTAATTGCTACCGAAGCTGCCTTCTTCGCAATGTTCCCGCATGCTAATCCTGGAGACATTAGAAGCGGGCTTAAACAGCATCTAACACCGTTTATTGCCTTCTATTGGACTAGAAAGCCTAACGTTTACATAGATATAACTGATTGCATTGACGTTAAATTTAGAGCCGTAGCTGCCCATAAAAGTCAGTTTCCACCAGAAAGATTCCAGGAGATAGAGAATCCTCTTAGAGTGTATTCTAGACTTATGGGGAAGAAGATTGGAGTGACGTATGCGGAGGCGTTTAAAGTTTTGTCTTTAAGACACTTACATTGCTGCATCTATGCCGAGGATTTGTAAGTAATTACTTTAAAAGTTCATCTATAACCCCTTGGGCTGCTTCTACAAGTAACTTACCCGCGTACCGCTCGACAATACATACTGGAAGGTTTACCTCATATCCACCCTCGTCAAACGCGTCCTCCGTAGGCACATAGCCTAATAACTCATTAGCGCATCCAATAACCATTGTTACAT